>JBMFPE010000017.1:0-10698 GCA_049969275.1 Candidatus Aenigmatarchaeota archaeon | reverse complement strand
AAGAAGTGTGAAAGAAATTTCATGGAAAGTTTTAGGAAGAAAAAAGCTTGTGTTAAAGGTTAAAGCTGAAGCCGGTTTGTACATAAAGGAACTGATAACAGGAGATGAGGGGAGAACTAAGCCTAGCGTCCAAGAGATCTTGGGCAATAAGGTTAAAAAGATAAATTTAGATGTAATAAAAATACATGTAAAAAAGTTTTGGTGAAGTTAATGGTCAGAAAATCAAGAGGAATAAGAGCAAAAACAAGAAAAAAGCTAGCCCAAAAGCCAGGTTACAGACCACCTATAACTAAGTTTTTGCAGGAGTTTAAAGAAGGACAAAAAGTTGTAATTTCACCAGAACCTTCTTCTCGTTCTGGAATGCCTCATCATAGACTTAAGGGAAGAATAGGAAAAATAGTAGGAAAAAGGGGTAAAAGTTATATTGTTGAAATTACAGATGGAAATAAGGTAAAAAGTATAATTTCCAGGCCTGAACATCTAAAGGCGGTTTAAATGAAAATACTGTCGGAAGAAACGATAACTAACGCAGAAGCGAAAGAAATACTCGAAAATAGAGCAAAAGAGATAGAGTTAAAATATGAGCAGAAGAATGCTTTAGAGATTTTAAGGAAGTTTGTTAAGCTTGATGCTGAAAATGCCAAAAAGTTAGCCGAGGAACTTAAAAAGGTTGAAAAATTGAGGGAAAAGCAAATAGCCGACATAATCAATTTCTTACCAGAAGATAAAGACGAGCTTAGGGTTGTACTTCACAAAGAATACAACAGCTTTACTCAAGAAGAGATTGACGCTATTTTAGAGATAGTCAAAAAATACATCTGATCTTTTCTCGGTGGTTTAAATGATGAAAGATGAATACGCAATAGTTTTAGATTTTCTCCCACACGGAAAACCTGGGGATAGAAAGGCAGAACCTATAGCTCAAACTTTAGGTGAAAAATTTTTCAATTTGTTAGAAGTTGTGATTAGAGAGGGTACAGAAGTTAAACCGAAAGAAAGAGTCTATATAGGTGACGAAAAAAGGGATAAGGTAAAGTATATCAGAGGAAGGATAAACTATAATGAACTTACTAACTTTGCGAAGAAGGAACTGGAAGAAGTCATACTTGAACAAATAAGCAAAGATGAAAAAAGATTTGTGAACGTTTTTAACGTAGCTGGTCCTATATCAACAAGGATGCATGCTTTGGAGTTACTTCCAGGAATTGGAAAAAAACATCTTTGGGATATAATAAAAGAAAGGAGAAAAAAACCTTTTGAAAGTTTTAAGGAATTACAAGAAAGAGTTGAGATGCTTCCTGACCCAAAAAGAATGGTTATAAAAAGAATTTTAAACGAGCTGGAAGGAAAAGATAGACATAGACTTTTTGTAGGTTATTCTTTAGCTTAACTTTCTTCTTCTACTTCTTTAACTGCTACTGCAACTGAAATCCAGAGCAAACCTCCTACTAGAAAAAGAACAAAAGCAATTAGCAAAGCCAGAGAAAAACCCATGTCACTAACTCCCAAGCCTTTTTCCAAATGACCTGCTATCATAGAAGCAAAAAGTATGCAAACAGAACCTAAAACCCAAAAAGTCACAATCTTCCAGTTTTTTTTAACCATATTCTCTAAAATTAGATAAGCTTTCAAAATTTATAAACTTCTTGTTATCCCTGTGACTTCTATTTCTCCAACTTCGTTTATTTCTTTCAGTTTTTTTTCCAGCTTTTCTACTTCCCCTCCTGCGTCGGGAACAATTTTAACAACATGAATAGCCACCAAACCAAAAGCAATAGGTTCGCGAGAAATTTTTTCTGGCTTAATCGCATTCTCTATTTTTTCTTCCAACTTGTCCAAATCTACCTCGATCGTTTTTGGAAGAATCTTTAAACCAACTATAACTTCTCCCATTCTTATGGCCCCGTGAACCCACATTTTGAGCAAGTATACTTATTGCTTAAAGCTTTGCAAGTTGAGCATCTAACTATTATTTCTTCTCCACAGTTTGGACACTCAAACTTAACAAAATTTTCCTTTGCTAACACGTTTACTTTGCAAGTCGTGCACTTTAGCATTATTTAAGCTTGGTAATAATAATTTTTATAGGTTACGCTGCCCCTGTAGTCTAGCCTGGATAGGACGGAAGCTTGCGGTAGGAGTGAAAAGCTTCTGACCCGGGTTCGAATCCCGGCAGGGGCATTAAAAGTTAAATAATAACTTTTTCAAGAATAATTATTAGAGGTATATGGCAAGACTAATTGTTATAATCATCTTGATAATTTTACTTCTTCTTCTTTTCTTGAACTTGGACTGCATAGCAGAAGGGATGAACAGGGAAAATAAAGCCTTTTGCATAGAACCAGATTTTGGGTTAAGCAAACTTGGTTTGAGCGTTTCTTCGGGACAAGGCTGTAGCTGCTTCCCTTAATTATTTCAAAATAACTTTCATGAAATCATAAGCAACTTTTGTGTTTTCAAAAATCTTTTTTGCATTTTCTTCCAATTCTTTAGCATCTGTATATCTTCTACTTATGTGAGTTAAAATTAGCTGTTTAACGTTAGCTTTTTTTGCTATCCTTGCTGCTTGCTTCACGTCTGCATGAGCTTTGCTATCCTCTTCCTCAAGAAAAGTTCCATCATGAATCAGCAAATCGGCTCCTTCAGAAATTTTTACAATGTTATCGCAAGGTTTTGTATCTCCAGAGTAAACAACTTTTAACCCCTTCTTCAGGTTTGCTATTTCCTCTATCTTAACTTCTTTTCCTTTATATTCAGCCTTCCCATATTTTTTCAACTTCTTTAACCAATATCCTCTCCTCAACCCAAGGCTTTTCATTTTATTCAAGTCAACACTCCATCTGTCCTTTTCCTTAAAAGCATAAGCTACAGAAGGAATAGAATGAAATGCTGGGATGGAAAAAATTTGGTAATCCTCTGTCTCGTCTACAAGAGTAATTTTATCGCCATGAAAAGGAATGCTAACAGGAACAACAGGAAACCTGCAGCCAAAATATCCTAAGCTTAAGATGTTTGCAACAAATTTTTCAGCCTCAGGAGCAAATATTTTTAGCTCTTTTTTCCTTTTCTCTAAACTCATAGTCTGAAGTAAAGGGATCAAACCAGCAAAATGGTCTGCATGCCAATGTGTGATAAAAATCTTGTCTATCTTCATAAAACTAATTCCAGCAAGCATCAGTTGCTTTTGAGTTCCTTCCCCACAATCAAAAAGCAAAGTCTCTTTTTTCTCGCTATAATACTCTAGGGCTATAGCTGGATGATTTCTTTCCTTGCTCGGTATGCCAGAAACTGTGCCTAAAAAAGTTATTTCTATCACAATCCTAATTATATAAAAATCTTTATATTAGGCTTTCTTTTTCAAAATATTTTCTTAAGAAAACGCCAAAATTCTCATCTTTTTTAACAAGCTCCATTATCTTTTCATTTTCCAAAATCAATTCAAACCCTTTGACTAGTTGTTCAGCTATATGGTTTGGAATTCCTTTTGCTTTTAGAACATCTAAACTCCTGTTCAAGCTATCAAAAATCTTTTCTCTTGCTGTCAAAAACTTTCTTCTTACTTCAACACACCAGAAATTGTTTTCTATAAAAGGGCCGTTTATTGCCTGATTCTTGTACTTTTCTAAAAAGCTGGAAGAGTCGTCCAAGTTAAAAATTCTTGGCCCTGTTCTTTTTTGCACCATAGGAAGCTTTGAAACTTCCATCTCAAGCAAAACTACAGCCAAATCTTTTTCGTTTGTGTAAACATCTTTTCTCAAAACTTTAAACTCATACTTCACTTCCTCTAGAATACTTTCAAGTCTTTCAGAAAATCTTCTCAATTGGGGCCAAAGAACATCGGGAACAACTTTTGGTGGGTTGAATTTTATAAGTATCAGCTCGGTTCTTCTTTTCATCTGATAGACTATAAGTTCATTTTCTGTCAAAGGCTCAATTTTTCTTTTAAAGAAAACATCTTCCCTTGGGTTTTCTAGAAATTCTCTTGCCATTTTTTTGAACTTAAAGAAGTTTTGTGAAGAAAGAGCTGCACAAGTATTTCTGTTCTTGTCAGTGGGGTCGATCAAAATTAGTGCTTGGTCTTTAAACTTTTTTATAAGCTTAGGATAATCATCCTTAGAATAATAATTTTTAACTTGAATTATCTCCCCTGGCTTCCAGTTTACTGCTTTTTTCATTAGGTTCAGGAAATTTTTATATTTTATTATAAGTAGCTCGCAGACATAACCTGAAAAACCTTCTGTCTTTGCATCTGCGCCATAAATCTCGTTAGCTTCGCAGAATTTTTTAAGCAGTCTTACTTCATCAGCCATAGCTTTTGTCAAATTTTTCTCTATAAACTTTACATGAAAAGGAGTTCTGTCAACAGCAGATTTTATCTTTTCTGGACTTTCTACTTCATAGCAAGGAACTACATCAACACTTATTCCCTTAATTTTTCCAGAAACATAAGGATGTTGAGCGTATTCTATAGTGTATTCACCTTTCATCTTTTCTATCACATTTTTTCCTACTTCAAGACCAAACTTTTCCAGCTCTTTTTCTTTCAAGCTTGGAGAAAAAAGGATGAAAACATCAAACTCCATTTTTTCAGGTAGCCAGGTATCTCTTGTTATGCTTCCTGCAAGCATAGCTTTTGCGTTATACTTTTTTGCTTCTTCATCAGCAACCTTTAGAACTCGCTGAGCCAAAGATTTTAGCCTTTTTTCTTCCTCTTTTTTTGGCTTTATTTTTTCAAGTACCTCTTTCAGCACTTTAACATACTTGTCCATTTTTTCACTTTATTTCAAACTCTTTTTCAACACATCTTACTTTTCCTGCTACTTCACACCCGTATTGAACGCTACCCTTGTAAGAAGTTGAGTAGCAGAACATTGCTTTATACCTTCCTGGTTCTGCCATTTTTTCCTCATCACAATTCTTTGAGAAAGTCCTGTTTCCAGAAGTACAATTTATAGTTTTAGGTTCATAAACTTTTTGATTCCAAGTATAGGTAAAAACACTTAAGGGTTTAATCTCGTTGCATAACTTTGCTTTTGCTGGGCAAGCTGGACAGAACAAACAATCACATGGACATGGGCAATAAAGATTAATTTCTTGCTCTACCCACTCGCCATTTTTATAGAAGTAAAGAAAGCGGTTGTCCCAATCATAATAGTCTATGTAGATTGAAGAATTAAGGTTGTTTATTACTTTGAATTCTATTTCTTTTCCTTGCTTATAAGAATCTTCAAGAATTAAGTTTACTCCAGGTTCAAGCCCACAAACATCCTCCACCTCAAACTTCTTGTTTCCAACCTGTATGTAAACGCAGGAAAACTCACCTTTTTCTCCAGCTAAACCAAAAAGGTAGTAAACCTTACAATTTGGCAAAGAAACATCACAACCTTCAGGCTCTTTCTTCCAAATTTTTGAGGTTTGAAACACTTCTACTGTTTTATTTGCTTCGATGTAATTTTCTATACCTTCACAGCTTTTTTTAAGAAAATTAAACAGATTATCATCTATAAGCAAAGAAACTTTGTTTATTTCTTCAAAACTTGTTCCACATTTTGATATTTTTTGACTCAAAATTTTAAGAACATCTTCACTTGTAATTTCAGGAGAAGACCTTTGGAAATAGTATAAAGCTAGTATCACTATAACCAGTAAAACTATTGGTAAAAGCAAGCTTTTCCAACTTATCTTTTTCCTTACTCCTTTATACTTTACCTTTTTTGCCATAATTATTTTTTATTTTTTATAAGTTTAAATTTGCTAGTAAAGGAAAAGATAGAACAATAAAAAAACTGATAAGAAAAGCAAAAAGAGAATTGGGTTAAAATTTTGGGAAGACAGGAAAATAAAACTGGTTGCAGATGAAACGAAGAAAAACACAACAACAAAGAAAAGGGGAAGTATTTTTAAAATTTCTTTTATCGGTAAACCCTTTTTAATTTTTTGCTCTTTTTTGCTGAACAGATAATTTAAACTGTTTTTCAAAATATCATAGACTCTCTTACCATAACCCATTTTTATCAGAACTTCTTCAGGAGAAAGCAAATTCTTCTCAACATAAGTTTTAAACCTAGAGTAATTTCCACTCTTGTGTAAGTTATTTAACAACATACCTGCCTCTTCCTCCAAACTTATTTCTACTCTCTTTTTTAACTCAAAACAATCCTTTTTAGCATATTCCATAAGTTCGAAAGAAGTTTCTGGTAGATATTCGATTGCTAAGGTTTTTTTAATTCCATCTGAGCTCTGCTTTAAAACAACCCTTCTTTTTTTTGTTAAGGGTATTTTCTCCCAGTAGAATTCTGCTATTTTTGCTAAACTTTCAGCAACCCTAGAATTAAGGCTGCTTGACTTTTCTTCGTACAAAAGTTTGCCCAAATCAGAAAAAAATCCCATTATTTAAATTTTCTTTTAGAATAGCTTAATTCTAACCCTTTTTCAATTTTTTTAGATGCTCTTCTAATTGCCCCATAACTTCTTTATAAACAGCTTTTTCGTAATTTTTATAGTTCTCTCTTAAACGGTTATAAACTGATAAAAATTTTTCTTTCGTTAGAGCCTTAACTTGATTTACTGCTTTATTTACACTACTTGCTATGAATAGACTATAAGGACATGAAAGATAAGGATACTTAAGTAAATTTTCAAGCTCTCTTATCAAAGCTTTGCTCATAGGTCTAAATTGGGGATAAAATTATAAATACTTATAGAATTTTTGAAACATAAGCTCCGTCTGGCTTGTATCCAAGTTTATAGTAATACCTTTTGACACCAGCACCACTTATTACAACAATTTTATTCTTATCAAATTCTTCTTTAGCAATTTTTTCTGCTTCTTCCAAAAGTTTCCTCCCAAATCCCCTATGCTGGAACGCCTCTTCTTTAAACTGACCGACAGGAACGAGCGGGCCATAAACATGAAGCTCTCTTATCAAAGCAGTTTTTTCTGTTATTTCTTTTCTAAAAGGTTTGAACGGGATTCTCAGTCTTAAGAAAGCAATCAAAACATCGTTCCTCAAATCTTCGAAACTCAAGAAAATTTCTTTGCCGTTTGAAGCATCATAATCAAGCCTACAAAGTTCAATTTTTTCAAAATCTATCTTAATTCCCTTTTCAAGTTTATGCCCGACTTCTCTGTACCTTATTTCTTTTATGTTTATCCCTAACTCTTCTGCTCTTCTTTCTACAAGCTCTCTTAAGTTGCTTTTTTTAACCCCTGCAACTATATGTGTTGCTGGTATGTCTCTCTGTACTCTTATTACTCTGCAATACTTAGGAATATACTCTAAAGCTCTTGCTATTAGTTCTACTGCTTCATTTTCTTCTAATGGTTTATATTCGCCCTTTTTCCACATCTCATAAAGTTTTGTTCCTTTTATCACAAGAGTAGGGTAAATTTTCAAGGAGTCTGGTTTAAAATCTGGGTTTTCAAAAATTTTTTTAAATTGTTCTAAATCTTCTTCAAAACTAGTGAACAACCCTGGCATTATGTGCCAAGTACACTTTAAGCAAGAATCCTTTGCTAGTTGAGTTGCTTTTATAACATCCTCTAAAGAATGAATCCTTTCTACTTTTTTCAGAACTTCTAGATAAATCGACTGAACACCAATTTCAACCCTTGTTGCAGCTAATTTCAACATTTGATTTATATGTTTTTCAAAACAAAAATCAGGTCTTGTCTCTATAGTTAACCCTGAACATCTAATTTTTCCTTCTTCATTATTTTTTATCGCTTCCTCTAAATTGCTTGCTTCTCTTCCGTTCAAGGCATCAAAAAGTCTTTTTACAAACCACTCTTGGTATTCTTTCTCCAAAGCAGGAAAAGTCCCTCCAATTATTATAAATTCTACCTTATCTACCGGGTGCCCCATCAAAGAATACTGCCTTATTCTGTAATTCACTTGTAAAAAAGGGTCATAATTGTTTTGAATGGCTCTTTGAATAGCAGGTTCTAAACCGACATAGCTTTGAGGTGCGTTCTCACCTTTTGGACAGTATATGCATCTTCCAGGACACTTTGCAGGTTTTGGTACTATAGTGATAACCGAAACTCCAGAAATACTTCTTCCTGGCTTCATAAAAAGAAAATCTTTCAGTTCTTCCTTTTCTTCTTCTGTACAAGCTTGTAAGATTTGAACGCTTGTCGGTATTTTTTTCGCACAATATTTCTTACAAACTCTCTTAACTATTCTCCAGACCTTTTCTCTTGTAAGCTTTTCTTTTTTTAGCTCTTCTATTATTTCTCTAAGCAGTTTATCCTCCATATTTTTTCATAGAGGAGAAGATTAAATATTCTTAATGTCAATCTACTTTTCTAAATTACTATTTTTTAGTAGCGAAATCTTTATATAGTATCACTTATAAATAGTGACATATGAGGAAAAACTTTGAAGAAATAGCAGTGATCGAAGAACAACTCTACGAAGCTCAAAACGCTTTGTTTAGAGCAAAAACAGTAAGGGAAGCAAAATTTTTACAAAATAAAATAGAATACTTGAAAAAAAGAGCAAAAGAATTGGGTTTAACCTAAACTTTTTCTGTTTCTTTCCTAACTCAAGAAAGAATTTATTTTGAATAGCCCCGAGCGGATTCGAACCGCTGTCACGAGGTTTCTTCCTAGTGACCAGAGCCTTCTACTTTTTTCGTATGCTTGGCCACTACACCACGGGGCTATAAGTAATAATTTAAAACCTAAGTTAAAAAATGTGACATTTGGAAAAATATTTTAATTTATTTCCTAAAATTAATTAAGTGAGTAAGATGAAGGGTGGGTTAGAAACAGTTGGTTATCTCATCTTACTCTGATTTGTTTAAAGCTCCAAACTCGGTAAACTCCTTACACTTTCGGAAATTTTTGAGCAAAAAAATGTTAAACCTTGTGATTAAAAAGTATAGAAATATAAAATTTATTTCAATGTCAGGATATGCTTATAGGAGATGTGATAAAAAAATATTAGAATTAATACAAAAGGGTGGCATAAAAATAATTATTAGGGAAAGTTTGGGAAGGCCTTGCATGATTGAAAGGATGATAAAATGAGAATTCTACAATTACATGCAGATTTTATTGAGTATGAGCCGATAAAAAAAGAAATTGCTCAGGCAGAAGAAACTGAAAAGAAAAAATACAGACTTGAAGACATTCTTGTCTTGCTAACTTGTGTGGAAGAAGGAGACAAAGAAGAAACAGGAAGAAAGGCTATAGATGAAGTTAAGGAATTTCTCCAAAAAATAAAATCAAATAGAATTTTAATCTACCCCTTTGCCCATCTTAGCTCTAACATAGCCAAACCAAACGACGCCCTCAAAGTAGTAAAAGAAATGGAAAATTATGCAAAAAAATCTGGAATAGAAACTTTCAGAGCACCTTTTGGTTGGAATAAAGCCTTGCAAATTAAAGTGAAGGGTCATCCTTTAGCTGAGCAGTCGAAATCTATTTCTTTAGAAAAAGAAGAAAAAGTTTCAGAAGCTGTAAAAGCAGAAGAAAAAATTAAGTCCTCATGGTACATTCTTTCACCAGACGGTAAGCTGATAGAAATAAGCAAGTTTGATTTTTCAAAGTATCCGAACCTAAAAAAATTCGCAGATTATGAAATCAGTAAAGTTAGGGCAGTTCAGCAAACTCCTCCACACGTCATTCTAATGAGAAAACTAGAAATAGCCGATTATGAAAGTGGTTCTGACCCAGGAAATCTAAGATGGTACCCAAAGGGTAGACTGATAAAATCTTTACTTGAAAATTTTGTAACCCAAAAGGTTGTAGAGTATGGTGGGATGGAAGTTGAAACCCCTATAATGTATGACTTTCAGCATCCAGCCTTAGCAAATTATTTGAACAGGTTCCCAGCAAGACAGTACATAGTAAAATCTGAAGACAAAGAACTCTTCCTCAGGTTTTCAGCTTGTTTCGGTCAGTTTTTGATGAGCAAAGATGCCCAAATTTCTTACAAAAACTTACCTTTTAAAATTTATGAGCTAACTAGATACAGTTTCAGAAGAGAAAAAAGTGGGGAAGTTGTTGGTTTAAAAAGGTTAAGAGCCTTTACCATGCCGGATGTGCATGCAATGTGTGAAGATATGAAACAAGCTATGGATGAATTTATGATCAGGTTTAAACTTTCTATGGAAGTACTAAAGGAAATTGGCCTAGAAAAAGATGATTATGAGCTTGCTGTAAGGTTTACAAAAGATTTTTATGAGAAAAATAAAAAGTTTGTGGTTTCTCTTGTCAAACTTTTTGGAAAGCCTGCGCTAGTTGAAATTTGGCCAGAAAGATTTTTCTACTTTGTCTTGAAATGGGAGTTTAATTTTGTTGATAACCTGAACAAAGCAGCAGCCCTTTCTACAGACCAAATTGATATAGAAAATGCAGAAAGATATGGAATAACCTATATAGATAAGAACGGGAAGAAAAGACACCCAATAATTTTACACTGTTCACCAAGCGGGGCAATAGAAAGATGCATATACGCACTTCTTGAAAAGGCCTATTCAGACCAACAAAGTGGTAAAATTCCAAAACTTCCTCTATGGCTTTCACCAACTCAAGTCAGACTTGTACCAGTTTCGAACAAGTTCTTGAAAGAAGCTGAAAAAATAGCAAATGCGCTAGAAAAAAATTGCATAAGAGTTGATGTAGATGATAGGGAAGAAACCGTGAGTAAAAAAATAAGGGAAGCAGAAGTTGAATGGGTGCCTATAATT
>JBMFPE010000016.1:0-11270 GCA_049969275.1 Candidatus Aenigmatarchaeota archaeon | reverse complement strand
ATTTGTGTTATAGGAAGTAAAGAGGTAAAGGAAAAGATATTGACCGTTAGAATAAGGGGAAAGAAAGAAATGAAAGAAATGAAGCTAGAAAAACTAATAGAAATGATAAAAGAAGAAATAAAAGAAAAACCCTTTAAACCTCTTTCTTTACCAAAATACTTGTCAAAGCGTGCTGTGTTTGTTAGCTAACAGCTTTTGAATGGTTCCAAACTAAGTTGAACAAAGGCTCTAGCATTTGGCTGGCCGCATGTTCACTTTTACTCCACATAACTAAATCTTGTGTAGAATGCACGCTTTTTGGGTCGGTTAAACCAAAAATCAACTGTTTCCCATCAACTACTGTAAACCTTCCACCAATCGGTATTTCTTTCTCGTTTGCAACCCTAATTTCTGCGATATTACTTAAAGCTTTTATTGCTTCAGAGCATCTTTCACTACTGTTAGTGATAATTTTAATCTCTACTCCTTTTTCTTTTGCTTTTTTCAAACTTTCAAAATGGTTTGAAAACAACTCGTTAAGGCCTTCTGGAGTTGTTACTATGTTAATTTTTTGGCTTGCTCCTCTAAACATTGAATCGAGCTGCTGAAAGACAGAAAACTTGCCTTTCAAAGCTCCTGTAAGCTCTTCTGGAGAAACAAGCTTAAGACCTTGAGAGTAAATGTCCATAAGTTCTCTCATAACTGGCGACTCTTTTAAAGTATTTATCCTTTCGATCGTTGTTTTAAAATCATCCTCAAGTTTTTTCTTTGCTCTTTCTAAAGCTTCATCAGGAGAAACTGCCACATATCTTATTGGTTTTCCTGTCTGAACAACAACAAAACCTTTTTCTGCCAAGCTTTGAAGTACATCGTACGCTCTACTTCTTGGCACATCAGCAATCTCAGAGAGTTCACCTGCAGTTGAATTGCCTCTTGCTAGGAGCGCTATCCAAAGCTTCCTTTCGTACAAGTTTAAACCTATTCCTTTTAAAGCATCTAAAACTTTTGTCGAGGCTATCATTTTTTCCCCTTGTTACTATGTAGTGATTTAATATATAAATTATTAAACCTTACTGTTTTAAAAGAAACAGATAATTTTAAATAGTTTTAGCCTCTTAAACCTTGAGATTTAAACAATTCTACCAGCCTTTCAATGGTATCTGCCTCTTCTGGACCTTTGTCCTCTCTTATCCTAACTAAACGTGGAAACCTCAAAGCATAGCCAGAAGAATAGTTTGGTGATTTTTGGATTTCTTGAAAAGCAACTTCTACGACAATCTTTGGCCTTATTTTAACTTCCCTTCCTTTTTCTTCAACTATCAAATCTTTCAAAGCATCTGTCATAAGCTGGAATTGTTCTTCTGTCAAACCAGTTCCCATCATCCCACAATCTAAAAACTCTCCTGTATCAGGGTCTCTGCAAGCCAAAACATAAGAGCTTAACCACTTTGCCCTTAAGCCTTCACCATAAGTTGCACCCACTATCACTAAATCTAAAGTTTCCATTATCGGCTTGATTTTATACATGGTTCCAACATGCCTGCCAAAAACATAAGGAGAATCTAAAACTTTTAACATCAAACCTTCTTGCTTTGCTTGTAAAGCTTCCTGATAAAACTTCTCTGCTTCTTTCAGGTTATCTGTAACTAATTGCTTTGCTAGTTCTACTTTTCCAGGGATGATTTTAACTATTTTTTCCAAAATCTTTCTTCTTTCTTTAAACGGCTTATCAAAGAGCTGCTTACCTTCCAAGTAAACTATATCAAAAAGATGAATTTGAACAGGAATTTCCTTTATCATTTTTTCGATATCATATTTTCTGTGAATTCTTTGAGAAAGAACCTGAAAGGGTAAAGGCAAACCAGTTTTTGGGTTAATAGCTAAAGCTTCACCTTCAACTATACAATCTTTTGCTTTTAGACTTTCTTTCAAATACTTGACCAAATCCGGAAATTGTTTTGTAACTTCTTCCTCCCTTCTTGTGAACAGCCAAATTTTATCCCCTTGCTTCTGAACTTGAACTCTCGCCCCGTCGTACTTATACTCGGCTGCAATTTTTTTGAATTCATCTAAAACTTCTTTTATACTTTCTGCTTTTTCTCCAAGCATTACTTGTATCGGTCTTCCAAGTTTAACGGTTGCTTTTTTCAAACCTTCTACCCCTTTTTCTTTTGCAATTCTTGCAACCTCACCAAAATCTGAAATTATATTCCAAGCATACTCAACAGCCTCCGTCATCTTTTCTTTTTCCTCTTTGTTCATCCCTTCTTTTGACAAGAAAGCATCTACTATAGCATCTCTTATTATTCCTTCTGCGACACCTATCCTTAACTCTTGAAGAATTGTTCTAACTATATACCTTGCTTCTTCTGGTTTTGCAGAGGCAAGAAGCTCTGCTATAATTTTTAATTTTTTTTCTTGAGAACCCTTGCCAGTGACTAAAGCCAATTGCTGCAAATTTTTGAAAACAAAATCGACGGTTAATTTTTTTGTGAAAAGTGTTACTTGCTTTTTTGATTTTATACATTCTTCTGCTGCAAGCCCAAGGTCACCAGTCTTCTTGAATTTTTCCTCTATGACTTCTGGTTTAAAGCCGGTTGCTTTTGATACAGCTTTTATCATCATTTGTGTAGCAATTCCAAGCTCTAAACCGGTATACTTTGGATAAACCAAACCTTGAGCTAACAAAACAACTTTATTCAATTCTTCTGTAGGAGTTTGAGAAAAAAGTTTTGCGAGTATTTCTGTCTTTTTCAGTTTTGCAGAGACAGACTCAAGTTCTTTGTAGGCTTTGACTAATACAGAGTAATCCATAACATTAAATTATTAATAATTTAAATATTTTATAGGATGAAATGATGAGTGAGTGGACCTGGACTTTCTCTGTCTGTGAGGTTTGCCTAAAAAACTCTCACAAAAAAGTAAAACTTGTTAGAAAAAAGACTATTTCAGGAGATTTGGAAGGAAAGTATTCAAAAGAATTTTGGGTTTGTCCTGTTTGTGGAGCAACAAAAAGTTTGTAATTTTACTCGTTAGAAAATCCAAAAAGATTTATATCTAACTTAAAATTTCTAATTAGAGAAAATGAACGTTTTTGAAGCAATACTCGGAAGAAGAAGCATAAGAAAATTTAAAAAAGAGGAAATCGATGAAAGGTTGATTGGATTAATGCTTTTTTGTGCTACCCAAGCTCCATCAGCAGGAAACACACAAGACTGGGTCTTCATCGTTGTGAAAGATGAAGAAATAAGAAAGAAATTAGCAAAAGCTGCTTTAGATCAAGATTTTATAGTAGAAGCGCCAGTAGTTATAGTTGTTTGCTCTGACTTGAAAAAAATAAGCTTAAGATACGAGGAAAGAGGAGAAAGACTTTATTCAGCTCAAGATACAGCAGCAGCAATTCAAAACATGATGTTAGCAGCCTATGCTTTAGGCTTAGGCTCTTGTTGGGTTGGTGCTTTTGATGAAGAAGAAGTTAAGTTTATTCTTGAACTACCAGAGAATATAAGACCTTTTGCTATAATTCCAATCGGATATCCTGATGAAAAGCCAGAAGCTCCGCCAAGAATTCCTTTTGAAAATCTAACTTATCTTAACAAGTTTGGTGGGAAGTATGAAATTGAGTTTAAACCGCTAGAAAGTTACTTGAGAGAAGCCTTAAAAAAGCTAAAAGTTAAGGAGAAAAAACCAACAAAGAAAGTTAGCTTTGAAGAATTCATCAAAAAGTTAGCTAAATAAATATTAAATCTAATAAATTATAATAGGTCGAGAGATGTGAAGAAGTTGCTTCTTTTTTCAATATTAGTAATACTTTTGTTAATTCCTTCTGTTCATGCGCAAGATGTTCAACTTTTTGTAGAAACAACACAAACAAAAATATACGCAGGAAAAACTGGCTCAATAGAAGTAACCGTTTTTAACAACCAAAACTTTACCGACACTTTTTCTGTGACAGTATGGCCACCTCAGTTAGGCGACGTGATTACTAGCATAGAAAACCCAAGCCTTAGAATAAGCCCTAAAAGCAACGGAAGCACAAAAATTTACTTTTCAGCTCCTGAGTGTGCTGATGAATCGACAATTCAGTTTGAAATTTCTGCCAGTTCAACAACAACCAATGCCTCAACCTCTCGAAATATTTTATTAACTGTTCTAAGATATTTTACAGTATGTATTTCTGATTTTAAGTTAGACAAATACGGAGAAATAGAACCAAACGAATCTTTAAAAATAACAACATACCTTACCAACCCGACTTCAAAACTTTCACCTCAATTTTTCATCCAAGTCAACATCAAACTAGAAAACCAAACTGTTGGGAGTTTTGATGAAACTGTTCAACCAGTAATACAAAAATCGACAAAAATCCTAAGTTATGTTTATAACTTTAGCAAATACGCAAGTCCAGGAATCTATAAAATAGAAGTTTTACTTAAGGACGAACTAAACAACCTGAAAGCAAAGAAAGAAGAAACTATTAGGATGAAAATAGTCAATAAAACTTCGACTTACAGTTGGACTGATATAGGAATACTTTCCGCGGTAACAACAGTAAAAGTTAAGAATGAAGGGAACCTTCCAACTCCTATAAAAATAACAACTTCTATTCCAAGTTTTGTCAAAAACCTTTTCTTCACAGAATTCGAGCCAACGCTTGAAACAACAAAAGATGGTTGGATAGAGTATGAATGGAGTTTTGAGAATGTTAGACCAGGAGAAGAAGTAATGATAAAATATGAGATAAAACTTCTTTATGTTTGGTTGTTTGCTTTAGGCACTGTTATTGTAGTTATACTTGCCTTCAAGTTTGTATACGGGCCAACAATAGTTAAAAAGTACAAACCGATAACCCCAACCTTAGGAAAAGAAATGACCATTGCCCTAGAGATTAAAAATAAAAGTAGGCATGAGATAGAAAATGTTGAGGTGAAAGATTTTGTTCCAGCTTTGTTCGAAGTTAGTGAAAGATTTGACACAGTTAGACCAGAGTCGATAAAAAAAGTTAAGGGTGGGACTGTGCTATCATGGAAGTTTAACTTGTTAAAACCTCTTGAAGAAAGAGTCCTAACTTACAGGATCAAGCCAAAAATGGAAATCAGCGGAACCTTTAAATTACCAAACGCTTATGTTAAGTATTTAGATAAGAAAAAAGAAGTAAAAAGTATTGTCTCAAAGTCCATATTAATTAAAGCATAAAAAATTTAAAAAATCCTGCTTACATTTTTTAATATAACCCCGCTTAGCTCAATGGTAGAGCGACCGGCTGTAGGCGAGTGCTATGGCACTTGCTGGTAGCTATCGCTCGGTCAAGACCGGTAGGTTGGGAGTTCAACTCTCCCAGCGGGGACTTTATTTTTTAAAGAAAAAACCGAAAAACTTAAAAGTTTTTAAATTCCAAATATCATAAATATATCGTTGGCGGCCAAAGCAAGGGGGAAACATCTGTTCCCATTCCGAACACAGTAATTAAGCCCCTTAGCGATCTGGGTTGTACTTTCCGAAAGGAAGGGAACTCCAGGGCGCTGCCAACAATTTAAAATCGGTGTCTATATCAAAGTAAAAATAGAGAATAATGACTTTTCCTCTGAATTCAATGAAATAAATTTGCCTCGGTGGTGTAGTGGCCTAATCGAGAGGCTAAGCATACGAGCCTGTCACGCTCGCGACACGGGTTCAAATCCCGTCCGAGGCGCTTGGTGAGAATATGGAGATAGAAAAGCATGAGCTGGTTCCAAAACACATTTTGTTGAGTGAGAAAGAAAAAGAGGAGCTTTTGAAAAATTATGGTATATCACTTAAGGATTTACCAAGAATCTTGTCTTCAGACCCTATGGCAAAAGCTATAAATGCAAAAGTTGGAGATATTATAAAAATTATAAGGAAAAGCCCTACAGCTGAGGTTAGTGAATATTATAGGGTAGTTGTAAGGGGGTGAATTTTTGAACGAAACATTCCTCACGTTGTTAGATGTTTTTACTAAAGAGAAAGGTTTTGTAAGGTTTCAGATAGATTCATATAACGATTTTATAACAAGAAGGATACCAAAAGTTCTTTCAGAAATAGGTGTCATCAAACCAGAAGTTCCAGAGCTTGGGGAGTTTAAAATAAAGCTTGGGGAGTTTAAAATTGGTGAACCAACAGTTAAAGAGGCTGACGGTTCAACTAGGCCAATATTACCCATGGAAGCAAGAATAAGAAACTTAACCTACTCAGCTCCTATGTACATGGAAATGACACCGATACTTAACAACATAGAAAGCGAAAGTGTTGTTGTTAATTTTGGAGACATGCCAGTTATGGTCAAGTCAAAAATTTGTCCACTTTCTTCGATGTCAAAACAAGAGCTTATAGAAGCAGGTGAAGACCCAGAAGACCCTGGAGGATACTTTATAATCAACGGGACAGAAAGAATTCTTGTCCTTGTTGAAGAAATTGCCCCAAACAGGATAATTGTGTCAAAAGTTGATACGGGAAATGTTTCAGAGATTGCAAGAATACATTCTGAAAAAGATGGTTATATCCAAAGACATTTACTAGAAAGGAAGAATGATGGAATAATTCTTATAAGTTTTGCTAACATAACAAGACTGCCAGTAGTCATACTCCTTAAAGCATTGGGCTTGGAGTCAGATAAAGACATTATAACTGCACTTTCAACAGACCCAGAAGTTCAAGAAGAGTTTTATGTCAACCTTTATGAAAGTGACATCTCTACCAAAAATGAGGCTTTAGACGAGATAGGGAAACATCTAAAAATACCTCAAAAGGAATACAGGATGGATAGAGCGATTAAGCTTATTGACAGATATTTGCTACCCCATCTAGGTCAAAATCCTGAAAATAGAATGGAAAAAGCTATATTTTTAGCAAAGGCGGTTGGTAAACTAATCAAACTACACATAGGTAAAATTGAAGAAGACGATTTAGACCATTATTCAAACAAAAGACTTAAGTTGGCCGGAGACCTTTTAGAAATCCTGCTTAGGTCAATACTTCTTGGAAAATGGGGACTAATCACAAGAATAACTTACAACTATCAAAAACTAACAAAAAGAGGAAGACTGCCCCCACTTCAGGCAATAGTTGAATCAAATGTTCTAACTAATCAGATAGTTTCTGCTTTAGCAATAGGTTCATGGGTGGGAGGAAGAACAGGAGTTAGTCAAAGACTTGAAAGAGGAAGTTATACAAAAACAATTTCACACATGAGGAATGTGTTATCACCTCTAACATCAACTCAAGAACATTTTGAGGCAAGAGAGCTTCACCCTACTCATTGGGGAAAATTATGCACAAGCGAAACACCTGAAGGTGCGACTATAGGTTTAAGAAAGTACCTGGCTTTGATGGCTGAAGTAACCAGTGGGTTGGGAGAAAAGGAAAAGAAAGCAGTCTTAAATATTTTGAAGGGTGGGTGAATGACTGATATATTTCTAGACGGGAAATACATAGGTTCAACGAATGAACCAGAAAAAATAGTTGAGAAAATTAAAGAAGAGAGAAGAAATGGACTTATATCTAGTCAAGTAAACATTGCTTATTATAAAGATTTAGATGAGATAAGAATCCTTACCGATTCAGGAAGGGTAAGGAGACCGTTGATAATTGTAGAAAATGGAAAGTCAAAACTAACCGAAGAACATGTGGAAAAATTGAAAAAAGGAGAGATGAAATGGGATGACTTGATTAAGAATGGTATTATTGAATTTTTAGACGCAGAAGAAGAAGAAAATGCTTACATAGCACTAAAACCAGAAGAACTTACCCCTGAACATACACATCTAGAAATAGACCCCTCGTTAATTCTTGGACTTTCAGCATCTTTTATACCTTATCCAGAATTTAACAGGGGTGATAGAGTAAATTATGGAGCTAAAATGATAGGACAATCTATTGGTTTATTCATAACAAACTACCTAAGTAGGGTGGACACAAAATCAAACATTTTAATATATCCTCAAACTCCTCTGGTTCAGACTTATGGACATAGAATTATAAACTATGAAAAGCATCCTAGTGGCACAAATGTTATAGTTGCTATTGCTTCTTATGAAGGATACAACATGGAGGATGCAATAATAATAAACGCTCATTCTCTACAAAGAGGTCTGCTTTGGTCTTACATGTTTAGAACTTACGAGGCTGAACAAAAAAGATACATGGGAGGACAAGAAGACATAATAGGAATTCCTGAGCCTGGAGTAAGGGGATATGCTGGGGAAGATGCTTACAAGCACTTACCAGAAGATGGGATAGTCAACCCAGAAACTTTAGTTAACTCTGACGACATTCTTATAGGAAGAATTTCACCTTTGAGATTTTTGGGTTCGATGGACCAGTTTGTTACAGGAATTGAAAACATAAGAGAAACTTCTGTAAGATTAAGGCACGGTGACTCTGGAATTGTAGATAGAGTATTTTTAACTGAAACTGTAGACGGGACAAAACTTGTAAAAGTTGTTGTAAGAGATTTAAAAATTCCTGAAATTGGTGATAAGCTAGCAAGTAGACACGGACAAAAGGGTGTGATTGGACTAATAGTTCCTCAGGAAGACATGCCTTTCACAGAAGAGGGAATAGTTCCTGATATAATCTTCAACCCACATGGGATACCGTCAAGAATGACTATGGGACAACTCTTAGAAGTAATAGCTGGAAAGGTTGGTGCACTTTCAGGAAAATATATTTTCACACCTGCCTTTAACCCAGTTCCAGAAAAAGAAATTAGAAGTATGCTAGAAGCTTATGGTTTTAGGAATGATGGAAAGGAAACTATGTATGACGGAATAACTGGAAGAAAATTTGAAGCACAAATTTTCATAGGAAGTTGCTTCTATCAAAAGCTCGACCATTTAGTTTCCAACAAAATCCATGCAAGGTCAAGAGGTCCTGTCACGTTATTAACTAAACAACCGACAGAAGGAAGAAGTAAAGAGGGAGGCCTAAGGTTAGGAGAAATGGAAAAAGACTGTTTAATTGCTCACGGTGCAGCTCTTGCCCTGAAAGAAAGGTTTGATTCTGACAAAACCACTATATCAGTATGCAGTGAATGTGGGTTAGTTGCTATAAACGACAGAATTAAAAACAAGAAGTATTGTCCTGTTTGTAAAGAATCAAAGATTGTTGATGTTGAAATAAGCTATGCTTTCAAGCTAATGCTAGACGAGCTTAAAAGCATGCTTATCTATCCGAAAATAGTTTTGAAGGAGGAGTAAAATGTTAGTGGATAAACTAGAATTTTCAATTTTAAGTCCGGAAATGATTAAAAAGATGAGCGTGGCAAAAATTACAAAAACTGAACTTTATGACCAGGAAGGTTATCCTATAGAAGGAGGGTTGATGGATCCCAGGTTGGGGGTAGTAGACCCTGGAATAAGGTGTAGGACATGCGGAGGAAGTGTTGGTGAGTGTTATGGGCATTTTGGCTATCTTGAACTAACTCGCCCTGTAGTTCATGTTCACTATTCAAAAATAATTTTAAGTCTTTTGAAATTATTTTGCAGAAAATGTGGAAGAATTTTAATTAGTGAAAAAGACGTCCAAAAAATAAAAACAAAGAGAACACCTTTCAAGGAAATAGTTAAACTTGCAAGGAAGAAGTGTCCTTATTGTAACGCAGAACAGGGAAAAATAAAGTTTATCAAACCTTATACTTTTCTTGAGGATAATGAAATTTTAAACCCAATAAAATTAAGAGAAAGACTTGAAAAGACAATTGACGAAGACCTTGAATTGCTTGGGTTTAAAAAAATGAGGCCTGAGTGGCTTATCCTAACACTTCTACCGATACCACCTGTCACCGTAAGACCCTCCATAACCCTAGAAACAGGAGAAAGGTCTGAGGACGACTTAACACATAAACTTGTTGATATCGTGAGAATAAACGAAAGGTTAAAAGAAAATATAGATCTTGGTGCTCCTGATTTTATTATTGAAGATTTATGGGAACTTTTGCAGTATCATGTTGCAACGTATTTTGATAATGAAATAACTGGAGTTCCTCCTGCAAGACACCGCTCTGGAAGAATTCTTAAAACACTCTCACAAAGGTTGAAAACAAAAGAAGGAAGGTTTAGAGGGAACCTTGCAGGAAAAAGAGTTAACTTTTCTGCAAGAACTGTGATAAGCCCTGATTCGATGATTGATATCGATGAAGTAGGTGTTCCTGAGATTGTAGCAAAAGAATTAACAATTCCTGTAAGGGTAAACGAAAAAAACATCGAAGAGATGAGAAAAGTAGTTCTAAACGGAACGAACTGGCCTGGAGCAAACTATGTGATAAGACCTGATGGAAGAAGGAAGAAGATAACTAACGAAAATAGAGAGGACATAGCAAAAGAAATAACTCCTGGTTATATAGTTGAAAGACATGTGAAAGATGGTGATATAGTACTTTTCAACAGGCAACCAAGCTTGCACAGAATGAGTTTGATGGCACATCGAGTAAGGGTAATGCCGTTTAAAACGTTTAGACTCAATCTTTGTGTTTGCCCCCCGTATAACGCGGATTTTGACGGAGACGAGATGAACCTTCATGTACCACAAACTGAAGAAGCACAAGTTGAAGCAGAGGAATTGATGATAGTTCCTAAAAACACTAGAAGCCCAAGGTTTTCTGGACCAATAATAGGAGCAGTAAAAGATCACATAACAGGTTTGTACATTTTGACTCATGGTAACAGAAAGTTTAAGAGGGAAGATTTCGTCCAACTAATTAGAGCTGTCGACCAAGATATAGAAATACCTCAAAAAGAATACATGACAGGAAAAGAAATATTCAGTCTTTTCCTACCAAAAGATTTTTCCATAGAACACAAATCAAAATCCTGCAGAGGTTGTGAGAAGTGTTTGAAAGAAAAATGTCCTTATGATACTTATGTTGTTGTTAAGAACGGGAAACTGCTGTGTGGCACCATAGATAAAGCTGCTGTTGGAGATGAGGATGGGAAAATAATCGACAAAATAGAAAAAGAATATGGAGCTGTGTTCTTGAAAAAATTCCTTTTCAGCATAACAAAACTTGCGATTCAAGTTTTGATGATGTCTGGATTTTCTATAAGTATTTCTGACCAAGATTTACCAGAAGAAGCGACTAAAGAAATTAAAAACACTCTTGAAAAGGTCAGAAAAGAAGTTGACGAGCTTATAGAATCTTATGAGAAGGGAGAAATCAGAATACTTGCTGGGAGAACGCCAAAAGAAAGTTTAGAGCATTTGATAAAAATTAAATTGAGGAATGGGTTGAACGAAGTTGGAAAAATTCTAGACGAGCATATGAAAGAAAATTATAC
>JBMFPE010000015.1:0-11351 GCA_049969275.1 Candidatus Aenigmatarchaeota archaeon | reverse complement strand
CCATAAAATTATTTTATCTTTTGACTTATATAAGCCTTTCTTTTTGGCAAAGTTAATTTTATTCTAAAACAAAATTATTAAAAGAAAGATATGAAAGAAAGAATTCTTCTTTTATCAATCTTTTCCTTAATTTTTTTACTCCTTTTCCTTAATTTTTCCCTTTCTTCCCAGCTAACTTTTAACCTTGACTTAGATTTTCCTGCTTTTAACTTTTCACTAAATTCTTTCAACGATTCAGCAACAACCAAAGAAATAGTCTTTTCAGGAAGTGAAAATAAAACAGTATGGTTAAGGTTGCCGAAAAACTCAACGGTTTTTTCCTCAAACTTAAGCCTAGAAGGAATAATGAAACCCTTGCTAAGCACAACTAACCTTCAAATTTATAGTTTAGCAGTAGGTAACGTTATCCCTTCAAACCAGTACGACGAGATCGCAATCGGTACAAGTGGTCCTTCTTACGTTAAACTTTTAAACAATAATGGAAACGAGATTTGGAATTTTTCTACTAACGGAGATGTTTATGCTGTTTCTATAGGAAACTTAAGCAGCGAAGAAGGAAACGAGATAGCTGCAGGAAGTTCAGGAGGTTATGTTTACCTTTTAAACTCCTCAGGCTCTCAACTATGGAATTTTTCTGGTTCTAGCTCTTTTAAAGGAGTAGGAGCAGGAAACTTAAGTAGCGAAGAAGGAAACGAGATAGCTGCAGGAACTGTTGACGGCTATGTTTACCTTTTAAACTCCTCAGGCTATTTAAAAATTAGCAAGCCTGTAGGAACAGGAATAAATGATTTAGCAGTAGGTAACGTTATCCCTTCAAACCAGTACGACGAGATCGCAATAGCTGGAAATAATGGGACGATATTTTTGCTAGATTCAAACCTTAACTTCTTATGTTCTTTCAACACTCAAGCTTCTGCTGATACTGTTTTAATAGCTGACGTTACTTCTGATCCAGGAAGCGAAATAATAGCCGGAAGCTACGACGATAGAGTTTATGTTTTAAACTCCTCTTGCTCCTTAGTTTGGAGCTATTTAACTCAGAACGATGTGAGAGGGGTGGGAGCAGGAAACTTAACTGCAGACCCTGGAACAGAAGTTGCAGCAGGAACCAACATCCCAGCAACTTATACTGTTTATATTCTCAATTTCGAATATTATCCAACAAACCTTACTTTAGATATAGGTGATGATGAAGAAATAGAGTGGCAATATCCAGGAAAGTTTAGGTCTCAAGCTTCGATTTCGAACAACTCTGCTTTTAACAAATACTTGGAAAGTTGCGAGGCAGATTCTAACGGGAATTGCGATATTCCTTTGAAATTTCACTCAGATTTTGCTGGAATTTTGAGAATAGCTTCAGTTTACCTAGAATACCAATACAACTTATCTGGAGTCATTTCCTATTCTTTCGAGAACGCTTGGTCAAGAATTTACAACATAAGAGTTAACGAAAGCATAGGGAACAAAACTATAAACATAAGTTATGCCAAGAACCCTGCTTTGGACATAAGAATAAACTACATAAAAGTTAACGATTCAGCTACGAAGTGCGATTTCAACGATTTTTCTTTTAACGTCACACCAATAAACGGAAAGAAATATTGCAACATTACCTCCCTTAACTACGTGGTCAACTCTTCAGGCCCTTTATCTCCTGCTAAGCTTTGGGACGATACCCTCGGAACAGGAATACCGATAATAATGAACGAATCAGAAGGAATAATAGAAGAAGGATTTTGGAAGAAGAACATAACAATCTGGAACACCACCCCTCAAATCTTTTACAACATAACTGCTAACACAACTATAAACGAAAGTTTTGTGATATCCCAACCAAAGCTAAGAGTTTTTTGGAGCGGCAGTTGGCAAGATATAACTCCTTCTTCAGCAAGCAATAACTGCAATTCCTCAAGCCCAACCTATTATAAAATTAACGTAGGGAGCGATAGCTTTTTCGTTTGCAAGCAAGACACCAACTCAAACGGAATAGAAGATTTGTTTGTCTGGAAGCAACCTCATTCTTCCACAACTCTTTACGAGGCCAGTGGTTCTGGAAATAGCCCACCAACTCTTTCAAACATTAACGTCACTCCTTCTCAAGGAATCTGGGGGAGCGAGTTCAACATAAGCTTGAACGTTAGCGATAGGGAAAACGATAACATAACTGTTAGACTTTTGGTAAACATAAAAAACCTTAATTTCTGGCAGTTAATAGGCGAAAAAAATTTTACTGGCAATACTTCTATTACTTTCAACCTTACCACGAACAAAACTTGGGTTGGGATGAATGAATTTAAGTTCGAGTACGCTGATTTCAACTCTTCTTCCGGTTTGCAATACCATGATTGGATCAATTCAAGCGTTTATTACGGGCCAAACGTAACAAAAAGAAACGCTTCTGTAATCTACGTAGAAGGTAACAATTCTCAGGTGAACAGAAGTGAAACAGTTCTGCTTTCTATCCAACTAAAAGATAATTTTGATAATCAAAACATTCCTAACGCAAACTGTAGCTTCTGGGTTTGGCTTAACTCTACCCACAATTCTAGCTATTCTACTTCAAGCGACGAAAACGGCTTTTGCAATTATAGCTTTACACCAAACTCTTCTTATCAACCAGGGGGAAGAGAATGGAAGGCTGGGACCTATTTTGATTCTTTCTACGAGACAAATATTTCATCAGGGTTTCTTGTAAAAATATACGGAAAGCTTAGTATAAGGCTAAATTCTGTTTCAAACTTCACTAGAGGTGATTCTCTTCTTAACGCTTCGCTTGTAGATGAATTTAACTCGTCTGTTAAAGTAGCAGGCTATAACTGTAGCTGGTTTATAAACAACACTCTTGAAAACGAGACTCAAACAGACTCTAACGGCTATTGTTTCCATACATGGAAAACCAACTGCTCGAGCAGTTTGGGCTACTATTCTCTTAACGTAACACTTTCTGGAAACGCTAGTGAATATTATTTTCTTAACGTTACAAGCCAAGAAATTTTAAGAGCCTTAAAAGATAAGCTTAACATAACGATAATTTCACCCTTGCCAAACTCAGTTTATCATTTAGGAGAAGAAATTCGATTAAATTCAACTTTGAACGATTCTTGCGGTTTAGCTGTTTATCCTTATATTATAACTTGGACAGGAAGCGGTACAACAGACCCAGGCTGGCAAACCTGTAGCATGAGCGTTCAGGGTGACAACTCCTCTTACACTGTAGCAAGCAATTGTGTGCCTGGGATATTTCTGATAAAGGCAAACGCTTCTGGTGAGCTTTACAACTCTGATGAAAAAAACGTTAGTGTTTGGATTTATGGCTGGGCTGAGGTTAACTTTACCCATCCTTCTGAGAATCAAAAAATTAATAAAGCAGAAACAGAAATGGTCGATTTGGTTTGTCATGTTAAAGATTCTAACTCAAGTGTTGACCTTGAAAGCTATCCTGTTTATTTCTGGTTTATAAACTCAACAGAGGAAAACCTATTAGCTCAAGTAAAAACAAACTTTTCTGGTTATGCAAAGTATTCTTGGAATATAAGCGATTTGGCAGATTTGGTTCAAGTCAAGTGCAACATAAGCGATACAAACGTGAGCTTTTACAGGTATTACAACGCTTCAGTAAAAGAAAGTTCTGTAAGTTTCACCATAATGGAAAACGATACAACACCACCAACGATAGAAAGTTTGAAGGCAGACTCTGCAGTTCTTGGGCAGGATGTTAAAATAGAGGTAAACGTTTCTGATAAATATGGAGTTGATAAAGTTTGGGTAAACGTCAGCTTTCCAAACTCCTCTTATTTGATTTACTATTTGCAAAATAAAACTTCACAAACTACCAACACAACCTGGGAAAAAGTAATTGCAGGAGCAAACATCATAGGAGATTACGATTTTGTCCTTTTTGCTAACGACACTTCAAACAATTTTGCTCAAAAAACAGGCTGGTTTGAGGTTTATGAACCAATTCAAATGTACTTGAACGCAAGCTTCCCTGTAGACTTTACTTTCTACAGGCCTTCAAAAGATATATTAATCCATAACTATTCCAAAGGTCCTGGAAATTACAACTTCACTCTTCACAAAAGAACTTACGATTGGCTTATAAGATTGGGAGAAAATTCCGTTAAAATGTTTAATTTCAACACAACAAAAACTTCTGAGCTTCAGTTTAACAACCCAAACGCAAACCTAACCAATCCAATAAACCTGTCAGAAATAAGCGTTAGTATAATCGATTTGCCAAGGCCTGAAAAGTATAAAATATCTGCTTTTGAAATCAAGACAAACGCTTCTTATTCAAACTTAAAAATTACCTTTAACTATTCGAAAGATTTTAACGAAGGGAAGATTTGGTACGAGCCTGGAATAAAAATATACAAATGTGCTGATTGGAGCTATCCAACTTGCAACTCTGGCTGGACCGAGACAGACAGTAGTTTAGACCTTACTAATCATCTGATTTCTACTGTTCAAGCATCAGCCTCTGCTTACGTTGCAGCAGAAATTGAGGTATGCGGGAATGGTAAATGTGGTTATGGGGAATCTTGTGTAAATTGTCCAGAAGATTGCGGGCAATGCCCGACAACTTACACACCACCTTCAGGTCCAGGAGGGGTTCCTTCTGCGCCAAGTATTCCTGAGGTAACTCCAACAGAGGAGGTTAAATTCAGTATAAGGACAAACTTAACAGACGCACAAATCGATATAAATGAAAGTAAAAATTTTGGGCTATGGATTTTGAATGAAATGAACTCAAGACTTAACTTCACAGTTTCTATCTCAGGCTCGATAGCAGACTTGGTAAAACTTGAAAGAAATTCTATAACAGTCGAGCCCAAAAACGAGGGAATGGTAGTAATAAATGCCTACGCTCCTCCAAGGACCGAACTCGGAACTTATACAGGAACGATTTACGTGACAGCAGGGAGAAAAACCCAAAATCTTCCTGCGACTCTTACAGTTTCTATAAAAGGTTTGGTAGAGTTGGACATAGTTGCAGAAGCTTTAAACAAACAAATAAACCCTGACAGAGTTGCAAGGTTTAGAGTAGTTTTATACAACTTGGGAATAAAGAAAAATTTTGATGCAAACTTTACTTTTTTAATTCAAGACCCTGAAACAAAAGAAACGGTTTTCTCCACAAGTAAAATCAAATCCTTACAATCATCTTACGAGTCTTTTATAGAAGAGATTTACATCCCTCAAAATATTTCTTTAGGTCAATACTTGTTTGTGGTAGAAGCTGAATACGACGGAAGAAAAAAATCTTCTTCTGATTTGTTTGAAGTTGTCCAACCTTTCTGGACTACTGAAAGAATTCAGCTGGCCTCGATTCTTATCGTTGCTTTATTCTCAGTATTTTCATTCTTCTACGGAAGAAGCTATTATAAGAAATGGAAGGTAAAAAAAGCAAGGTACATAGCTCCTGTGAAAATAGGAAAATTGCCAAAAGGTGAGCTTTGGCTTGGAAAAGTTGCTGAAGCGAGAGCAAAAGCAACTTTTGCGATGGACGATTTAACCACTCACGTTCTAGTTGCTGGTGCTACTGGCTCAGGAAAATCTGTAACTGCAAGTTTGTTTGTTGAGGAATTGCTTGAGAAGAAGATTCCAGCAGTTGTTTTTGACCCTACAGCCCAATGGACAGGGTTTGTTAGACCTTGCAAAGACCCAAAAGTTTTGAAATATTATAGGATTTTTGGCCTTGCACAAGAAGAGGCAAGACCTTTCAAGGGGCTTATATTTGAAGTAACAGACCCAAAAGTTGAGATAGATTTCAAGAAGTTGATGAACCCAGGAGAAATAACTATCTTTACTCTTGACAAACTTAAGCCTGGTCAGTATGACGAAGCTGTAACCCATATAATCGACACAATTTTTGCCCAAGGATGGGAGGAATCTACAAGCTTGAGGCTTGTAATAGTTTTTGATGAAGTCCATCGCCTACTTGAAAAATATGGAGGAAAAGGAGGTTACGTAGCTTTAGAAAGAGCTTGCAGAGAGTTTAGAAAGTGGGGAATCGGCTTGATAATGGTTTCTCAGGTTTTGAGCGATTTCAAGGAAGCTATAAAAGGAAATGTCTTGACAGAAATTCAAATGCACACAAAAAGCTTGGGAGATTTGGCAAGAATAGAAAAGAAGTACGGTTTAGAGTATGCCAAAAGAGTTGCGAGGCTTGAAGTAGGAGTCGGTTTGATACAGAACCAAAGTATAACGATGGAATTCCTTGGTTCATCTCTTTCAGACCACCTTTGCACATGCCTCACAAAATACCAGACAAGGAGATGAAGATGTACAGAGTTTAGTAGGGCGATAGAGGAAATAGAAAGAGAGTTAGAAATAGAGAAAGCTGGAGTGAATATATTTGAACTAAAAAACAGAATTAAAATTAGCGAAGGATAAGTTAAAGTAAGGTAGCTTCAGGATGGCTGAAATTTACATAACTTCTTTGAAGAAAAAGCTTGTGGATTTTTGGGTAGGAAAGTATGGAAAAGGCAAGTACGGAAGAAAATGAAAAGTTAAAGAAGTTGAAGGAAAAGTATGGCGTGATAGAAGAAATTCCTGAAAGGGAGTTAGAAGAACCTAGAGCAAGACTTTCTCGTGCTGAGATTGGAGAAGTAAGTCTTCTAGACCTTCTTTTGAGGATGGAAAAGATTGAAGGCAAACTAGAAGTTTTGGGAGATTTTAAAAGAGATGTGGACGAAAGGGTGAGCACTTTTTCAGAGAGCATAGGCGAGTTGAGGTCTGCACTCCTAGAAAAAGAAAAGATTTTAAGCAAAATGGAAAAAGATGTGCAGACAGTTTTAGAATCGGTATCTGAGCTTGATTTGGAAAAAATTAAAAAATTGTTTTCAAAGAGGGATGTTGAAATAGAAGAGATGAAAGCTAATGTAGAAAAGCTAGAGGCTATGGTTAAAGAAGTTCAGAAGCAATTGAAAGATTTTTTCGAAGCTATGGAAAAGATAAAAAACATAGAAAGCATAATCCTTGCCTCTGAAAAGATCGATAAAAAAATTGAAAAAATAGAGGAGGCAAGACTGCAAATAACTAAAACAGCTTCAAAGGTCGAGTCAATATTCTCTGAGTTGAGCGAGAAAGCAGGGCAGATAGAAAAACAAAAAAATGATATAGAAAAGATAAAAGACTTGAGTGTGGAAATAGTTAAGACTTTGGACGAGCTTAGCTTGAAACTTACCAAGTTTGTGAAGAAGGAAGAGCTTGACGAGTTGAGGAATGAGGTAGAAAAGAGATTAGGAGAGAAGATTCCTGTTAAAAAGGAAAAAGCAAAGGAAGAGAAACCAAAAGAAGAAAAGGGAGAAGAGGATGTATGGTCAAGCTTGAGAGAAAAATGGAAAAGACTTGCTTCTTATTAGAAAAAAGATTAAAGATAAAGAACTAAATAATATTTATGACTAGAATAATAGGGATAATTTCTGGGAAAGGAGGGGTGGGGAAAACTACTTTAACGACAAACTTATCCTATGCGATTGCTCAACTTGGTCAAGAAGTTATTGCTGTAGACGCTAACATAACAACTCCTCACTTAGGTTTAGTCTTAGGTTATCAGTTTGCTCCAAAAGGTTTGCAGGATGTTCTAAGAGAAGGAATAAGTTTAGAGAATGTTATTTATTCCCACCCTTTTGGTTTCAAGATAATTCCTTCAACGATAAACATAAACGACTTGAAAGATGTAGACGTAGGAAAATTGCCTGAAGTAACTTTGAACTTAATAGGAAAGGCAGATTTTGTTTTTTTAGACTGTGCTCCTGGTTTGGGAAGAGAAGCAGTTTCTGCCATTCTTTCTGGAGCAGAAGTTTTGCTTGTAACAAACCCTGAGCTTCCAAGTGTCATAGACGCTTTAAGAGCTTCTTCTTTAGTCAAAAATTCAAACAAGCAAATTACAGGAGTTGTTGTTAACAGAGTAAGAGGGAAATCTTATGAGATGAAAAAAGAGGAAATAGAAGAGATTCTTGAGCTTCCTGTTTTGGCAGAAATTCCTGAGGATAAAAACGTGCAAAAAAGTATTTCACTTAAAGTTCCCTTGCTTAGTGTTTACCCAAATTCTCCAGCAGCGATTGAAATTCAGAGGCTTGCTTATTTGCTTTGTGGTTTCCCTTTCAAGACAAGAAAGCCAAGACTTAATTTGATTCAAAGGCTTGTGAAATGGATGATAAGGTAATGAAATCGAAGTTTGATTTAAACTATTTTTCACGTTTTAAAGGTGGTTATGACGGCATTCTTATGAGAATAATCTTTTTTCTAAAGTTTAGAAAGGCTTTATCTTTAATAAGAAAATACAAGAAAAAAGGAAGGCTTTTAGACTTAGGCTGCGCTTATGGGTTTTTTGTAGACGAAGCTGAGAAAAGTAGGTTTAATTCTTTCGGTTCTGACGTTTCAATTTTTGCTCTGAAGAATGCAAGAAAAAAATTTCCCAGTATCAAACTTGTTTGTAGCGATATAGAAAAGGGTTTAGTTTTTAAACCAAGCTCTTTTGATATTGTAACTGCTTTTGACGTTCTCGAGCACTGCAAGAATTTAAGTTTTGTTCTTGAGGAAATAAGAAGGGTTTTAAAAAAAGATGGCATTTTATTGCTCACGATTCCAACAAAAGATTTCAATCAAACAAAAGAAGACCCTACTCATGTTTGGCACCTCTGGCTAGAAGAATGGATCAAAATTTTGGAAGAAAAAAATTTTAAAATTCTTAAAATTTCACGATTTTTAAGAAATTTTTCTTGGTTGAATAAACTAATAGTCATGAACTTTATCCTTTGTAAAAAATTCCAACTCTAGCTCAAAGGCAGCCACAGGCATTTCTAGATTCCAATTTTCTAAAACTGAAGGAGAAATTTCTCCGATAACCCCAACTTGTTTTTCTTCTACAAGAATAGCAGCAACCCTACCTTCAATAAAACTCTTATGGTTTATTTGCTTTAACTTGTAAGAAATTCCAAAGCTTGAAAGAAAAGAATCTAAAACAGAAGAAATATCCTCGTAGCTTGCTTTTGTGTCGGCAATAGCACAAGCAAGCTTCTTCAAATCTTTAGTTCTTGTTTCTTTTGTCTCGTCTATTAAGACAGCATTCCCCACTTCAAATATTTTTTGAGGATATTCTACATGCTTGTTGTTTGATAGGAATTCCAGCAGACTTGGCAAAAGCCAGTTTCTGAAAACACTCCAGCTAGAAGAAATTGGGTTTTCTATTTCAACTACTTTACTTTCTTCCAAGTCCATTTTTTTAAACAAGTTTTCTTTGCTAGTTAAAGTATAAGATAAGATTTCTTGGAATCCTAACCCTACCATAACTTCAGCTGTGCAGTTTAAAATTTTTTCTAGTTCATCAGCTCTTCCTACAGTAGGAATTTTTGGATAGACTGGTTGAAGATTATCATAACCGTAAGAAATAAGAATATCCTCAACAATATCTCTAGCGTTCATTATATCTTGCCTGTAAGCAGGGTACATGACTTCAATTTTATTTCCCTTCAGCCTTGCATCATACCTTGCCATCTCCAAAAGTTCACATACTTTCTTTTGACTCAAGTTCAAACCAGAAATTTTATTTATACAATCTAAACTAACTTCGGCTCTTTTAGGTTTCAAATCAGGAGTGAAAATTGTCTCTTTAGGATAAACTACCTTCACACTTTCTACTTTTCCTTTCCTTTCAGCCAAAGCAGTTACTATTGCGTTTAAAGCTGGGGTTAAGAAATTAAAGTTAAAACCGCTGCATTCGATGAAAACATTCTTTGTTTTTGTGCTCACTTTCCCGCTATAGTTTGAATTTACTATTGGTGGAAGCGAAAGAACCTCATTCCTCGAATCTATAAAAATTGGGTATTCCTCAAAACCCTTTAACAAGTGGCCAAATTCCTTTCCTTTAGGGTGTTTTTCAAGAATTTCTTTTGGTGTAAGTTCTTCTTCAAAATCTAAAGGAGCAAACCTTATTCCTTCTGGCTTAACAGTGGTGAACCTTATCGGTGGTTTAATCCTGTCCAACTCATAAATTCCTAAGGCAACCTCTTTTCTATTTCTTCCAAAAGTTGTGCATATTTTCTCTTGAAGCTGTATCATTTGTGATAAAACATTCTCATCTATTTTCAACTTTCTAACGACTGCGCAAACAGTTAAAGGTCTAACCTTAGAGACTTTTTTGTCGACTTTAACTATAACTTTTGATTTCTTTACCTTGTAATTTGGGCATCCTCTATCTTTTCCTACCCTCCCTCTTATCTCTCTTGCAATTCCCTCTACTGACCAGAGTTCAGGTCTATTAGTATCTTTAATTTCAATTTTTAGCAAATCACCTTCAGAACTTTCTATCTCACTTTTTGCATACCAAACCAATTTTTTCATTTCTTCTAAAGAAACTTTCTTCCCTATCAAATTGCATAAGTCATCAAACGAAGCTTCTATAGTTGGCATGACTTCACCTTTTTACAGGAACTTCCCTTAGCCATTTTAAATTTCTTGAAAAAAGCTCTCTTATATCACTAACTCCAAGTTTAATCATGGCAAGCCTGTCAACACCAAAACCCCATGCCAGTACAGGAACCTCTACTCCTAAAGGTTTGCATAACTCTTCTCTAAATATACCAGCTCCGGCACTTTCCATCCATCCAAGCTCTGGAGTCTCAACTAAAACTTCAACGCTCGGTTCAGTAAAAGGAAAATAAGCAGGGACAAATTTAACCCTATAATTCCCTATAAGTTCTTCCACAAAACTTTTCAGCAAACCTAAAAGGTCTCTGAAGTTCATCTCTCCAACTACTATTCCACCCATTTGTGTGAATTCAACCCCATGGGTGGCGTCTAGTATATCTGGTCTATAACACCTAACTATCTGGAAGTATTTTCCAGGAATTTCCAATTTTTTTGAACACAAGACCATAGGGGAAAAGGCGGTATCGTGGGGTACTGGTATTAGTTGCGAAGCAACCTTTTCACTCCACTTATATTTCCATCCTTTTTCATGAGCCTCTTTCACCTTTTTAACTATTTTTTCTTCTGGAAGTTTTCCGTACTTTGGGTATTTTAAGCTATAAGTTTGTGACCAGTCTCTCGCAGGATGCATCTGAGGTTGAAACAGAGCGTCAAAATTCCAAAACTCTGTTACTATTGTTTGGCCTCTAACTTCCTTGAAACCCAACTCAACAAGTCTTTGCCTCATTTCGTTCAAAAATTTAACGTAAGGATGTCTTTTGCCAGGGTAAATTTTTTTACCAACAACTTCAACGTTATACGGTTTAAACTTAACCTCTTTCCACAAACCAGTTTTTATAAGCTCAGGAGTGAGATAAACCACTTCTTTTCCTTTCAATTTTTTTACTTCTTCTACCTCTTCAACAACTTTTTGA
>JBMFPE010000014.1:0-11470 GCA_049969275.1 Candidatus Aenigmatarchaeota archaeon | reverse complement strand
ATAGCTGCTTCATTCTTTTCAAGCCCTTTGTAGATGAATTGATTGCAGAAGGTTGTTTTTCCAGAGCCCGGAGGCCCAACTAACAAAACAGAAGAAGATTCAGGTATTCCACCTTCAATTTTCTCGTCAAGATTTTCTACTCCAGTGTTGATTCTCATCTTCTCTTTTATTTAATTTGTTTTCTATTATTAAAAAGTTATTATTTCTTTTCTTCATCAAAAGATTCAACCGAACCTTTCAGCTTAACTTCTATTTCTGTTAAATCTTTAAGAATGTTTGCATAAACTGCTTTCAAATCTTCTTCAGAAATTTCTTGCTTGAAATACTTTTCTCTTAAAGTTGCTATCATCATCTTTAATTCTTCATACCTTTTTTTCAGGTTTGAAATTTCATAAGCGTTGTAAAGAACTGTGACAGAACCTAAAAGAGTGAAAACCACTCCGATAAGAGAAGTAATTATTATAAAATTTGGTGCAAACGGTTCTATCTCAACCCTAAAAAGATGAGCTAGAGCTATGAATTCTAGGCCTAGGCAAAGTGCATAAATACTAACAGAAACTTGTCTTTTTGGGTTTGATAACCTTCCAAAATAAAAGATTAGTAATGAAGCGAAACTTAAACCAACAAAAGAGGCAAAGTTAATGAAAGTCATCCATCCAAGTTCCATAATTAAAATTTGTTTTCCCTATTAAAGAATTATCTTTTTTTCTTTGCTTTTTTCATCCCTTGTTTTATCCCTTTTTTAATTTCTTTCATTATGCTTGGCATTAGTTCTTTCGTGATTTCTGCTGTTTCCCTGGCTTTCTTTCTTAAAACTTCTGCTGTTTCCTCAGCAACCGCTTCTGTCTTTCTTACAATTTTTTTAGCTTTTTTCTGGCTCAAGACAGTTAATTCACCGATAAGTTCGCCTAACTAACTTGCTGTCTTAAGTATTGGTTTTGCTTTTTTCAAACTCTTTTTTTCTTTCATAATAATTATTTTGTTTAAAAAAAATAAAAAAAGAAAAAGTTACCCATAGTAGAACAGACTTAGGCTACATGCAATATTGTTCTCTACTTCTGTGTTAAACGCTGATTGATCCACAGAAGTTTTTTCAAGTTCTTCCCGCAAAATAGTGTTTAGAGAATCTTCCAGGACGTAACTTTCTTCTGCAGAAGGCTTAGGTTGAGGCTTGTACTGAACTAAAAAATAAGCTATTGCTGCTATTACTGCAATTATGCAGACAGCAATTATTAGCTTTTTCATGCTACCGCCCTAGGATACGCAAAAGCCCCAAACTTGTAGGTTTTTCCTTTAAAATCTAGCGTTCCTTTCCAGAGGTATGGAGTACCAGGAAGTCCTGTAGGTTCACCTTTTGTTAAGCTTATGCTTCCAATTTTTTGTGCTTGTTGTTCACATTGTTCAGCAGAAATGTTTTGCTGTTTGCAGCTTTCATAATTTGGCAATTCCTTTATGTCTGCGCTGAAGCTTGTATCAGTTTTAACTATGTTTGTTAATGCATACATTGTACCGTTAACAGAAATTCTTCCTTTTGATATTATTGTTCCATTTTCTTCTATCGCAGCTCTTATTCTTTCTCTTACTTGAGACCAATCTACTGTTTGAGATTTTTGCATTTCTTCTCTTAGTATTGTAACAACTTGATCGTAAGGTAAAATTTTTACACTTAGCACGTGAAACTTTGCTGTTATGTAGGAGTCTCCTTGGCAGTCGAAACCAATACCCCAACCATGGATTACTGGAGAAAAGTAGTTCCTGATCATTTGGGTAAAAGCTAACTTTTGTGTTTCTGTTATTCTTTCTAGTCTTGCAGCTCCCACCGAGACTGTTACTAGAAGAGCTACTAAAACCAAAGGAATTAAAACCAAAGTTTTCATAGTCTCGCCTTATATTTATTTAGTTTTTTTTAATAAAAAGTTTCTTAAGAACAGAAAATTCTTTTTAACTGCTTTTTCATATCAGTTAGAAATGGGAAAGCAAAAAGAAATAACAACTTAATAGAAAGGTGTCATTCTGCTTTCAGGCTATGAGAGGGTTTAAAACAAAGCATACATCACAAGAATTAACTAAAAGTTTAGAACTTATAAGAAAAGTCATCAGAAGCTCCAAAGATTGACAAACCAAAAATAGAAAGCTTTAAATACTTTTCGATTTATATTTTATTAAGCTTTCGAAAGTCGGATTTTCACTTGAGAGTGATAAAATGGTAAAAAAAGCAAAAAAGATGCCTTCATGCCCTGAATGTGGAAGTACAAGTATTGTGGAAGACCCTTCTAGGGGAGAGTTAACTTGTTTGAAATGTGGGTTAGTTATAAAGGAAGAAATGATAGATACAGGGCAAGAATGGCGTGCTTTTGACTCTGAGCAAATGAGTAAAAGGGCAAGAGGTGGGGCTCCTTTAACTTTTACTAAGCATGATAAAGGGTTGACGACAGAAATAGGAAAAGGTTTAGGGGAGTTGTACAAAGTTCCTGCAAGAAAAAGAGCTCAGTATTATAGACTAACAAAATGGCACAAGAGGTTGATAAAGTCAAAAGATAGAAACTTGAGCTTTGCCTTGTCTGAATTGCAAAGAATTGTTTCTTTTCTAAACTTACCGAGAAGCATACACGAAAGAATTGCTAGGTATTATGAGGAGGCAGTTAATAAAGGACTGGTAAGGGGAAGAAGCATTGAAAGTGTTATTGCAGCTTTAACTTATGCTGTCTCAAGAGAGTTTGGGTCTCCTAGAACTTTGGATGAAATTTCTGAAGCTTCTGGAGTAGAGAAAAGGGAAATCGGAAGAACTTACCGTTATGTTTCAAGAGAGCTTGGGATAAGAATTTTGCCTGCTGACCCTACAACTTTTGTTCCTAGGTTTTGCTCGATGTTAGGGTTGAGCGATAAAGTCCAAGCAAAATCGATAGAGATTTTGAAAAAAGCAAAGAAACATGACATAACAAGCGGGAAGGGACCAACAGGGGTTGCTGCTGCTGCAATTTACATAGCTTGTGTTTTGGTTGGGGAGAAAAGAACACAAAGAGAAGTTGCAGATATCGTAGGAGTTACAGAAGTCACTATAAGAAACAGGTATAAAGAACTAATCGAAAAGCTAGGGATAGAAGAGGAAGTTGAGAAGAAAGCTAAAGAAGAGTAAGCTTCTATCAAAAAAGGTTTTATTGGAAAGGATTTCTTTTGTTAGACGTCTAACATTTATGAGATACATAATAATTTATGATATTCCAAGAGAAAAAAAAGTTTTGCAAGTTCAAGTAAATAGAGCTTTAAAGGCTATAAAATCAGAGAAAATTCAGCACTCGGTCTGGGAAAGCGATGACTTAAAAGCATTAAGAGCAATAGCAACAAGAATAAAAAGCGAAGGCGGGAAAGTAATTCTTCTTGAAAAAAAGCCCATTTCCCTATAATTTTTAAAAGTTGTTTTGTTTGAAACTAATTTTTTTTAATGTTAGACGTCTAACATCAGCAAAAATTATTAAAATTAAACAGTTTATAAACAAATAGGTCTTATGGAAGAAAAAACTTTAACAACTAGAATTGGTAAATGTCCTGAGTGTGGTAATGAAAATATAATAAAAGATTACGAGAACGGAGAATACGTTTGCGGGGGTTGTGGCCTTGTTATAGGGAAAATTTATGATAGAGGCCCTGAATGGAGAGCTTTTGACGAAGAGCAAAAAGAAAAAAGACCAAGAACAGGTGCACCTTTAACCTACACAATTCATGATAAAGGTTTGTCCACAATAATAGATTCCTCTGACCAAGACGTATACGGAAAACCTCTAGGAACAGAACAAAAAGAAGTATTTCATCGTCTCAGAAAGTGGCAGGTAAGAACTAGAGTTTCTGATGGTTTAGAGCGTAGTTTAGCTTTTGGGCTAGGAGAAATCGATAAAATAAGTGGACAAGGTTATCTTAACCTACCAAAAAATGCTGTAGAAAACGCTTCATTAATATTTAGAAAAGTTGCAAAGGAAAGAATTTCACGCGGAAGGTCGATTAAAGGAGTTGTTGCTGCTAGTATATACTTGTCATGCAGACAATTGGGAATACCTAGGTCGCTCGAAGAAGTTTCTGAGGTTTCTGGTGTTGAAAAAAGGGAAGTAGCAAAAGATTATAGGACGATCGTCAAGGAAATTGGATATAAACTTCCAGTTCCTTCTCCTTCTTCTTACGTCTCTAGACTTACGAATGAATTTGGTATATTTGGAAAAACAGAAGAAATAGCTTATAAAATTCTTTCAGCTGCTAGACAAGTTAAACTAACTAGTGGAAGAGGTCCTACTAGTTTAGCAGCAGCCGCTGTTTATACAGCCTCTCTTCTGACAGGAGAAAGAGTAACCCAACAAGATGTGGCCGAAAGAATGAGATGCACAGAAGTTACGATAAGAAACAGGTACAGGGAGCTTGTAGAAAGGCTTTTGTTTGTAGTTGAACTTTAATTTTAATATTTTTGGTTATGTTAGACGTCTAACAATATTCTTTTTAATTTATCCAAGAAAATAAATGAATTATGGACGTGGAAACAAAGCTAGAGCTAATAAAAAGACCGCCAACAGAAGAAATTCTAACAGAAGAAGAATTAAGACAATTGCTAGAAACAAACGATAAGCCAGAACATTACATAGGTTTCGAAATTTCTGGTTTGCTACACCTCGGCACTCTTTTATTGTGTGGCTACAAGATAAACGACCTAGCAGAAGCAGGTGTAAAATGTAAGGTTTTCTTAGCAGACTGGCACACTTTTATCAACAACAAGCTAGGAGGAAACTGGGAGAACATAAAAAAAGCTTCTGAATATTTTGCAGAAGGCTTTAAGTTTTTCTGTCCAAAAGCTGAGATTGTTTTAGGCTCAGAGGTTTATCACAACAACGATGAATACTGGAAAGATTTGGTAAGATTCTGTAAAAAAATTACTTTGCCAAGAGTTACTCGCTGTCTAACGATAATGGGAAGAAGTGAGAAAGAAAGGCTTGACTTTGCTCAGTTTATCTACCCTCCCTTGCAATCTATAGACGTAAAATACTTGGGAAAAGATTTAGCTCATGGAGGAATGGACCAAAGAAAAGCTCATGTTCTATGCAGAGAAGTTTTTCCAAAGCTAGGATGGAAAAAGCCTGTAGCGATCCATCACCACTTACTTCCTGGCTTAGCTAAACCTCCTGAAGTAAAGTCAAAAGAAAAGTTAGAGAAAACTATAGCAGCAAAGATGAGCAAAAGCAAGCCTTGGACTTGCATATTCATTCACGACAAAAAAGAAGAAATAGAGGAAAAGTTAAGAAAAGCTTGGTGCCCTGAGAAAGTTGTTGAAAGTAATCCTATTCTAGAAATCGCAAAGTACGTAATTTTCAGGGAAAGCAAATCTTTTGAGATAGAAAGGGAGAAAAAGTACGGAGGAAGTGTAATTTTTGGAAGTTATGAAGAACTTGAAAAAGCTTACAGAGAAGGAAAGATTCATCCTCAAGATCTAAAGCAAAACGTTGCAAGAGAGCTTGACAAAATAATTAAACCGATAAGGGAACATTTCGAAAGACCAGAGAAGAAAAAGCTGGTTGAAATGTTTAAGCAGTTTGAAGTTACGCGTTAAGCAAAATACTTTTCCCTTGTCAAAAAGTAGAAGATTATTCCGATCGCTACGATAAAGACTGCGTTAAAAACTATTAAAAGTGGGAAGTGGAAAAGTAAGAACATGCAAAAAATACTTGCTATCAAGGAAGTCAAAGGAGTGTTTTTAAAGTTAAAAGGAACTTTAAAACTTCTCGGAATTTTTGGTTTGAACCATCTCAATATTATTACTGAAATGTTTACCAAGTAAAAAGTAAGAATAGTTAGAAAATTTGCAATTTCTGCCGTGGTTTTCAAGTCTTTTATCAAAAAAGTTGATAAAACAGAAATTAAAGCTACCATTAAAATTGCAAAACTAGGAGTTCTAAACCTTTTTGATATTTTTGAAAAGAATCTTGGAAAAAGTCCCTCTTTCCCCAAACCATAAACAAGCCTTGAGCTTGTTATTACCACTCCCAGAACTGTGCTAAGAATAGAAATTACCGCACAAACCCAAAGAAACCATCCAAAATTGTTTCCAAACTTGCTTGAAACAGCGTCAACCAAAGGTGCTTCTGAGCTTGCTAGCAAGCTAGTGTCTATTAGGTTCGTGACTGCAACGGCAACTAAAGTATATATCAAAGTGCAAATAAGGATTGAGCTGACTATAGCTTTAGGAACAAATTTTTCTGCCTTCTCAGTTTCTTCTGCCTGTGCAGGGATGAGCTCAAAACCAGTGAAAGCAAAGAATATAAGAGAAGCAGCATAGAATACGTTAGAGTCAAGCTTAACGTCAAACAAAATTTTTATGTCAGGCCTAAGGAAAAAAACTCCAAGAACTATGACAACTATTAAACCCGAAATTTCTACTAAAGAAAAAATTATGGTAACTCCTACAGATTCCTTTACCCCAACGTAGGAAACAAAAGCTGAAAAAATTATGATAAGAACTGCTGCTAATGTTTTATCGACAGAAATAAAGCTAGAGAAATAACCACCAAAAGCTATGGAAATCGTTGCTATTGAAAATATGCAAGCTAGAACTAGAACCCACTGAACAACAAAGCCCCAAACTTTCCCTCCCATACTTTCCAAAGCATTTTTTATTAGTTTGAAATAACCATAAGTCTTTGGATAAATGCTTGTCATTTCAGCGAAGCTTAAGCCAGTAAAACAGGTAACAACTCCTGCAAAAACAACAGAAACCCAGACAGAATGACCTGCGATTCCTGCAGCCTTCCCTATTATGCTGTAAATTCCTGCTCCGATTATTATCGCAACCCCAAGTATTACTATATCCTTAAAACCAAGAGCTCTTTTTAAGCTTTCTGGCATAAAATATATTTGATTAAAAGTTAAAATCAAGTTATTGATTGACATGAAATTCTTATTAGAAGGTACGATGGAGTTTAGTAAAACATTAGACCAAGTTAAGCTAGATTTTCCAAAGATAGTAGCAAAAGAAATTAATTCTGAACTATTTAAAAAAGGTGTTCCTCCTGAGCAAGAAGGTTCAAGAATTGTCCATTGGGCAATAGAAGGCTCAAAACTTTTGCTTACTATTGAAGGCACAACTTACTTAAGGCCGCACGACGCTTTCTTAAGACTAAGAAATTTCCTTTCTGAAAAATTTGGGAAAGAGTATGGAATAGGGGTAAGAAACATTTTTGTCAAATATTATGAAATCAGGTACGTTCCGAAAAAAATTCCTAAAGAAAAAATACAGGTAAAAGTACCTTGGTTTAAAGACGCTGAAACAAAAGGAAACGAAATAATAATTAAACTCCAGAATTTAGATTCTACTGCCTTGGAAGATAGGTATGTGGAGAGAATTTTAAAAAGAGTTGAGGAAAAAATCGAGCTTCAGGAGTATGGAGGAAAAGCAGAGCACTGGGAACTTATATGGAAAAGTAAAGAAAAAAAGCCTGTTTGGTATAAAGACCCTTCAGAAGAAATGGAAAAAAGAGGATGGATAAAAAGGTTTGATGTTGGTGTTTGGCTTCACACCCCGATTTCTGCAAAAATTTTTAGGACTATGCAACAAATAGCTTTAAAAGAAGTTATCAAGCCTTTAAAGTTTGAAGAAGTCATTCTTCCAAAAATCACTCCTTTGGAAGTTTGGCTTCGCACAGGTCATGTTCCAGGATCTTCCAACTCATTCTTCTACGTGAGCAGACCTTTAACTTATGACCCAAAATTCTGGGAAGATTTTTCAGATTATGTGAAAGTTACGAATAAAATTCCTTACGAGCAACTAAAAGAAAAACTCGAACCTCCAAGAGCAGGAGTTTGCTTTTCTCAATGTCCTCCTTTTTACTGGTATTTTGAAAAGAAAAAATTAAGAGAAGAAGATTTACCGATAAAAGTTTGGGATGCCTCAGGAACTAGCATGAGATGGGAGGCAGGAGGTTTGCACGGAATAGAAAGAGTTTGTGAGTTTCATAGAATAGAAATTATTTGGCTAGGAACAAAAGACCAAGCAATAGAAATAAGGGAAAAACTTGTTGAAAGGTATAAGCAAGTTTTTGACAAGATTTTAGATATAGAGTGGAGAATGGCTTGGGTGACTCCTTGGTACATGGCCCAAGCTGGTCAAGTTGGTGAAACAGAAAAAGAAAAAGGTACGATAGATTTTGAAGCCTGGCTTCCTTTTCGAGGGCCAAGAGAAAATTCTGAGTGGCTTGAGTTTCAAAACATTACCGTTGCAGGAACAAAGTTTAGCGATGCCTGGGGTTTTAAAACAGTAAGCGGAAAAGAAGTTTGGACTGGCTGTTCAGGAATTGGTCTAGAAAGATGGGTAGCAGCATTTCTTGCCCAAAAGGGTTTAGAGCCAGAAAAATGGCCGAAGGAATTTGCCAAAAGATTTGGAAAAATGCCAAAGGAATTTAAATTACTCTAAAATATATTTTTCAAAATTTAATTAATTCACCACTTAAGAATAGTAATCTTTAAATAGTAGTAAGGACATTATAACTAGTATGACAGGAACAGTCTTGCTGATAGTGGAGCTTGTAATAATGCTGCTCATGATTTTCTTAGTCTTTTACATGACTTTTGAGTTTTACAGACAAACGACCGCATCCTTTACCCAAATCCAAGAAAAGTTCAGACAAATGCAGGAAGAACTCCACTAGCAAAACTATTAAACAAAAAAACAAAAAATAATTACTGATAGGAATGCTTCCCTGCAACAGAGAAGAATGTGTTTTTAAAGCTATCCACACTCTTATAGAAAGGATGAAAGACGATATCCTAAAAAAGCAAAACCTGGCTTATCCTGAGCAGGTTGTCGTTGCAGAAATCTATAACATTACAGCAAGCACCCTGGCTGAGGCCTGCAGAAAATCTTTTGGTATAGAGCTTGAAAATTGTGTAGAAAAAGAAAATCACAGAAAAGCTAGTGTAACGATGGATACTTTTATTCTTTTAAAGACAATAGTTGACGATGGTTTGATAAGTGAAGAGTATAAAAACAAACTTTTTGATGCTTTGATAGAGATAAAACCTGAGTTGAAAGAACAGGTTGAAAAAGATAAAGAGTTAGGTATTTTATAATTCCTTTGTCCTTTCAAACACAGAAGGCAAGTGAACAAAGTAAACTTTCCCCTTTTCAAGTATTATCAAAGGCCTTTTTTTCATCAAGGCATCAAGGTTTATCTCATAAACCCCTTCCTTAGGAATTCTTACAGTTTCTATTCCAAACTTTACCCTAGCTCTTCTCTTTTTTACAGCCTTTTCCTCTAACTCAACTCTTCTCTCTTCTTTTATTTCTTTAATCTTTTTCTCTATTTCCTCTTCAAGTGTTGTCTTTTTCTCTTCCAACTCTTTCTTTATTTCTTCCAGTTGTTGAGAATCTTCAGGAGTTTTCAAGTAGAGAAAAAATATCGAACCACAATGCACACATCCTCTTAGAATAGATTCATCATTATCCTGGTAAACTTCCCCGCACCTAACACATTTATGCATGATCAAACCTCTGTAAGGACAGAGAAAGAATTTGGGTTCTTCTTTATCTTTTTTATATACTTTGCAGGCCCGACCAAAGTTATCCCAAACTTAAGCTTTTTATCAGGAGTTCTTCTCATAAGAAGTTGTTGTAACTTGACTGTTTGGTCTGACAGTTTTTCCATGAATAACTGAAAACCCTTAACCTTTTTCTTTAGGCTACAAACCTCTATACCCGGAAATCCGTCATCAACCCTCCTCATGGTTTCTCTTATCAGGTCAAGTTCTTCATCAGGGCTCATTACTCCGTCCATAACTAGGATAGAGCCATCTTTTACTTTACTTAGTATGTAATTTATCCTTTCTTTTCTAGGCTTTCCGTCCAAGGTTGACGATGATACAAAATCTAATTTCAGCTTCATTTCCCCCTCCTCGCATACTTTGCTATAGCCTCATAAAGTTCGTTCATATTCTTACCTTTAAGAGCAGAAACTTCAACAACAGGGTATTGAGGAAAAGCTTCCCTTATAGCCTGAGGTTTTGCTCTTTTCTTGTCAATTTTATTCGCAACCAGAATAACCGGTATTTTTCTGGCCTCGAGGTTTCCCAACAAAGTTATGTTAACTTGAGTTAAAGGGTCTTGAGTAGAATCCATAACAGCCAAGACCGCATCAACGTTGCTTAGCCATTTTATGGCTTCTATTACCCCTTCTGTAGCTTCTCTTGCCCTTATTTTTGCCTGTCTTTTTGATAGTCCATACTTCAAGAAAGTTCTATAATCAACCTTTGTTGCTAGGCCAGGCATGTCCAGAAGGTTTAGAATGATTTTTTTGTTGTTGAGCTTTATTTCAACTTTTTCTTTCTTTTGAACAGTTCTTGTTTCATGTGGAATTTCTGAAACTTTTCCTACTTCTTCTCCTGTCCAGTCCAAAGAAATCCTGTTTGCAAGTGTTGTTTTTCCTACGTTCGTTTCTCCGTATATCCCTAACCTTATGTCTTTTCTGTACCCAAACAAACCTAAGAACCAATCAAAAAAATTCCTAAAATTCATAAAATATATTTAGTTTTTCAAATTTTTAAATCACAAGCCTGAACAAAAAAAGGAAAGCATCACCAAAGTATAAAGTAAAAAATAAAGCCAAAGGAAAAGCTGGTGCAAACCTTACTCCTTCTTTAATTACCACATACTTTTTTCCAGACTTTTTAATTTTTATCAAGTCTTTTTGTGTGATTCCTTCCCATAGCTTGCTTTCAGCTAAAACATCACCGACTTTTAACTTTGAAACCGGAATCCTTTTTTTGAACCCAACTTCCTCCACAGATTTTGTGAACTTCCAGGTTAAAAAAATTCCTACTGTGAAAATCAAAGGAAGTAAGGAATTGGTTAAGACAAACTTTAAGGTTACTGGCACTTCAAACAAATAGGAAAGATATATGTTAAGCCCTACGAAGACAAAAAATAAACTTAAGGAAAAAATTGCTATAACGCTTGCACTGGCCTTCACTTCTTTTGAAAAGAATAAGATAATTTTTCTGTTGAGCAAAGCCAATATGAATGAATAAACAAGCATGTAGAAGGTTCCTATAAAGAAAACATTTATCGTATAGCTGACCATCTCCCCTAAAGGAAAAGGAAAGAACCTCTCAAACCAAGAATTTTTAAGCATGTTTGGAATTAAGAAGCCGATAGCACTTAAAACTTTTGCATCGCCTCCACCCCACTGTCCAGAATAGTATAGGATAAAACCAAAGACAAAAAGCAACCCACCACAAACCAAGCTGTTAACTAAAGGCGTGTAACTCTGCTCATAAAAGCTTCTGGCAAGGGAAATAATTATAGCTATTAAAATCATAGAATGAGGAATTTTGTCCGGAATTTCGGTAGTTTTCAAGTCCCAAATACCGGCAAGAGAAGAACCAAGAAATGCCACAAAAAGTGAAACCTCTTCAAACATATAATAAAATTATTTTTATTACTTTTAAC
>JBMFPE010000013.1:0-12015 GCA_049969275.1 Candidatus Aenigmatarchaeota archaeon | reverse complement strand
CTACCAACCTAGGATATTCTTCGTGGAGGGTTGTGAAGGGAAAAGAAATCAAAGAAGCGGGTTTCAAAGGTAAAATTGTCTTCCTTGATTCTGGCTGTAAAATATACCAAGCATATCAGAATAAAGTGAAAGTTTTTTGTGAGTCTTTATTAAATGAGATAATGGAGTACATTCCTTCACTAAAAAATCCAGAACTCCTTTTAACAAACCCAGAGCACTTTCAAAAAGAACTTCTTGCGTGTAGAGACAAAATCATTTATCTTATGAGGAAAGCTTCTAAAGGCTCTCACGAGATCGAAGATCTGTATGAGGATAAACTAAATCTAAATATTGAAAGGGAGAAACATTGGACAAAACAAATTCTAAAAAATTTTGAGGAACCTTCTGTAATTAATTGTGGGGCTGCACATCTTTCAGACGGAATAGAAGTTCTTAAGTTATTACCTTATTTTCCTATAAGGGTTCCTGGTTTACTTTACTACCGTAAAAAGGGTAAAATTGGAATTTTAAGAAAGCTTCTAGAGTATGAAGGAATAAAGCTGGAAGTTAGAGATGTAATCGCTCCACCTCCAATTGAAGAATTTAAAGAAGTTATTGGAGCCCTTCATCTCCTTTCTTCCTATTTATAAAAAGCTTAGTGTTAAAAAAGTTAAATATATTTAAGTACTCTTTAAGGGTATATTTTATACCTTTACTTTTCCAATTTAATTTAAAAATTTAGGTGAGAGAATGAAGCTGATAATTTTTGGCCCTCCAGGCTCAGGAAAAGGGACTTACGCTTCGATTCTTGAGAAGAAGTTAGGAATACCAAAAATAAACACAGGCGATCTTTTAAGAGAGATTGCAAAATCTGGAACAGAATTAGGTAAAAAAATTGCTGAGTATCAGAGCAAAGGAGAGCTTGTTCCTGACGATATTGTAATAGATGTTCTTAAAGATAGAATTTCAAGGCCAGATTGCTCGAAAGGTTTTATTTTAGACGGTTACCCAAGAACAATTCCCCAAGCAGAAGTTTTAGAAAAAATTTCACCCCCAGATGTTATTATAAATTTAGTCGTTCCTCAGGGTGTCATCTTGGCAAGACTTTCAGGAAGGTTAATCTGTCCCAGTTGCAACGCAATTTATCATAAAATTTTTCTTAAACCAAAGAATGATGAGTTATGTGATAATTGTGGAAGCAAGTTAATTCAAAGAGAAGACGATAAACCAGAAGTTGTTAAAGAAAGGTTTAGTGTTTACCAAAAGCAATCAAAACCTCTCATACATTACTATAAAAAGAGAAAGCCTTTTGGAATTGTTAGATGTAGCAAGGTCGACATCCCTCCTGAAGTTGTTGTTGAAAGAATTCTAAAGAAATTGAAAGAATTAGGGTTTCTTAAAGACTAAGCCTTTCTTTCAAAGAAGAAACAATTATCGGCAAAGCTATCGTTGAATCACAGTAAACAGTGCAAATTTTTGAGTTTTTATCAACTTTCCCCCAACTCAAAGCTTCTTCCAAAGTTGCTCCTGAAAGCCCACCATACTCTGGAACTTCTGTTGTTACTTGGACAACATACTTGTGAGGTTTGTCAGCTAGCAAAACTGATTGCAAGATAAAATTTTTTGGTACGCCACCACCCAAAATTAGCGCTCCAGTATTTTTTCTTTCTTTTTTCAAGTCGAAATTTAAGTTTATTAAAAAATTTAGGTCCTTCATTTCATTTATTTTCAAGTTATGGTCTTGAGAATACATCCAAACTTGAATTCCAAGTATAGAATCAACTAATGCTGGAACAAAAATTTTTACCCCTTTCTCATAAGCTGCTCTTAAAATTGAATCTCTTTTTTGGATGTTTTTTCCAATTTCTTCCATTAGCTCAAAGGTTGCATATTCCCCCTCTTTTATTTTTCCTAGAATATTTTGAATGTTTTTTTCAACTATTGCCATCGTGGTTGAGCTTGAGTAAACGTCATAAATTCTATCCAAGCCTTTTTCTCTTAATTCCAAATCGTTAACTTTTTCAGGTTCGCACTGATAGTACTTTTCTCCAAAGCAATTTGCAAGTTCATGAGTAATGTTTGCTCCTGTTGAAACTATTATATCAACCCATCTGTTTTCTATCATTTCAACTATACATTTACTCATCCCACCAGGGATTAAAGCTCCGGCTAAACCCAAGAATTTCGTGCAATTTTTATCTTTTATCATCTCTTCTAAAATTTCAACAGCCTCCCCAAGCCTTCTTGCGTTAAAAGCAGTTAGTCTAAACTGTTTTGCTAGTTCATCTATGTTCTGCTTTTTTGGTTCAAAATCCTTTACTTCCATGTTTTTCAACAATTTATTTTTAAATTAAAATAAATATCTCATATATGTTAGAAGAGGAAGTTATAAAAGTTTTAAGGTCTTTGGGTATAGAAGGAATAGAGGAAAGTCTAGAAGTTCCACCTCAACCTGAATTTGGTGACCTAGCTTCTGCAATTTGTTTTCAACTGGCAAAAAAAGAAAAGGCTAGTCCGGAAAAAATCGCTGAAGAATTGGCTAAGAAAATAGAAATTCCAAAGAAAAGTTTGATAAAAAAAGTTGAAGCTAAAAAAGGTTACATAAACTTTTTCTTTGACTGGGAAAAAATTTCAGAAAAAGTTTTGAAAGAAATTCAAAAAGGAATTGAAATCGAGGAAGGAAAAGGAAGAAGAGTAATGGTTGAACATTCTCAACCAAACCCAGTTCATCCCATGCACATAGGTCATGCAAGGTCAACTTTTCTTGGTGATTCTTTAGCAAACATTCTTGAATTCCTTGGCTATAAAGTTATAAGAGCAAACTACATGAATAACGTTGGTTTGCAAGTTGCAAAGCTTGTAGCTGCCTACTTGCTCTGGGGAGAAGGAAAAAAACCAGAAGGAAAACCAGACCTATGGCTCTGGGAATTTTACGTTAGGTTTCATGAGGAAGCAAGTAAAAGCCCTGAGCTAGAAGAAAAAGCAAGAGAAATTTTGAGAAAGTATGAAATAGAAAAAAGTAAGGATATAGTTAAAACCTGGAATAAAGTTGTCGAGTGGTGTATAAAAGGTTTTGAAGAAACTTACAAAAAGCTTGGAATAAAGTTTGACGTTTATTTCTACGAGAGCGAAGCAAGAGAATTGGGAAAGAAAATAGTCGAAGATGCTTTGAAAAAAGGGATTGCTTTCAAATCTCCAGAAGGAGCAATAGTTGCAGATTTGGAAAAGTATGGTTTGCCAAACACTGTTATTTTGCGGTCAGACGGGACAGGCTTGTACATAACTAGCGATTTGGGGTTAACAAAGCAAAAGTTTGAGAAGTATAAAATTGAAAAATCAATCTGGGTTGTTTCTTCAGAACAAAACCTTTATTTCAAACAACTTTTCAAGATTTTAGGGCTTTTAGGTTTTAACTGGGTGAAAGATTGTTACCATTTCTCTTTTGAGCTTGTCAGGTTGCCGGAGGGGAAAATGTCTTCGAGAGAAGGAAAAGCAGTAATGCTCGACGAAGTTATTAAAAAGTTGACAGAACTTGCTTTGAAAGAAGTGGAAAGGAGAAATCCAAGTTTAAATGAAAAAGAAAAAATTAGCATAGCTGAAAAAATTGGAATTGGAGCTTTAAAGTACGCTATAGTTAAAATTGAACCAAACAATACTATAGTTTTTGATTGGAATAGGATGCTTAGCTTGCAAGGTGATACTGGCCCTTACTTGCAGTATGCTTGCACAAGATGCAACGGAATTCTAAAAAAAGCTGGAAAGTTTAAACAAAAGTATAAAGTTAAAGAACTGAAGGAAGAAGAGAAAAATTTAATAAAACTGCTTTTAAGATTTTCTAAAGTAGTTAAAGATTCTGCTGAAAATTTTAAACCAAATTACGTTTGCAACTATGCTTTTGATTTGGCTACAACTTTTGACAAATTCTACGAGGTTTGTCCAGTTTTAAAAGCTGAGAAGAATTTGAGAGATTTTAGGTTGACTTTGGTTGATTCTACAAGAAAAATTTTAGGCAAATGTTTAGAACTTATAGGGATGGAAGTGCCTGAAAGAATGTAGCTAAGCTATGTATCTTGTATCTTTGCTAGGAGGAATTTTTTTCTTTTGCTCATCTATCGCTTTTTGTAAAGAAATTGCTAGATGCTCTAGAGTTGGGAAAGAAAGGTAAAGCTTAACTATTTTTTCTTTCCCATGCGGCGAAAGACAAAGCAAAGTCAAACTAAACAGTTCTTTCTCTTTTACTATTGAAAAATTTTTTATAATCATAAGTTTAATTTGGTTTTTAAATTATATTTTCTATAACTTCTGAGTGCGGTTTAACTAACTTATTGCAGCCAATTATTCTTCCAGGATAAATAGAAACGTTTATTCCAGTTTTTGTTCCGTCGCCAATCACTGCTCCAAATTTTTTTAACCCGGTGCAAACTTTCTGATTTTTTACTATAGCAAAAATTTCCTTTTCATCAAACCTTAAGTTTGCTATTTTAGTTCCTGCTCCCAAATTACAATTCTCGCCGATGACGCTATCTCCAACATAGTTTAAGTGAGGGACGTTCGACGAATTCCCGACTATACTTCTTTTGACGATAGAAAATTCTCCTACAGTACAATCATTTCCAATTACAGAAGATTCGATCACACAATTTTTTATAGTGCAATTTTCTCCGATAACTGTAGGCTTCCTTATTATAGCACTTGACCAAACTTCTGTGTTTTTACCAATAACTATGTCGTCAAGTTTGTTTAAAGCATGAAGATTTATTTTTAGCAAATCCCAAGGAAAAGTAACATCGTGCCAATAACCTTTAAGCTTGTAGATTTTAACTTTTCTTGAAATAAGGTTGATAGAATCAGTTATTTCATACTCTTTTCTTGAATCATTTTCCTTAGTTTTTTCTATTGCATCAAAAATTTTTTCATCAAAAATATAAACTCCAGAGTTTATCAATCCTTTACCACCTTTGCTTTTCTCCTCTATTTTCAAAAGATTATTTCCTTTTGTCAAAACTCTTCCGTAAGAGCTTGTGTCTTCCACAAAACTAACACAAATTGTGTTTTCCATTTTCAAAAATTCTTTCAAGCTATCTTCAAAGTAAACATCACCGTTCAAGACTAGAAACTTTCCGTCAACAAAATTCCTTGCTTGATACAAGGCGTTAGCTGTTCCTAGTAGCTTTTTCTGCTTGAAATACTTGAAGTTTTTCCCGAAGTATTCCTTTATTTTTTTGTCCTTATAGCCAACGACTATTCCCATCTCTTCGATTCCTAAATTTTTCAACTTTTCAACTATATAATAAAGCAAAGGTCTGTTCAAAACATTTAACATACATTTTGGTTTGTTCTCTGTCAAGGGGAAGGCCCTTGTTCCCTTTCCTGCTGCCAATATTACAGCTTTCATTTTACAGTCACACTTTTTGCTAGGTTTCTAGGCTTGTCAGGGTCAAAACCTCTTAGAACAGCTAACTGATAGGCAAGAATTTGAATAGGTATTATTTGGCATATAGGGTCAGTTTCTCCTACTTCCGGGACTTTTATCCAGAAGTCAAAAATTTCATTATTTTTAGAAGAAACTCCAATTATATAGCCTCCCCTTGCTTTAACTTCATAAGCGTTAGAAAGAATTTCCTTTTCATTTTCTTCTGAAACAAAAACTATGCACGGGGTGTTTTCTTCTATTAAAGCTATAGTTCCATGCTTAAGTTCGCCACCAGCAAACGCTTCTGCATGAATATAAGAAACTTCTTTTATTTTCAAGGCAGCTTCTAGGGCAGTAGGATATTGCATTCCTCTCCCGATCAAGAATATATGCTCCTCATCCTTTAATTTTTCAGCAAGTTTTCTTATATGTTCTCTCATGCTTTCTGATGTTAGATTATAAATCAAATTCCAGAGATACCTTAATCTGTTTCTTCCTTCTTCATATTTTCCAGCTAAAGCATAAGCCAAAAGTGTTAGAATTGCCAGCTGAGAAGTGTAAGTTTTTGTTGAAAGAACACAAATTTCTGGACCTGCGTTCATCAATAAGGCTTGGTCAGAATTTCTGTGCAGGGAAGAACCGATAACATTAACTATTGAAATTACTTTACTTCCTTTTTCCTTCGCAGTTTTAACAGCTTCCAGAACATCTGCTGTCTCTCCACTTTGTGAAACTGCTATTACAAGAGTTTTTTCTGTTAAAAAATCCTTATAGTTTGAAAATTCTGAGGCCAAAACAGCGTTCACATGCATTCTTGCAATTTTTGAAAAAAGGTAGCTTGCTGTTAGACAGGCATGATAAGAGGTTCCACAGCCGATTAAAAAAACTCCGTTAGCTTCCTTAATTTTTTTAGCAACTTCGGTCAAAATTTTTTCATCTTGGTTTATAGCTCTCTGGATAGTTTCAACTTGCTCAGAAATTTCTTTAAGCATATAATGCTCAAAATTACCTTTTTTCACTTGCTCTAAACTCCATTCAACGCTTTTCACTTCTCTTTTCACTTCTCTTCCTTCAGCAAGATTAAAAAATTTTATTTCTTTACCAATAACAACAAAATCTTTATCATGCAAGTAAATGACTTTTGGAGTGAATTCTAAGAAAGCAGGAATGTCGCTAGCAGCAAAATATTCATTATTTCCAACACCTATAACCAGTGGAGAGCCTTTTCTTGTTGCTATAATCTTTTTTTCATCCTCGTGAACAGCAAGAATCGCATAGTTTCCTTCAAGCATTTTGAAAGCATCCTTGCACGCTTCCTCAAAATTTTTCCCTTTCTTCATCTCATATTCTATAAGATTTGGGATGACTTCTGTGTCAGTTTCGCTATAAAAAACAAAACCATTTTTTTCAAGAAAATTTTTTAATTCTTGATAGTTCTCAACTATTCCGTTATGGACCACAGCAATTTTTCTGTTGTTTGATAAATGAGGGTGGGCGTTTTCTTTTGTAACTTTTCCATGAGTTGCCCACCTTGTATGGGCTATACCAATGTTTCCAACCAAATTCTCAAGGCTTGAGTTTGAAAAAACTTCGTCTACTTTTCCAACACCTTTTTTCACTTCTATTCTTGAGCCTAGTACAGCAATACCCGCAGAATCATAACCTCTGTACTCAAGCATTTTCAAACCTTTTAAAAGATTTTTTGACGCATTACCTACTCCATAGTAACCAAAGATTCCACACATTCTAATCGTCCACAAAAGTTTTAGGTGTTTTTAGAAAAAGATTTCCACATTTTTTGCACTCAAAGGAATGAGGATAGCTTGCTGTAGTGATTATTATAGAATCTGAACCACACCTAGGACAAACTACCAAATCGTTCAAAAAATTTTTCTTCCTCACAAAATTAGAAAAGTAAAATTTCAAATAAAAATCAAACTTAAAAGAAAATTTTTAATATTCTTCAAAAATTATAAAAAGGAGGTTAAAAATCACCTAACCATTATAAATAAATTTATAACGTTATAATTTAATTAAAAAATATGCCGTTTTTAGTAGAAGAAGGTAAAAAACAGAAAGCCTACGAGTCTTTGTTGATAACAAACCCAAAACTTTTTGCTTGTTTAAGCAACGAGTTAGCGTTAAAAATAATATCTCTTCTGTCAAAGAAACCTGCCTGTGCCATGGACCTTGCTAGAAAGTTGAAAGAACATGAACAAAAAATCTATTATCACTTAAGAAACTTGGAAGAAATTGGCTTGATTAAGCTAGAAAAAACTGAGGAAAGGGTTGGAGCTACAGCAAAAATTTACTCAGTAGCGTACCCTGTTGTTTCTTTCAAACTTTTTGAAGGAAAAGAAATAGTTAACAGTAAAGTAAAAGTTAGAGAAATAAAATTTTTCAAACCTTTTATAAAAGACGGAAAGCTAGACGCAACCATAATAGTCGGCTCTCCTGACCCGCACGGAAAATACGGAGCCCAAGCTTCAGACGGATGTTGTGCTATAGATTTAGCTTTATTTTTAGGTAGTTTGATAGAGAATGTTTCTACCAACTATAAACTTGATACTGAAGTTAAAGAGGAAGGGTTAAAAGAAAATTTAATTTTAGTAGGCGGGCCAAAAGCAAACATGATTGTTGAAAGAATAAACAAAAACCTGCCAATTTACTTTGACTTTCATCGTGAGTGGAACATAGTTTCACCTTTTTCAAAACAGGTTTATGTTGAGGATGAAGTTGGAATTATAGAAAAAATAAAAAATCCTTTTAATGAAAGCAAGGAAATTCTTGTCTTGAGTGGGAAGAGGTTTAAAGGAACAAGAGCAGCAATAATCGGGTTGATGAATTATCTTGAAGAAGTTGAAAAAGGAAATAACTTTAATCAGAATACAATAGCAAAAGTTGTTTTAGGAATAGATAGGGATTCTGACGGAAGGGTTGATGACGTTAGATTTTTAGAATAGGTTTTTATCTTTTTTTTATTGGTTTTAATTATATGGCTTTCCAAAAAGAATCTCCATCAAGAAAATTAATCGATACTTCCTTTGTTTGGAAAAGGGAAGACGGCTACTATTCGGTTGTAGACATAATGAGCAGAGTTGATTCAGCAGTTCTTACAACAGTAGCTTATAATCTGTACGAAGATTATCCTGAATTTCCTGTTTCAAGTTTAAAGAAGTATTTGGAACTCAGGAATCTTCCAGACCCTGATGGTTTTAGTTTAGTAAACGAAAAGGAGTCTTGTTATGAAAATCTTGAGGCAATGGTTTTTGTCAGAGCTTTAACAAAAAAAAGATGGGAGAATAAAGAATACAATAGAATAGAAATCAAAAACCTTGTTTTGGAAAGTGCTTCTTTTAAAGAAAAGGCAGACTCGTTAAAAAATTTAAAAGTTAGTTGTGGTTGCGCCAGAGCTGGCTATCAAAGCATCTGCAGGCCTGCGTGGTATCAGAGAAGAATTTTCAGGGATTTAAGAAATTATAAAGATATCCCTGGTTCTTACATAGACTCTGTTTTTTGCAAGCATGTCTGCATAGCTTTGGATTGGCTCACTTTATTTTATGGTACAGCAAGTTTTGATTATTTTGGACCTTCTTCTCATGTGATCAAAGCGTCTAAAATTATAATCAGAGATTTTTTAAAACATAAACCAAGGTATCCAGATTATAAGTTGAACCAATTATATTTGAGTGAATTAAGAAGAGAAGGAATTAACTTGAACGAGCCACTTTTAAAGTTTATTTGGTACTAAACTTCTCCACCATGGTTTATTAGCCAGTTTTCTATTGCTTTTTTTATGTCTATTACTATTTCTTCTCCTGATGGCAACCTTCTCTTAACAGTTATCGGTATCATCTTATTTTTAAACTCAAGCTTTGCTATTTCTATGGGGTTTGCTTCTTTTTCAACTTTTACTAGAATAGGGGCTCCTAAGGATATTTGCAAGGCTCTTGCTCCAAGTAAACGAGCAGCTTCAAACCTTGTTAACCTATCCCTTGGCCATATCAAACTCTCACCACAAAAAAAGTTCAGTTTTCATTTTTCAACCTCATTTTAAATATTTAAGTTTTATGTGTTTTAAAACTTTAAAATTTATGGTTTAAAGCGGTTTACATCCTTAAGCAAATCTATATGCCCTAAGAAAAGTTGCCTGCAGCAGTATCTTTTGAGTCCCAAATCGTTCAAAACCTTTTCTCTATCTTTTCCAGCATCTACCCTTTTCTTATATTCTTCGTATAAATGGCCAACAACTTTTCCGCAAGTGAAACATCTCACAGGAATTATCATTCTTCGCACCTTAATATTTTCTAAGATTATTTTATTAATTTAAATGGCTTTCGGTTTTATAGTTTTAACTCTTTCATGGCTAATTCTGCTCTCTCTTTTATCCATTTTTCAAGCTTTGCTTTTTCCAAATCTTTGAATTTAACCCACTCATAACTACTATGTTCTTTACTTATTTTAACTTTCCCTTTTTTGTACTTACAAAGGTAGTGAATAACTATCCTCCAAACATTGTTTTTTCTTCCGCTCCAAACAGCAATCGGCTTTATCAACTCTACTTCAAGGCCAGTTTCCTCTTTAACTTCCCTTAAAACTCCCTGGTTAGGGTCTTCATAACTTTCTACCCTACCGCCAGGTAAAGTCCAGCTAGCTTCCTTTGCAATCTCATCTTGTGCCGCTCTTTTTATAACTAAAAAGCTTTTATCCTTTACAATGAGAGCTGCTGTTGCAACTTGAACTTCCATTAAGTTCTCCTTATTTTATCTATCTCTTTAAGAAAATTTCTTAGCAAAGGGTTTTTTATTCTTTTACTACCTTTATCAAAAAATTCCTGTAAATTTTTATAACCTTGGTTTTCATAAACACTAGCTTGTAATACCATTTCAAGACAGTCAACCTGCTTTACAAACTTTGCTTCTTCCGAGCTTTCTTCTTGAAACTCTTTCCATAAATTTATGTAGTCATTTCCGTCTGACATTTTGGAAAAAACCTTAACTATTGCTTCTTCTTCAAGTTTAGCCTTTTCTTCTTTGTCAATTTTCTCAGAAGGGGTTATATCCCCTGCATAGATTTCACAGAAGTCGTGAATTAAAGCCATTTTAAGGATTTTAAGCTTGTCTAATTTTGGAAAATATTTTTCTGCCAAAAAATAAGAAAGAACAGCAACACCAAAACTATGCTCTGCCACGCTTTCGCATTTTTCTTTCGGCACGTTTCTTAACCAACCTTTTCTGTAAAGTTGTTTTAAACGGTTTAGTTCATAGTAGAATTTTATAATTTCATGAACTTTCTTATCTGTATGTTTGACTGGTGGAAAATTCTTTACTTCCATGTTTTTAATTTCAAACATATTTTTAAATAGCATTCATTTTTGTTTATCTCTTTGAACGTTGTTTGTGCCTTCTCGCACCTTTTTTGCTTCTACTTGGTTTTCTGGGCTCAGGTCTTCTCACATCAGCAACCAAAAGGTTTCTATCATAATCAAGAAACTTCCTTTTCAATTCATCATCTTTAAAAAATTCGACAAGTCCTGAAGCTACAGCCATCCTTACAGCATCTGCTTGACCAGTTGTCCCACCGCTTCTAACTTTAACTTCAATATCAACTTTTTTTGAAGCTTCGTCAGCAAGAACTAATGGTTCCATTATCCTCATTCTTGTTAATTCAGTTCCCCAAGCTTCCAAGGGTTTAGAATTTATCGTTATCTTTCCACTTCCAGCTTTAATAATAGCCCTAGCTACAGAGCTTTTCCTCTTCCCCACACTTATTACAAATTTTGGTTTTTCTTTCTTTACCATGTTTTCTTAGCACCTAAAGCTAACGACAAACCTTCTAAAGTTATAAACTTACACTTGAGTTTGCTTGCGTCTGCTTTACTAATTTTTTCAAAATTCTTATTTTTTAGTTCTTCTGGAATCCCGATAAAAACTTTGAGGTTTTTGAAAGCTTTTCTTCCTTTTGCTCTGTCCCAAGGAAGCATTCCTCTTACAGTTCTTCTAAAGATTCCGTCAGGAGTTTTTGGGAAGAAAGGACCATGCTTTGGGTCTCCTCTCTGAATCTTTTCCAAGTATTTTTTTATAGTATACTTCGGGTTTCCAGAGATGACAGCTTTTTCACAATTAACAACAAATACTTTTTCCCCTTTCAAGAGCTTTTTTGCTATTTCTGAGGCAATTCTTCCAAGTACTTGGTTTTCTGCGTCTATTATCATAGGATCACGTCAGTATTTTTACTCCACTTCCTTTTGGGTTTTCTTTCAACAATTCTTCTATAGTTAAACATTTTCCTCCACTTTTTTCGATTTTTTCTCTTGCCTTCCGACTAAACCTCCAAGCAGCAACTCTCACAGGTTTTGTTAGTTCACCAGAAGATAAAACTACTCCTGGAACGATAACAGTTTCATTTGTTTGGGCATTCTTTTCTATGTCAAAAATGTTTACTTCAACTTTTTTTCTTCTTGGCTTCTCTAGTTTTTCAGCTATTGCTAGCCAGATTGGTGCTTTAAGCTCTCTAGAGCTTTTTTTCAGTTCTTCTATTAGCTGTCTTAAGTAAGGGTTTGTCGGTCCTGTCCTTTTCATTCCTATCACTTTGAATAATTTGTATTTTTAGTTTTTATATAA
>JBMFPE010000012.1:0-12070 GCA_049969275.1 Candidatus Aenigmatarchaeota archaeon | reverse complement strand
TTTTTTTCTTTTTTTAGTTCCATAATAAATTGGGGCCAGTCTGTTGTATAATTTTAAATAAAAATTTTCTGGAAGCATTAGCATACCTTTATTTAAAATTCTCAATAGATTGTGAGCGATGCTGTTTGTTTTGTTGATTTCAACCTCTATAGGTAAGGCAAGAATTCTAGAAGATAAAACAATTAAATCCAAATCTTCAGGTTTGATTTTACAAAAATTTAATATGTAATTTATAGAATCAGATGGAATTCCAGTATAATTCTTTATTCTTTTAAACCTTTCTTCACTTGCACAAGCTTCTATTTTACCATCTTTAATTAGACAGGCAGTTGAATTGTGACTATCATGAACTCCTAACACGTACATTTCAATCCTTTTATTTTGTTAGTTTTCTTATCATTTTAAAGATTTTTTTGCCCAAGAATTTAGATAAAGTAAAACAAGAGTGAGAAATTGAATAAAAAATATAGTTAAGCTTATTCACTCTATATTTTGGACTTATATTCAAGAAAGAATTTTTGTTAACGAATTTTTTCGATAAGATTTTTTTAATAATTTCTCTCTCTTTTCCACCATTTTCTACTTCAACAAAAATATTTCTAAGATGAATTTTTCTATGTATGTCTAAACCAAAAATTCCAAAAATTTCTTTATTTTTTTCTAAGATTTTTAAAGATCTTGGACAAGGAAAAAAACCATCGTATTCAAAATTCAAAATTTCCACTCCATCAACGCTTAATTTTTGGGGCAAGCTTTTGTACTTGCAAGGGTGAGCTAAAATTGCAATTCCTTTATTTTTATGAATAAACTTTACAGTTTCCTCTAAAGGCTTCTTATGAGCAAACTTTCTAAGTCCGATTCCAAGAATCTCATAACCTTCCGTTGTTAGAATTTCAAGCCCTGGAATAAAAATTAAATTATCATCGCTCATTTCTTTACATTTTTTTGCTAATTCCTTCATCTTTTTTTTTACTCATACTTTCAGAATGTTCAGTTAAGGCAACAAAACTAAATCCTTTCTTCTTACAGAATTCTTTTATTTCTTCAAAACCCACTTTACCATCGTAAGAAAATTCTCTTGTATGAACATGGAAAATCCCTTTCATACAATACCCTTTCTCAAAAGTTTTTCAATCGAATTAAGAAAGTCTGCAAAAGCAGGTTTCGGGTCGTCAAGAGTAAAAGTATCATAATGTAAATCTCTATCAAAAAATTTTAAGTAATCCCTTATAGATTTGACCAAAGACTCTTGAAAAAGCTTTTTGTTATACTCTCCTCTAAGAATTTTTATTAACCTGTAAGTATCACCAGTAAGCCATCTACACCTAACTCCAATTTTATAAGAAGTGATTTTTTGAACATTACCATCTCTTATCAATTTATAAAGTAAGTAAGGAAAGTCTACTCCAGCTGCTACCGCTAAAGGTAAAGAATTCCAAAACCTTCCGTTAACTTCCATAAGTTTTGGTTTTCCTTCTTCCTCGTCCATCTTAAATTCAACCATCGCTACACCATGCCACTTAATCTTCTCAAGAAGTTCAACTCCATATTTTTCAATTTCTTCATCCCAAATACTTTCTCTTAAAGTGCTTGCTCCTCTATCGACAGAAACCTCCCTTAACCTTTTATGCATAAAAAATGCTTTCACTCTTCCATTTTTACACAAAGCAAAAAAACCTAGGCCAAAGCCTTTTATAACTTCTTGAATTAACGGCGCTTTTCCATTAACAAAAGATTTCTTAAAGTTTTCAACTAGCTCTTTAAAATTATTCGCATACTTAACCTGCATATCTATAACCTGATTATTTAGTATGTGTTTGCTTGATTCTGGTTTGATTACAACAGGGTAATTAATTTTTTTATCAATTTTTTTTAATTCTTCTGTTCTTCTAACAAAAAATGTTTTTGGTGTTGGTATTCCGATGCTTCTTGCAATTCTCAAGATTTTAGATTTACTCCAGGCAAGCCTAAGAAGTTCATTACTCGGCAAAGCTAGTTTAACTCTTTCTTCAAAAAACTTTCTGTTTAAGGAAATTGGAAGTATGGTGAAATCGCTACAGGGAAAAAGTATCTCATAATCATTTTTCTCAACAATTCTTTTCAAATCTTCTAAAAACCCGCTTACATTTTTTTCAGGGTTGGTGTAAACAAAACCTTTTTTGCAATATTTTGAGAAGAGACTTGGAGCTAAGTTAGTTCTTGCTCCAACATCAACTTCTATTCCCTTTCTCCCTAAAGACCTTGTAACAGTCAATCCTGCGTTGCTTTCTCCATCGATTACGAGAACGCTCATCCAAAAACCCTTTTTGCTAGTTCTTTCATCCTTAAAAGCTCGATTTCATAATTCTCTTTTAAGAATTTAACAATATCTTTTAAAGTTTTATAATTTCTTGGCTTACAATAGCTTAACTTGTTCTCAAAAAACTCATAAGAATGAGCAAGAAAAACAAGGTTTGGTTTTATACCGTTTGCTACTTGATAAGATGTTACAACTCTAACGAATTCTTCAATTTTTTCTTCGTCGAACTCACAAAAATTCTGCATATTGAAAATTGTATAAAAAGCAAAAGGTAGAGTGAAAACTCTTTTTATCTTTGGTATAGGGTTCACAGAAACAGGTAGCCTTACAAGCTTTGAATACTTGTAAGGAAGGGAGTCTTCATTAAGATAAGTTGAAGCAGAAGAATCGACCAAAAAATTAAATTTTTCGATTACCTTTAAAGTTTCTTCGTTGCAAACCATGTAAGGAGCCCTAAAGCTTACAGGTTTTGAAATTTTTTGTTCTTCAAAAATTTTTAAGGATAGTTTAATCAATTCCGTCTTAGTCTTTTTATCTATAGGTTTTTTATTTATCCACCATTTTTCCCTTCCCCACAACTCATGAGCATAGCCATGCAATCCAATTTCACATCTTCTAAACTTTTTAATTTCCCTAATTTCTTTAATTATCTCCCCGCAAACAAAAATAGTACAATTATTTTTTTCAAGAAAGTTTCTGTATTTTCTTAAAAACACCTTCACGTGTTCATTTTCTATTGCAGGATTAAATTCAACGTCAAAAGTCAAGCAAAGAAGTATTTTTTCTGGCTCTTTAATCTCAAACTTTAAAAAATATTTTTTAGCTAGTATGTAAGGTAAAAAATGAGGAAACCTCTTATCCAATAATAAACTTTTAATTCTTTTTAACATTTTCTCGATTTATTAATTTATTGACTTAGAATTTTAAATAGTGTTAGAATGAGGATTTTGATAACACATGAAATTTTTCCCCCTGAATTTACTGGAGGGGGAGAAATTTTGATGTTAAGAATAGCCCAAGTTCTTGAGAAAAAGGGTTGTTCAGTAAAAGTTTTAACTTCAGGAAATCCAAAAATTAAATTTTATCAAGGAATAGAAACAGTAAGGATTCCTATAAACAGATACTTGCTCAACCTGGCCTTTCCGTTTGTTGTTAAACATGCTCACTCTTCAGATATAATTTTGACTAGCAGCGGGAACTTATGTTTCCCTTCATGGCTTGCTTCAAAAATTTTTAAAAAACCAATCATTTGTTATGTTAATCACATCCTTGGCCCTTACTGGAAGGATGTCCGAGGAAAAATAACAGGAAGTATTTTTGAATTTTTTGAAAGATATAATTTTTGTCAAGGGATTTTGATGCCATAATTTTTCAAAACAACTCTTCCTTAGAATTGGGTAAAAGACTTAGTTTAAAAGCTAAAAAAATTTTCCTAATTCAACCAGGAATAGACTTTAAAAAATTCAAGGCAGGAAGAAAAGAAGATTTTGTTCTTTTTGTGGGAAGTATTAACATGGATAAGGCTTTAGTAAAACTTAAAGGTTTGGAATATTTAATAGAAGCAGCAAGAAAACTTCCCAACATAAAATTTGTTGTAGTTGGTGGAGGAAAAGGTTTAGAAGAATTTAAAAAGATAGCACCAAAAAATGTCATTTTTAAAGGAGTTTTGAAAGGGAAAAAATTGCTTAAACTTTACAGTCAAGCATTAATTTTTTGTTTGCCTTCTTTAAGCGAAGGTTTTGGCTTAAGTATTTTAGAGGCTATGGCTTCTGGTTGTGCAATAATTTCAACTGTCGATCTAGGGCAAGCAGACAAAATTATAGAAAGAAAAAATCCAGAAGAAATTGCTAAAAGAATAGGTTATCTAATAAAAAAAAGAGAAATTGCAATTCAAGCCGGAAAAAAGAATAGGGAATTGGTCAAAAAATATACTTGGAAAAAATTTGAAAGCAAGCTTATGGAAATTTTTAAATTAATATTTAAAGAGAAAAGATAAATTATGGAAATAAGTAAGAAACAAATATTTAGTTGGTTGGTAACTCTTACTATCCTACTTGTTATAATCTATCTTTCAGTTCACGTTAGACTTTCAACTTTAGACGCTCAAACAATTTTGGATTATGACCCTTGGTGGTACTACAGGCATGCTTTAGAGATAATGAAAAACAATTATTTGCCTTTATCTTGGGACTTACAAAGTTATTATCCTCCAGGAAGACCTTATGAAGTTCAAATGGGTTTTGAATACACGATGATTTTATTCTACAAAATCGCTCAACTTTTCTTTGGTAACATTTCCTTTATGTACATAGCAAAAATTTCACCTTTGATAATGGTTGCTTTAGGAGCAATCCCAGCCTTTCTTTTAGGTAGAGTTTTATCAAACAAATGGGGAGGCTTGGCTACTGCTCTTTTCGCACTTCTAACTCCAACTTTCATAGGAGTAAGCATGGCAGGGTATTGTGATAACGATCCTGTGGTTGTTTTCTACACTTTCCTTTGCACTTTTTCTGTTCTTCTTGCTTTAAAGAAAAAATCAATTCCCTATTACATTCTTGCGATAATTTCAAACTTACTCTTTGTCTGGAACTGGGGAGGAGGTTGGTTTGTCTTAATTCTTCTTACAGCTTGTTTGTTCTTTCTCTTCTTTTTCAGGATTATAGAAGAAATGATTCATCAAAGAGAATTGATAATTGAAGTAGGAAAACCAATTCAAGAAATTAAAAGCCTTCTAATTCCTTATTTAATAATTTTAATCCCGACAAACATCATATCCTTTCTTTTAGGCTGGGGTAACATAGTTACTGCATTTTTAGTCATGCTTGGTTTTATGGACCCAAGCAGAGGTTTGCTAGTGAACATTTCAGTGGCAGAACTTCAAAGAATAAACATTTTCTCAGCATCAGGATTTTCAGAAATCGTAGGAAGAATAGGTTATGCTCCCCTCTTTATTTCTTTGTCCACCATCCCTTTCATCATGTTTAAACTTTACAAAAAATCAAGGCTCGACTTTACAGAAATTTTTCTTATCCTTTGGTATTTTGCAACCTTTTACATGATTTTAAGCGGAATAAGGTTTGCTCTCTCATTTTCAGTTGCTGCTGCTGCTTCAGCAGGTTATGTCATAGGTAATTTGGTAAAATACTTGAAAAGAGATTTCATCGCAGCAACAATTTTTGGGGCGATAGCAATTCTTTCCTTAATTTTTATCTCTACTGCAATTCAAGTAGGTTATGCTCAAGGGGGGATGGAGATAAGTCAAAACTGGATTAATGGTTTGGATTGGCTAGTAAAAAATGCGGATAAAGATTCTTTGATAGTAACCTGGTGGGACCCTGGTCATATAATAGCTGGCTATTCTTATGATAAAGGCAAACCACTAAAAGTTCATGCAGACGGAGCTCATTGTGGTCCTGAGTCATGTATTCCCTACAATCACAACATAAGAATTCAAGACATGGGAAGAATTTTCTCAACTTCTAGTGAAGAAGAAGCGATCAATATTCTAAAAAAATACAAAGAATTAAGCTTTGAAGATTGTGAAAAAGTGAAGAAAACCTTTGGCAATACAGTTCCAAAAGATGCTTGCAATCCTGTTACTGACATGTATATAATAGCAAGTGCTGACTTGATCGGCAAATACGTTTGGATGAATTTCTTTGGTGGCTTTAGAGCTACTCCAAATTCTCCTGGAGCCTGTTACGTCGAGCCTGCGAACACCTATGTTTGGTGTTTCTGGCAAGGTACTTTTTCTAATTTTGATCCTTCTGGAAACCCAACTTACTTTAACGGAGCAATCACTCTAGCCCCACCTCAAGGGAAATCTTTTGACCAATGTTTAAGAGAGGAAAATTGCACTCTATACCCAATCTGGGGCAATAGGTATTTGGTTGAAGAAGTTTATTATCCAACCTATTCAGGCTATAAGCATGTGAGTTATGCAAACCAAACTAACGTTCAATTAATTAACGGTTTGCTCTGGGTTGATTCAAGCTATTCTTACGCTATATTTATGCCACCCTCGGTTAGAGATTCTTTATTTACAAGAATGTTCTTCTGGAATGGTCAAGGCTTAAAACACTTTGAATATGCCTACGGGAATGCAGAATTAAAAATCTTCAAAGTAATATTTTAATAGTGAGAATATGGGTTTTTCAGCCGCTCCGTTCGAAAGAATTCTGAAAAAAGCAGGGGCAAAAAGAGTTTCAAAAGGAGCCATGGAAGAATTTGCAAAAATTATGGAAGAAAAAGTTTATGAAGTAGCAAAGGAAGCAGCTTTGTTAGCAAAACATGCAGGAAGAAAAACAATTTTAGGGGAAGATGTGATAGCAGCAAAAAGAAAATTTATAAGCTAGAGAAAGATTTATCTTTTACTTTAGAATTATTATTTGACTTTTATGCTAGAATACGAAAAAATTTTAGAAGAAATAATCAAAAGGACTAATATTTCAAAAGAAGAATTAGAGAAAAGAATTTTTTCAAAACAAGAAGAGCTTTCTGGCTTGATTTCTCAAGAAGGTGCAGCTTATCTAGTAGCAAAGGAGCTTGGAATTGATTTAGAATCAAGAAAAAGATTAGAAATAAAAGATATAGTAGCTGGGATGAGAAACATCAACATAGTTGGAAGAGTATTCAGAATTTCAAACATAACAAAATTCAAGAAAGCAGACGGAGGTGAAGGAAAGGTTGCAAGTGTTTTCATCGCTGACAGTACTGGGTTTGTCAGATTACCCTTATGGAACGACCAAGTAAAAATTGTTGAAGAAGGTTTGCTTAAGCCTGGAAGCGCAATTCAAGTAGTGAACGGGATAGCAAAAGAAAACATTTTTGGAGATGTTGAAATTTCGTTAGGAAAATACGGGAGTATAAAGGAAGTAGAAGCAGAAGGTTTGCCCAGCTTAGAAGAAATTTCAACCTCACTCTTCAAAAGAACAGAAAGAGTTTCGATAAAAAATCTCAAGCCAGGAAATTATGAGGTCAAAGGAACAATTTTACATGTTTTCAAGAACAAACTATTTTTCTACGTCTGTCCTGTCTGTAACAGCAGAGTTGAGGAAAGCAAGTGCAAAGAGCACGGTGAAGTTGAAGCAGTCCCTGAGTTAGTGATTTCTTGCATCCTTGACGACGGGACATCAAACATAAGAACAGTTTTCTTCAGAGAAACTGCAGAGAAACTTTTGGGTTTAACGGCAGAAGAACTTCAAAGCTCAGAACAAAGTTTTGATGTAGTTGAAGAAAGACTTTTAGGAAAAGAGATTATAGTTTCAGGAAGAGTTAAGAAGAATAAAATTTTTGACAGGCTTGAGCTAATAGCTAACGATTTTAAAGATTTAAACGCTAAAGAAGAAACTGAAAAATTGATAGAAGGTTTAAATTTACCACCAGGATGAGTAAGATAGAAGAATATATTTATATAGAAAGAAAAGAATTATGGGAAAAAGAATGAAGAAAGAAATTAAGCTTGAGGATATCCCTGGAGTTGGGGAGAAAATAGCTCAAAAGTTAAGGGAAGTTGGTTATGTTGAACCCATGGTTATTGCTGTCACTTCTCCTTCTGAACTTGCATCGATAGCAGAAATTGGTGAAGGCCAAGCTGCAAAAATAATAAACGCAGTAAGACAAATGCTTGATATAGGCTTTGAGTCTGCTGACAAAATTTTAGAAAGAAAAGAAAAGGCTTTGAGAATAACTACAGGGAGCAAAAACTTAGACAATTTATTGGGGGGTGGAATTCAAACTCAAGCAATAACAGAAACGTACGGAGCTTTTGGAAGTGGAAAAAGCCAGCTAGGTTTTCAACTTTCAGTTAACGTTCAACTACCAGAAGACAGAGGAGGATTAAAAAGAGGTTGTTTGTTTATCGATACTGAAAATACTTTTTCTCCGCAGAGAATCCTACAGATAGCAAAAAGGTTGAAGCTTGACCCTCAAGAAGTTTTAAAAAATGTTTATGTGGCAAGAGCTTTTAACGCAGAACATCAGATGCTTTTAGTTGAAAAAGCAAACGAGCTAATAGAAGAAAAAAACATTGGTTTAATCACTGTGGATTCGCTCACAAGTCACTTTAGAGCAGATTTTATAGGAAGAGGTGAGCTAGCAGAAAGACAGCAAAAGCTTAACAAACATTTGCATCATTTACAAAAGCTTGCCGATGCTTACAACCTTGCAGTCTATGTTACAAATCAGGTGATGGCAAGGCCAGACGTTCTTTTTGGCGACCCAACAGCACCTGTCGGTGGGAACGTGCTTGCTCACATGAGTACTTATAGACTCTACTTGAGAAAAGGAAAAGAAGGAACAAGAATCGCTCGCCTAGTTGATGCTCCTGACTTACCAGAAGGCGAGTGTGTTTTCAAGATTACAGAAGATGGACTTAAAGATCCATAAGCTCTGTGATTTTATGGAAATTGTTTACAGGGGAGCAGAGGCAATCTTCTACCTTGATAGTTTTGAGGGGAAGAAAGTTCTTGTTAAGGAAAGGATAGAGAAAAAGTATAGGATAAAGGAGATTGATGAAAAATTAAGAAAATTTAGAACAAGAAAAGAAGTAAGTCTTTTGAGGGAAGCAAGAAGCGTGGGAGTAGCTACTCCTCAAGTTTTTTTTGTCGACGAGAAGAACCACAAGATAATAATGGAGCATTTAGAAGGAATAAGGTTAAAAGAATTTTTAAATTCAGCAAAGGAAAAGGAAATAGAAAAAGTTTGTTTTAAAATTGGGGAGCTTATAGGAAAGCTCCATTCTTCTGGGATTGTTCATGGTGATTTAACAACAAGCAACATGATTTTAAAAGATGATAAAATCTTTTTCATAGACTTTAGTCTTGGTGATTTTTCAAAAAGGGTAGAAGATTTTGGAGTTGATTTAAACTTGCTTTTTGAAGCTTTGAAATCAACACACTTTAAAATATTAAAACTTTGTTGGGATAATATAGTTAAAGGTTACAAAAAAGAATATAAAAATGCGGATAAAGTTTTAAAGAGGGTTGAGGAAATTGAAAAGCGTGCAAGATATATGGAAAGAGAAAATAAAAGGAAAGAGTAGAATTGAAACTGCTGAGAATGTTTCTATTTTGGTTATATTTCTCGGAGCTTTATTCTTCAGCCTAGGCATAGGCTTAACTGTAATCTCGCCACAAGGTTTCCCAGCAATTCTAGCTATGCTAGGAGCTTCCTTAAGTTTTCTTGCGACAGTAGCCTTGATTTTTATCTGGGCTTTAAAGTGATCTTATGGGCTCAAAGCATTTGCCAGTAAGGTTTGTTCCAAAATGGGTCAAGTATAAGAAAAAGGAAGTTGAAGATTTGGTTATAAAACTTGCTAAGGAAGGAAACACTTCTGCAAGAATAGGAATGATTTTGAGAGATCAATACGGAATTCCAGACGTTAAAGCCATAACAGGAAAATCGATAACAGAAATAATGAAGGAAAACAATCTCTATCCTCAGTTTCCAGAAGATTTGCTCAGCCTTTTTAGAAGAGCGGTCAAACTAAGGGACCATCTTGAAAAAAACAAGGCTGATAAACACTCTTTAAGAGGTTTACAGCTTTTAGAGTCAAAGATAAGAAAACTTTCCAAGTATTACATAAGAAAGGGGGTTTTGCCAAAAGACTGGAAGTATTCACCAGAAGAGGTAAAACTTTTAGTTCAAAAGTGATAGTGAATGGTGAAGAAAACTAAAGTAAAACGTTGGTTCACGATAATAGGCCCAGACTATTTTGATAACAGAGAATTGGGAAGAACTATGGCGGCTGAGCCAGAATCTTTAATCGGAAAAAGGATAACACTTAGCCTGCTAGAGTTGACTAATGACTTTTCCAAGTATTACATGAAATTTACTTTCAAGATAAAAAAGGTCGAGGGGGATAAGGCTTTTGCTGATTTTGACGGCTCAGAATGCTTGCGCGATTATATCTCAAGAATGGTTTTGAGAAGAATAAGAAGAATAGACACTATTCAAGATTTGAAAACTGCCGATGGTGTTAAAGTAAGAGTAAAAGGTTTGACTATAGTTTCAAGAAAAATAAACAGTAAAACAAAAAAATTCATGAGAAAAAGAGTTAGTGAAATAATAAAAGAGGAAGTTGAAAAATCAAAAATCTCAGATTTCGTTAGAAAAATAATCGACAACAGTATTAAAAATAGAATTATGCAAGAAGCAAGGAAAATCTACCCTGTAAGAAATTTTGAAATCAGAAAGACCGAAGTGCTGTCATGATGTAAGGCCCTATTATTGTGAATAAAGCGAGCAGGGCAGTTATCGCTGTTATTGAAATGACAATTTTTTCTTGATATTTTTTCGCATACTTTTCTGCTATCGCGTTAAGAATCAAACCGCCATCTAGAGGATAAATTGGCAAGATGTTAAAAATCGCGACAGCATAGTTTAAAACCCACATCCATGTGAAAAGATTAGTTATAAAATAAAAGGTTGTCTCATCACATTTTGAGTCAAGCCTAACGTTGATTCCTATAAAAGGCCTTGTTGAATTGTTTTCCTTTATTCCTTCTACAGGAATTTCATACAGCTTTCCGTTTGCAGTAATGTTTATTATATCTCCAACTTTAACACCTTTGGTGTATTTTGTCAAGTAATCTGCTAATAAAAAGTTGATATAGTTCACTTCTACTTTATTTCCATTAATTTCTGTTATTACCATTCCTGTTTCTAGACCGGATCTTCCTGCTGGTGCAGTTGAATTAACCTCAACTATTTTTAAATAGCCAGTTGCAATACTAGGCCAGATTACGTTAGGGAGCAGGCCAAACCCTAAGAATGGGGTAAAAATCAAAAAAGCAACTATTAAATTTGCAAAACTTCCTGCACTAAATATTCTTAACTTTGTCAAAAGTTTTGATTTTTTAATCTCATTTTCATCAGGTTCCACAAAAGCTCCAGGCAAAACAAGAAGCAAAATTATTCCAGCAGATTTTACCTTAATTTTGTCAAGTCTACACATTATTCCATGAGCAATCTCATGCGGAAACAATATTGTTGGTAAAATAATTATCCAGAATAAAAAAGGAATTCCTATAAACCCTGGGCCAAAAACTGGAGTTGCTGTTGGAGTTGGTAGAACCAACCCTCCTAAACTTTCCTTTATTTCACCAGAGATTATCATAAGAGAAGCCTGAACAAATGACCTTAAACCCTCAACCATCATAATAAAACAAGAAATTATTGCTATTATTCCAACAGCTTTCCAGAATTTTTTAAATTTTGCAATCTTATCAAGAAGCTTTAACCCTTTCTTAGTTTTTCTTAAAAGAATGATGTACTTGAATTCTATATTTTTTCTGTCAAAGTAAGCCCAAATTCCAACGATTACAAAAAAGATAATCATCGAAGCCTGGTAAACGTCTACCATTATATCATATTAATCTTAAAAAAATAAAAAAAGAGCTGCCTATAACTTAGGCAGGAGGAGTTGTTTGCTCCTCAGGTTTTGGTTCTTCCTTCTTTTTCTTTGGCATTTTTTCACCTCTTTAGACTTTTTCCTCCTTTAAAAGGAATCATTTATTATTAATCTAAAGAATGGGGTTATAAAAATAACCGATAACTTTAAGTAGAACTTTTTTTAAATTCTCTCTTTTAAACTTTTCGGAAAAGCTTAAATTTTAAAAACACAATAATACTTTTTTGCCCTTTTATAATTTTAAGATTTAAAGCAAAATTTTGGTCGATGTTAGACGTCTAACACAAACAAAACTCCAACTTTAACTTTTATGAGAATTTTACCTATAATATCCCACCCTTAATACACCTAAAGTGAAT
>JBMFPE010000011.1:0-12233 GCA_049969275.1 Candidatus Aenigmatarchaeota archaeon | reverse complement strand
GATTTCTGCTCCTCACATGTATGCTATAATGCTAGAAGCAGTCAAGTTAAAGCCAGGAGAAAAGGTTTTAGAAATTGGTTCAGGCTCAGGGTATGGCGCTGCTTTAATAAAAGAAATAGTGAAAAAAGGAAAGGTAATAACGATAGAGATTAAGCCAGAAGTTTACGAGTTTGCTAAAAAGAATTTAAAAAAAGCTGGCTATAGAGATGTGAAAGTTGTTTTGGGTGATGGCTCCTTAGGTTATGAAAAAGAAGCTCCTTATGATGTTATAATCTCTACTGCAGCTGCTCCAAAAATTCCTAAACCTTGGATAGAACAATTAAAAAAAGGAGGAAGGTTAATTTCTCCTGTTAGCACACCATTTGGTCAAGAATTGATTTATCTTGAAAAGAATGATAAGATTAAAACTAAGAATTTAGGTCCAGTAGTTTTTCTTGAGCTTGAAGGAAAGTATGGTGCAAAAAGATAAAAGCATAGAATTTAAATAATAATTAGATAAAATGGGTTTGTTTGGGGCTTCGATAGGCTACACGTTTGAGTTTTGGAAAGAGAATTTTTCTAAAATTTTTCTTTATCAACTTTTATTCTTAGGACTTTATATTTTATCGCTTTTTGTAGTTATAGCAGGAGTAGCGTTTTTATTTTTTGTTTCTTATCCTTTAAGTCTAATTCCTCTTGCAATCCTTGGTGGGGCTGGGTTGATTTTATTATTGATTTTCAACTATGTTCAACTTGCAGGCTATTCTCTTTTGGTAAAAAGAGCTAGGGAAAGGAAAAAAATAGAAGTTGTAGAAATTTTCAAGGAATGTTTCAAAAAATCGCATAAAATACTAGCAGTAGGTCTTTTGCAATCTTTACCGATGATTATTCTAGGGGTTTTCACAGCAATAGTTGTGTTTGTTTGGCTTTTTCCACTCATAGATAGAACCTTACCAGTTTCTTCTTTTGGTGCACCTACTACAGGAGTAGCAATTTTACCAGTTTTAAGACCAACAAGCATGGCAATTTTTCCAAAAATACCTTCAGTTTTACCTTACCTTATCTTGTTTGGAATATTTTTATTTATTGTCGCATGGTATTTTAGCTTAAGGGTTTGGCTCTCTCTTCCTGTCTTTATGCTAGAAGGAAAAGGATGTGTAGAAAGTGTGAAAGAAAGCTGGAGAATAACAAAAGGAAAAATCTGGTCCAGTTTTTTCACCATTATTATTATGGGTTTGATAGTTGGAACAATTGAAGCTATAGTTGAGCTTCCGTTTAATGCCTTTGGCATCCCTTTTATCGGACAAATAATAACCTACTTAGTTTTTGCACCCCTTTCACTAATTCTACCAACAGCTTATTACTACGCCATAAAAATGGAAGGAAGAAAAAAGCAAGAGTAGTTTCTAGTGGGGTTGCTGGGATTTGAACCCAGGTTTACGGGTCTCTTCAGCGCTCCAAAATTCTGGAGCCCGTTAGATTGTCCTCTTCATCTAGACCAGGCTATCTTACAACCCCACTTAAATTAATTAAAAATTGATTTGTATTAATTTTTAAGTTTTTCAGCTTAAAAATCTATTTAAACTTACCTATAAAATCTACAATTAGGTGAAAAGTTTGCCAAACGGTTTAATAATTCCGAATCATCTTGGAATTATTATAGACGGAAACAGAAGGTGGGCTCAACGAAGAGGAATGCCACCTTGGTACGGTCATCGCTACGGTGCGAGAAACCTTGAAAATTTCTTAAACTGGTGTTTAGAGCTCAACATTCCTAATGTTTCAGTGTTCACCCTTTCGACTGAAAATTTGAACAGACCAAAAAGAGAGGTTGAAGAGCTCTTCAAACTTTTTTATAAATACCTGAAAAAATGGGAAAAAAGAAAGGACGGGTTTCTAGATAAGTATGAAGTTAAAGTAAGATTTGTCGGCGACTTAAGCAGGTTGCCACCAAAGCTTGTTAGACTTATGGGAAGGCTTATGCAAAAAACTGCAAAATACCAGAAAAAATTTCTTAACCTTTTGGTAGCTTACGGAAGTCATTTTGAAATAAAAGAGGTCGTTAAAAAAATTGTCCAGAAATGTTTGGAAAAAGGCACGATAGAGGTTACAGAAAAAGATATAGAAGAAAACTTGCTTGTTCCTGTCCCACTTGATTTAGTCATAAGAACAGGAGGGTATAGCAGACTTTCAAACTTTATGGTGTGGCAAGCAAGTTATGCTGAGATAATAACTCTAAAAAAGCTTTGGCCAGATTTCACAAAGCAAGATTTGATAAACTGTATAAAAAGATACAGTAAAATTCAAAGAAAATTTGGAAAATAATTTTGATTTTTTGTGATAGAATGGATGTTGTTGTAGTTGGTGCAGGTCCTTCTGGCTGTATTTCTAGCGAACTTATAGCAAAGAAAGGATACGAAGTTTTGGTTGTAGAAGAACATGAAGAAATCGGTAAACCAGTTCAGTGTACAGGACTAGTAAGTGAAAGGATAGGAAGAATTCCGAAGGAAATAATCCTTAATGAAATTAAAAAAGCAAGGTTTTTCTGTTTTGATAAAAGTTTGGAGATAAAATCAAGAGAAAAAGTTTTTGTTATTGACAGGGAAAGGTACGATAAATTCAGGGCAGAAAAAGCAAAAGAAGCCGGGGCAGAGTTTAAACTTGGAGCAAGATTCTTAGATTTCAAACGTGGAAAAGCCTTAACAACAAGAGGAAATTATCAAACAAAAATTTTAATTGGAGCTGATGGACCAAACTCAACAGTTGCAAAAGTTTCTGGTTTAGAGCTACCAAAAAATTTGTTTTATGCTTTTCAAGTAAATACTTTTTCAAAATTTGATGAAGATTGTGTTGAACTTTGGTTTAGCCCCGAAATTTCAAAAGATTTTTTTGCTTGGGTCGTCCCTGAGAACGAAGAAATCGCAAGAATTGGTTTAATTACAAAAGAAAACCCAAGATTTTTTCTTGAAAAATTTTTGGAGAAGAGAGTAGGAAAATCAAAAATAACAAAGAGCTTAGGTGACAGGATAAGGATAGGCTTGATTAAAAAATCTGTAGCAAACAATGTTTTGCTAGTTGGAGACGCTGCTTGCCAAGTCAAACCTTTTTCAGCAGGTGGTTTAATCTACGGGAAAATAGGAGCAGAGCATGCAGCAAACGCTTGTTTAAAAGCTTTAGAATCAAAAAATTTTTCAGAAAAATTTTTCCACGAGAATTATGAAAAAAAATGGAAAAAGGAATTAGCTTGGCCAATTAGAAAAGGTTTGATCTTGAAAAAAATTTTTTCTCAAGTTTCTAAGAACAAAATTCTTTTTGAAATTTTTTTCAACTTAAAACTTTACAACTTAGCCTATCTTTTAAACATGGATTTGCTAAGGAAGGATTAAAGTACACTTACATTCCTCTCCTATTAAAGCTTTCCTTATCCTCCCTTCTACTAAACCGTTAACAATTCTTGCTTCTATCCCAAACTTTGCAGCTCTTCTTAATTCCTCGAGCTTTTGAGGCATTCTCCCTGTTACGTCTCCTTTTCTTTTGCTTTTTTGGATTTCAACTTTTTCTCCAGCTCTTATCAACGGAATAAATTCGGCTTTTGGGTTCACCTTAGGGTCTTCTTTATACAAGCCATCCTCGCTTGTGGCTGCAACTATTCTTTTTGCTTTTAATTCTATCGCAATTTGTGGCAAAGACCTATCAGCCGATAAAACATCAAAGCCGTCAAAAGCTTTTCTTCCTTTGCAAGGAATCATATCTCCTTGAAAAACCGGTATTTTTCCTTTTTCAATTTCATCAGAGACCCATTCTTTCAGTTTTTCTACGTTCAAGTTTCCGTTTCGATAATAGCAAGTTCTTCTTGGAGAAAATTTTTCCTCATAACTTACAGGTAGGCCAACTTCCCTCAAAATTTTTGTAGCAATTTCACAATAATACGAGACAGATTTGTGAACTACTTCCTTATCTAAAAGTTTTTCCCAGTTTTCAACCAAATAATGGCCAAAAGGTCCCACTCCCAAGCCAATAAAAATCCAAACCTTATCTAAAACAGGAAAAATTTCCCTTTCACCAATTCTTTTCAAGTTTTCTACTCTTATATAATCCAAAGCCTTTTCTTTAATTTCCTCATAACTCAAAGGAAAATTTTCCACATCCTTATAAGTAGCTATCGAGCCACCAATTTTTAAACCAACTAGTTCCATATTCTTATTCTGTTATGATAAAAACTTAAAATTTCAAGCCCCGAGGGGGATTTGAACCCCCGACCCTCTGATTACAAGTCAGATGCTCTACCAACTGAGCTATCGGGGCCTATCTAAAAATTACTTTATATAAATTTTTATTTTTTAAACTTTATAGTTGTGAGATTATGAGTATTCCAGAAGAAGCCAAACAAAGATTTTTCAATGCAGGCTATAGGATAGTTGGCAATCATTCAGCGGTTGAAATTTGTCATTGGACAAAAGAAAGTTTAAGGAGAGGAAGAGTTTGCTTCAAGGAAAAATTCTATGGAATTAAATCACATCGTTGCCTAGAGATGACACCTTCCTTGATTTGGTGCACTCACAAATGCAAATTTTGCTGGCGTCCTCTTGAGTTTACTGTTTTGGGTGAACCAAAGCCTGATGACCCAAAAGAAATTGTGGAAGGTTGTATAGAAGCAAGAAGGCTATTACTGACAGGGTTTGGGGGTTTTGATAAAGTTGACAAGAAAAAATTGGAAGAAGCAAACAAACCAACAAACGCTGCGATAAGCTTAGCTGGAGAGCCAACACTTTATCCAAGAATTTCTGAGCTGATAGAAGAATTTCACAAAAGAAACATGACAACTTTTTTGGTAACAAACGGAACCAGGCCAGACAGGTTGGCTTCTTTAGAAGAAGAGCCAACCCAGCTTTACATTAGCTTGTGTGCTCCAGACGAGAAAACTTATCTTGAAGTTAGCAACCCTTTAATTCCTGATGGATGGAAAAAGTTGAATGAAAGTTTAGAGTTAATGAAAAGTTTTGATTGTAAAAAAGTTATTAGGCTAACTTTAGTGAGAAACCTGAATTTGAAGGAGCCAGAAAAATATGCCAAACTAATCTTAAAAGCAGAACCAGACTTTATCGAGCCTAAGGCCTACATGTGGGTTGGGGAAAGCCAGAAAAGACTACCAAAAGAAGCGATGCCTTCCATGAATGATATAAGAAATTTTGCGAAAGAGCTTTCCTTTAACACAGGCTATGAAATAAAAGATGAGGATTTAGCAAGTAGGGTTATTCTTCTAACTAAGAAATAGTTTTAATTATGAGTAGAAGATTTTGTCCAAAATGTGGAAAAGAAACAGAAAAGTTTTACGACGATTTGTGCAAAAATTGTTTTCTAGAAAAAATTTCCTTTCTTGATAAAATTCCAGAAAAAATTATAATAAAAAAATGTAAGTCTTGTGGAAAATTTTTCTACGATGAAAAGGGCTTTGATAGTTTAGAGAATGCTGTTGGAGATATGCTTGCAAAAATTCTGGAAGAAAATGAAATTCAATCAATAAATTACAGGATTTATGACAATAAAGTTAGCTTAACTTTAAAGTTTAGAATTGAGGATTTGGAAAAAATAGAAGAGAAAGTTTGCCCATTAATTCTTAAAATTATCGTTTGTAATTCTTGCTCACTTAAGTTTTTAGGCTATCACCAAGCAATTCTACTAGTAAGGGCTCCAGAAAAAATTCTGGAAAAAATTTCTCAAGATATTGAAAATTTTGTCGATTTCTTCAGAAGTTATGACGATCTTTCGTTTATATCAAAAGTTGAAAAACAGAAAAAAGGTCTTGATTTTTACCTAGGGTCAAAAAAGATTGCTCATCAAATAACCAAAAATCTAAAGAGAAAATACAAAGCAAAAGTTAAAGTTTCGAAAAAGTTAGCAGGAAGTTTAAAAGGAAAAAAGGTTTATAGGGATACTTTACTAATTTCAGTAAGTGGTTGAATGGGTAAGAAAAAGTATCAACCAACTCCAGAAGAATTAGAAGTAGCAAGAATAAGAATTCCGAGGGAAGGTGAAGTTTTGGGTGTTGTAGAGATGATGCTAGGGGCAGATAAAGTTAGGGCAAAATGTGATGATGGAAACACAAGAGTATGCAGAATTCCTGGAAGGTTGAGAAAAAGGGTTTGGGTTAAGGCTGGAGATTTGATCCTAATTCAACCTTGGAAAGTTCAAAGCAACGAAAGGGGCGATATAGTTTTTAGGTATACACCAACCCAAGCAAACTGGCTTAAAAGGAAAGGTTTTATGAAAACAATTTCTATCGAATAATTTCTTTTCTACTAGCTTTTTTTGATAAAACGAACACTACTCTTTCGCATTTTCAATTTCGTCAGAAAAAGGATTATACCAATTAGTTGGTGGAATCTATGAAGAAGGGGATAAAGTAACACCTATCTCAACTTATGTAGAAATAAATAAATCAGTTTTAGACGATTTAAAAAAGGACTTATTTAGTCTAGGTGTTGAGTGTAAGAGCAAAGCTAATTTATTTTCAAGCTTAAAATGAGAATTATGCCAAAGGTTAGACTAGAAGATATAAAAGAATTTAAGATAGAAAGAAAAGTTTTTGACGAAAGAACTCTTATGGCTCTGTTTAAGCTTTTGAACAAAGGGATAATCAAAACAGTCGAAAGTATAGCAAAAGAAGGAAAAGAATCTGTTGTCCTTTCAGCAAAGGATAAGAATGACAATTGGCTTGCGTTAAAAGTTTATCGCTACGAGTACTGCGATTTCAAAAGTATGTGGAAGTACTTGGTTGGTGACCCAAGGTTTTTTAACGTCAAGAAAAGCAGAAGAGCAGTAGTTCTAAACTGGGCCAAAAGAGAGTTCAAGAACTTGCAAATAGCTTTTGAGGCTAAAGTGAGCTGTCCAAAGCCTATAACATTAAACGAAAACGTTTTGGTTTTAGAATTTATAGGAGAAAAAGGAAACTTAGCTCCAAGATTAATAGACGTTAAACTTAGTGTCGAGGATGCTGGATACGTTTACAATTTTTTAATAGAGGAAATTGAAAAGATTGTTAGAGCAGGTTTGGTTCATTCAGATTTAAGTCCTTATAATATTTTAATATTTGAAAAACCTTACTTGATAGATTTCAGTCAGGCAGTTCCCCGCTCTCACCCTTTAGCAAAAGAATTTTTACTTAGAGACATAAAGAATATTAATCTATACTTCAAAAAGATTGGAGTCGAGGTGGAAGATGATCAAAAAATTTTTGAAAGGATTTTAGCGTTGATGAACGAATGATAGACCATGTATCAATTCCAGAAGAAAGAATGAAAATTTTGAGAAGAAATAAAAGTTTTGTAAGCCAGTTAGAAAAATTTACAAACTCAAAGATTGAAATAAACGATGAAATTTCTATAGATTGTGAGGATTCGATAACACTTTTGAGAATAAAGGAAGTTTTGAAAGCTTTTGGAAGAGGTTTTGATTTTAACACGGCTTTAAACCTTTTAGATGAAGAATATTACCTTGAGATAATAGACTTGAAAGATTATGCTAAAAAGTCTAGGAATAGGTTAATAACTTTAAGAGGTAGAGTTATAGGTACTGAAGGGAAAACAAAAAAACTTATAGAGAAATACGCAGACGTGAAAATTTCAATTTATGGCAAGACAATAAGTATAATAGGGAAGTGGGATAAAATAATGATTGCAAAAAAAGCAATAGAAATGCTTTTGTCGGGAAGTTTGCACTCTTCGGTCTACAGGTTTTTGGAAAAACAAAGAGCGTGAGAAGAATGGAAGAGAGTATAGCTGAAAAAATGGCAAAAGAGATGAGGGAAGTTAGTGTAGCAGAATTTTTCGAAAAAAACAGACATTTGCTAGGATATGAAAATCCGACAAAAGGCTTGATAACTGTAGTGAAAGAGGCTGTCGACAATTCTGTGGAGTATTCCGAACCTGTAATTATAAAAGAAGATGGAAAGATCAAACTTGTAAAAATCGGAGAATTCATAGATAAAATAATAGAGAATTCAGAAAGAACGATTAACAATGATATTGAAACTGTTAGGAAGTTTAATTCTAGAATAGAAGTTTTAGTTTTTGACGATAGGTTTAAAATTTCCTTCAAGCCAATAAGCGCGGTTCACAGACATCCTTTACACGATAAATTGTTCGAGATAGTCACACTTGGTGGAAGAAAAGTTAGAGTTACCAGTTCACACAGTGTTTTTGTGTTAAAGAATGGTAGAATAATTCCGTATAAAGTTTCAGACTTAAAAGTTGGTGATTATCTTGTTGTCCCTAGGAACAGGATCGAGTTTAAGAAAGAGTTAAAAGAAATTGACTTAATTCAAGAATTTCTTAAATTACCTGAAAACTTGACAGAAAACTTAATAATTCATGGCATTTCACATCTTTATAGTAACATACCAAGAGACTGGAAAAGGTTTGATTATATTCCCTTTAACTATTTCAGAAAAAATCCGTTGGAAATAAATTGTAGGGCATCCCTGAGCAAAAAATTCGGAAAATCGAGGATTAAAGCAAAAATTAAAGTGGACAAAAGGTTGATGAGACTTTTAGGATATTTTGCAGCAGAAGGAAGTTTATATGAAAAATGGGTTACTTTTTCCTTCGGGAAACATGAAAAAGAATACATCGAAGATGTTTATAAATGCAGCAAATCTCTTTTTGATAGAGTTAAGATTGGTTTAAATAAAGCTAACGAGTCAAGTGTTGCTGTAAAAGTTAACTCTCAAATATTTTCTTTTGTTATGAAGCATGTTATAAAAGCAGGAAATCATGCTGCAGATAAGAAGATACCTGAAATAGTTTTTAATGTTTCTAACGATCTTCAACTAGAATACCTTAAAGCTTATATAAATGGAGATGGCTACTGGGGAGAAAAAATTACAGTCGCTACTGTAAGTAAAGAGTTGGCAGAAGGGATTCAATACCTTCTAGCTTTGAACGGCATACCCTTTAGTACAAGTATTATAAAAGAAAGAATCAGAAAATTCAAAACTTATAAATCATTTTGTAAAAAAGTTTATCAAATCTATTTTCATGGTTTGGAAGAAAATAGAAAAAAATCACCACTCAAATGGCTCCCTCTAGAGGAAAGCGGTTTAAGGAGAGCAATCCATCTACTTAATCCTACTAGTAGTTTTGACTCTCCTTATAAATTTGTTGATTCATACGAACATTTTAATTTCGAAAATGCTAAACTTAGTCTTGAAGAAGCTATAGAAAAAAGGCAAAATAAGATTGATTTATGGTCTCAAGAAGACCTTGAAAATCTGCAATTGCTTATTAATGGTGATATTGGTTTTTTACCAATTAGAGAAATTAAAGTTGTAAAATCTAAGCATAGATATGTTTATGATTTTTCTGTTCCTGGCTATGAAAAATTTTTAGGTGGAAGTGGGGTTATATTCTTACATAATTCCTTAGACGCGACAAATGAAGCAAACATTTTACCAGAAATTTATGTTTCAGTTAAGCAGGTTGGAATCGATAGGTTTAAAGTTATAGTTGAGGATAACGGTCCAGGGGTGATCGAAGCAAAAGTTCCTTATGCCTTTGGTAAGTTTTTATACGGAAGTAAGTTCCATAAACTTAGACAGTCGAGAGGAATTCAGGGTTTAGGAATTCATGGTGCTATTCTCTATTCTCAACTAACTACAGGCAAGCCAGTAAAAATAACCACAAGTACTGGTAAGGATATTAACATTTTTGAGCTGATGATAGATGTAGCAAAAAACGAGCCCAATATAATTTCTGTAAAAAGGGAAAAAAATCCAAACAAGTGGCACGGTGTAAAAATAGAGATGGAAGTAGAAGGCAGGTACACAGAAAGGCCACCTTCAGTTCTACAATATCTTAAGCAAGCAGCAATAGCAAACCCTTACGCTAATATTACTTTTGACGGGCCAAACGGAAAAGTAGAATTTAAAAGAGCAACTCAAGAAATTCCTGTTCAACCAAAAGAAATTAAGCCGCACCCTTACGGAGTTGAGCTTGGAATTTTGAGAAGAATGCTTAGAGATACTAAAGCAAAAAATATGTTTAGCTTTTTAACTACAGAATTTTGTAGAGTTGGAAGAAATTCTGCAGAACAAATTTGTAAACTTGCAAAAATTGAATTAAAGAGAAAACCGCAAGAAATAACTCCAGAGGAATCAGAAAGGCTGCACAAAGCAATGCAAATGGTTAAACTTATAGCTCCTCCAACAAATTGCTTGTCTCCACTAACACAAAAATTAATAGAAGAAGGTTTGAAAAAAGAAATCGAAGCCGAATATTATGTTGCAGTCTCAAGACCACCAGCAGTTTATAGGGGATATCCCTTCTTGGTTGAATGTGGTTTAGCGTATGGGGGTAAGCTACCAGAAAATGAAACTGCAAAAGTTTTGAGGTTTGCTAATAAAGTTCCTTTGTTGTATCATCAGAGCGATTGTGCTATAACCGAGGCTATAGCAGAGGTTGATTGGAGAAGGTACGGCTTACAGCAATCTACAGGATCTTTGCCGGTTGGACCTTTAGCTATTCTTGTTCATTTTGCATCTGTTTGGGTTCCTTTCACCTCTGAAGGGAAGCAGGCAATAGCAAACTATCCAGAAATTGTGAAGGAGATTAAACTTGCTCTGCAGGATGCTGGAAGGGAGCTTGCAAGCTATATCAGGAAGAAAAGAAAGGCAAGGGAAAAACTTTTAAGAAGACAAATATTTGAAAGGTATATACCAGAAGTTGCAAGAGCGGTAGCAAAACTTACAAAAAAAGATTATAAGACTATTTTGAAAAAACTTGAGGATATGGTAAGAAAAAAAATTGATTTAACAGCAGAATTAGAAAAGGGAGCAGAAGAAAAAATTGATGAAGAAAAGGAAGAGGAAAAAGTTAAAAAAGTGAAGCAGACAACTCTTAAAGAGGTGGGGAAAGTTGAAAGAAGTGGAGAAAAAACTTGAAAGTTTAGGAGAAAAGGTTTTAACTGACATAGAGAAAAAAGAAAATCCTAGTATAGACGTTCCTATTCGCTCACTTTCAAACATAATTTACGATAAAAAGACTGGAATGCTAACTTTAGGAGAAAAGAGCGCAAAAAGATTTCTTTTCCATACAGGTCATGCAAAAAGGTTCATGCAAACTATGTTAGTGGCTGCTTTCTGCAAAGATCTTCTGGAGCAAAATCTTCACACAAGCTTGAGAGATTTATTTTATGCTTTAAAAAGAACTTTGCCAAACTCTCAAGAAAACACTTTTAACGAGCAGAGCGAATCTGATCCGATAGTTGTTGATTTAGAAGTAATGCTAGATGTTTTAAGAGAGCAGTTACACCTGAATGCAGACGTAAGGGGTAGGGTTGTAGGTGATGTTATAATTAAAGACAGAGGAGACAAGATCGATTGGTCCAAACTAGGTTCAGGTGGTTGGGCGATACCTAGCAACGTAGAAGATGTGGAATTTAAAAAAGTTAATGCCGATTTTATAATCGCTATAGAAAAAAATGCAGCTTTCGAGAGATTGCATGAAGATAAATTTTGGAAAAGACATAAATGCATTTTGGTAACTACTCAAGGCCAGGCAGCAAGAGGGACCAGAAGGCTTATCCAAAGATTGGCTACAGAATTTAACTTACCAGTTTATGTTTTTTCTGATGCAGATAGTTACGGATGGTATATTTATTCTGTGATAAAATATGGCTCGATGAGTTTAGCTCACGTATCAGATAGGTTGGGAACACCTAACGCAAAATTTTTGGGTTTAACTATAAGCGATATAGACAAATTTGGTTTGAAAGATTTTACTATCAGAGCAGAAGAAGTTGACATAAAAAGAGCAAAAGAAATGATGAGTTACGAGTGGTTTAAGCACCCAGCTTGGCAAAGAGAGTTAAAGCTGATGATCGAAAGAAAAATAAAAGCTGAGTTGGAAGCTTTGTCAGGAAAAGGCTTGAAGTTTATAACAGAAAACTACCTACCAGAAAAAATAGAGAAAAAGGATTTTTTACCTTAAAATAAACTTACTTAAAAATTTTTTTCAATATATATTAGAGAAGTTTTTGAAAAGCCCTCGTAGCTCAGTGGTAGAGCACCCGATTTCCGAAAGGAAAGGTGAGGCTGTTAACCGGTAGGTCGTGGGTTCAAATCCCACCGAGGGCGCTAATAAAATTTAAATTTATTTTTTTTCTAAATCTAAAATAGATGGAAGGAACTAAAAAATACGAGTTAGACCCATTCTCTTTGAAAAAGATTGAAGAAGCTATCAAGCATTACCGTGGAATTG
>JBMFPE010000010.1:0-20805 GCA_049969275.1 Candidatus Aenigmatarchaeota archaeon | reverse complement strand
TCTGTTAAGTTTGTTCTTAGTAGTCTAACCCCGCAATTTTTTGACCCAGTTTTTAACTGGAATGTCAAACCCAATTCCACCGGGGCTTAGACCTCCCTCTTCAAAATCTAGAGCAGCCACTCCGCCTATGGGAAACCCGTAGCCGAAGTGCATGTCAGGTAAAGCAATACTATGCTTGTAAATTCCTGGCAAAAAAGCTACGTTAGCTGCTTGCTCGATAGCTCCCTCTTCCACTTCTTTCAAAAGTTTCTCTGACAAGAAAAGCCATGCTGGTACTTTCATTCCTGTTTTAGCTTCTTTTGGCAGTTCCCACAGACATGGGCCAATTTTTCTAAGCTTTTCCTTTAAACTCATTTCTACCACCTATTAATTACGCAGAAAACTCTGCGTATACCGTTTACAAAATTTTTTGCCGATATACGCTTTAATTAATATTATTACCAGTACTTAAAAAACTTATTCTAAATCCTTAAAACACTTTTTGCAAAAATGTACCTCTAATTTAAATCCTTTATCCTCCAACCAAACGTGCCAAGCCTTTCTTATTGTTTTTTGGCATTTACCACATCTAAAAACTCTGTATTCAGGATTTTCACTTATCTCCCATTTTTTAACAATCTCTAGTATTTTTTGTTTGTTCATTCTGGCTCCTCAACTACAAAAGCGATTTTCATGTTAGCTCTGTACTCGACTATTTTATTGTTCTTAACTACACACTTCAAACCCAAGACGTCTATACCAGTAATGTTCCTCACTGTTTTGCTCGCTCTTTCTAAAGCCTTTTGAACCGCATCTTCCCAACTTTTTTCAGAAGTTCCTATGACTTCGATTATTTTAACAACTGTCATAATTTAATTTATACTACTTTTATAAATCTTGCTTTTTCTTTTGCTTTTTTTATTCTAACGCTTCCTTTTGAAACTTCAACAAACTCTTCAGAGTTATCAGCTAAAACTAAAGCAGGCCCTCTTAAAACTTTTATTTTTACCGAAGAATTCTCTTGCAAAACAAAACTTTTGATTTTTCTCCTATGCAAGTTATTAAAAGAAATTCCTATCCCCTTTTTAAAAGGTTTTCCTCCTGTTGAAGAATAATAGGCGGTTGATCCGTAAGGAGTTGAGATTATTACTCCATCTCCAAACAAATTCTCAAATCTTTTTCTTTTTGCATGAAGAGAAAATTTTATCGCTCTTACAGGATTTTTATTGTGTACTTGAACCTCGTTTAAAGCTATCAGTTTTTTTCCTTTTGTTCTAGCTTCAAGCTTCATTTCTTCGATTATCTTGTAGTTCTTGTCAGAAACTTTTTTTAAAACTCTGTTGAGCGAGTTAATCTTATACTCGCATTTTTTGCAAATGCTTGAAGGCTTTTTGATAACGAGTTTTGGAATTCCTGGGAAAACTCTTTCTGCATACAAAACTGTTCCATCTCCTCCGTAACAAAGAATAAAATCGGGATTTTTTTCGTCAACCTCAAAGCCAAACTTTTTAACAGCTTTTAAGATTCTATCTTTTTTTAAAGGCGAAACTATAGCTAACCTCATCTTGATTCCATCGCTTCCTTCACTCTTTCTTTTGCTATTTCTAAAGCTGCCTCCCTTGGCTTTACTTGCTTTTCCTTTGCTCTTTTCAAAACTAGTCTAGTATTTTTCTTTATCTTTCTTTCAACAAGCCTAAACATTTTATTCTCATCAAAACCTCTGTATTCTGCATAAGAGGAAATTACCCCTCCTGCGTTTGCTACAAAGTCGGGAACTATCAAAATTCCTTTTTTGTAAAGTTCTTCCTCTGCTTTTTTTGTTATCGCTATGTTAGCAGCTTCGACTATAATTCTTGCTTTTATCTTTTCAAAATTACTTTCATTTACTGAATCAGAAAGGGCGGCTGGTATCAGTATGTCACAATCTAAGCCAAAAAGCTCTTCATTCTTCAAAACTTTTCCTTGAGAATAATTTATCACGCTTCCTGTTTCTTTCTTTACTCTTAACAGTTCATCAAAGTTTAAACCTTCTGGGTTGTAAACACAACCCTTGCTATCGCTTACAGCGATTACCTTTGCCCCGAATTCTGCTAAATGTTTAAAGGCAAAAGTCGCGACGTTTCCAAAACCTTCTATCACTACTCTTGCTTCATTTATTTTAAGTCTTGAATTTTTGCAAGCAACTAGAGTTGCTATAGCAACCCCATAACCAGTTGAGCCAAGCTCATGAGGTAACCCCCCTAACTCTTTTGGCTTTCCTGTTGCTGATTTTAAAGAGCCGTTACCTTCAACAAACCATCTCATTTCCTCCTCTCCTGTGTTGACATCTGGAGCTGCTATATAATATTTTGGACAAAATGGCTTCAAAGCTTTACCAAACTCAAAAAGCAGCTCTTTCTTCTTTTCTTTTGATATTTCTTTTGGATTGGCCACTATTCCAGACTTTGCTCCACCAAAAGGCAAATCTGCTAAAGCAGTCTTCCAGGTCATAACTCTTGCTAACCTAAAAACTTCTTCCACGCTTACTGTAGGAGTCATTCTTATTCCTCCTTTTCCTGGCCCTCTAGCCGTTGAATCTATCACTAAAATTCCTTTCAAACCAACTTTTGAGTTATAAACTTCTACAACTTTTTCAGGTCCAAATTCGTCTGCAAAATTTTCTATTTCCATTCTAATGCCCCCAGTCAGCTGTTACTGGAACATCGATTCCTTTTATGTAATTGTAAGCTTGCAAAGCTGCTTTAGCCCCTTCAGCAGCAGAAGTAACTATTTGCTTGAAAGGGTTGTCTGTTAAATCACCTGCGGCAAAAATTCCTGGCCTGATTTTATCGCTGTTAGGATAAAAAGTTTCGCATTTTTTGTTCACAACTATTTGATCGTTCTCTACCTTTACTAAATCTTTTACAAAATCTATTTTTGTTTCAAAACCTATTTCCACAAAAACACCATCGACTTTTATTTCTTTTTCCTCCTCTGTTAAAACATTCTTAACTATTATTGCCTCAACAAACTTTTTTCCTTTTATTTCTTTTACTACACTGTCTAGAATAAACTCAACGTTTTCCTTTTTTCTCACTTTTTCCACTAATTCCTCAAAACCTCTAAATTCTTTTCTTCTGTGAATCAAATAAACTTTTGATGCTATTTCACTACCGTTTAAAGCAGCGTCCAAAGCAGAGTTCCCTCCTCCGACTACAGCAATAGTTTTTCCTTTAAACAAAGGCAAATCACAAATTGCACAATAAGAAACACCTTTTCCCACAAACTCTTTTTCCCCTGGAACGTTTAAGCTTCGAGGAGTTTTACCAAAAGCTAAAATTACTGTTTTAGTCTCGTATTCTTTTTTTGCTGTTTTAACCAAGTAGTTTTCTCCCTTTTCTTTTATCCCTAAAACTTCTTCAAAAACTACTTCAGCTCCTGAGTTTATTGCTTGCTGGTAAAACTTTTGCATTAGCTCAAAGCCAGGGATTTTTAGAAATCCCGGATAGTTTTCTACTTGAAAAGCTAGGCTTGCTTGCCCTCCTATATCTTTTGTTAGGATTAGAGTTTTAAGCTTTCTTCTACCTGAATAAATTCCTGCAGTTAAGCCTGCTGCTGCCCCTCCTACTATTATTACGTCGTACATACTAACCAAATAAAATTTATATTATGATTGTAATTTAAAAATATGCCTGTAAAGCTTGAAGATTATCTTTTGCTCATGTTTTCAATGAAGGGAGTAGGAAAAAGGGTTGATTTTAAACATATAAGAGAAAAGGTTTCTCGTGATTTGAAGAAATTTTCTGAAGAGGAAATCAAAGGAACTCTTGAAAATCTGATAAAAGAAGGCTTTTTGGAAGAAGTAAAAGGGTTTTATGGAGTAACGGAAAAAGGAAAAGAATTTTTTGGTAAAATAATTAAGGAGGTTGAGCAAGATTTAAGAAAAGTTAACGAGCCTTGGGTCATCGTCTACAAGGCAAAGCAGTATTATCCTTTTGTTTTAAACACTGTTTTTGAATTTTGCAAGAACAGGTTTATTGGCTTCTACTGCCTTTTCACAGAAAAAAGATTTTTCAGAAGAGATTTTAAAGGTAAGAAAATAGTTTTAAACTCACCAAAAGATTTGATGTTTTTTATCAACATCCATTATATTGACGTAATTCCTTGCGTTCATAGAATTGGCATAGAAAGACCAGATTGGCTTGTTGTTGATATCGACCCTGGACCAAAAGTTTCTTGGGAAAAAACGAAGGAAGTAGCAGAAATAACTTATAAAATTTTTGATAAACTGGGTTTGAAGCCTGCGATAAAATTCTCCGGCTCAAGAGGTTTTCAAGTTTGGAGCTTGATAAAAGAATTTGAAATTCCAGAGTTTTACCAGCCTTTGGTGTTGAAAGGAAAAACAAAAAGAGAAAGGAACTACTTTACTTTATTCTCTGATTTTGTTAGGATAATTCAAAAGGAAGTTGATAAGGAAATTCCAAGGATAACGACCTCTGAAACTTTAGGGAAAGAAGAAAGGGAGGATAAAATATTGCTCGACTCTGCGAGCATGAAACCTTTAGGCTTAGTGAGAGCCCCTTATTCTGTTCACTCAAAAACAGGCTTAGTTTCTCTACCTTTATCGCTTAAAGAAATAAAGGGGTTTGAGCCTACAGACGCCTCAACAGAAAAAGTTTTAGAAAGATATGAGAAGGAAGGAAACGAATTTGTACTTAAGGAAGCTGACCCTTCAAAACTTCTTAGCCTTTTTAAAGATTAATGTTTAATATTCCTAAACACCAACTATGAGTTAGGTGGTAATATGCCAGTTAGTACTGCTCCGTACAGAAGAAAGTATGCACACACAAAATCAAGAGGAAGTGAAACTACTGTAACATGTGGGGTTTGTAAAAGAGAAGTCCCTAGATATAAGACTTTTGTTGTTACTAAAGGTTTTAGAATTACAGACCCTTTAATCCTTCAACAGACCGATAAAAGGTTCATTCATCTCATGAACACCAAAATAAGGCTTTGTCCAAGCTGTGCAAGGTTCTGGGGTATTTCAAAACCTGGAAAAAGTGTAAGAAAGAAACACATGAGATGATAGACTTGAAAAAAAGTCTAAAAGGAGTTTTATACAGAAAACTGATAAAAAAAAGTGAAAGAACTTTCCCAGAGTTTATTTTGAAAAAACAAGAAAGGATAGTAGAGATTCCGAGTTATGAAGATATAACAAAAGTCAACGTCATTTATCCTTTAATCGAACCTTTTGCTTTTGCTCATATAAAGTGGGATAAAGAAGGTCAAGAATTAGTTTATAACTTGATAGAACCCGAACTCACAGAAAAAGAAAGAGAAATTTTAAGAAGAATTTCTGAAGCTTTAATAGAACTGATAGAAGTTGAGCTTACCGTGATTAGGGACGTTTCAAAGGCTATGGAATACTTGCAAAAAAATGTTTTAAAAATAATTAAAGAGTTTGGCCTAAATCTTTCAAGGATAACTTACATCAAGCTAATGTATCATATTTACAGGAATTTTGTTGGCTTGAACGAGATAGAGCCTTTGCTCCAAGACCCAAACATAGAGGATATAAGTTGTGATGGTCTTAACACTCCAGTATATGTTGTTCACAGAAAATTTGGTTCTATTAAAACAAACATAGTCTATACAGAAGCAGAAAGGCTAAGAGAATTTGTAATAAAATTAGCAGAAAGGTGTGGAAGATACGTAAGCTATGCCGAACCTATACTTTCAGGTACTTTACCAGATGGTTCAAGAGTTTCTGCTACACTTGCAGGAGATGTTGCAACGAGAGGCCCGACTTTTACTATAAGAAAGTTTACTGCAAAACCAATTTCTCCGATAGAACAAATTGAGTTAGGAACAGCAAGTCCTGAAATGCTTGCATACTTTTGGTACTTGATAGAACATAAAGCCTCTATTCTAATTGTAGGAGGAGTGGCAACAGGTAAAACTTCTTTTCTTAACACTTTATCGATGTTCATCCCTTCAGAAGCAAAAATTGTCTCTATAGAAGATACAAGAGAGATAAGAATTCCTCACGAACATTGGATACCCACGTTAGCTAGAGCTGGGTTTGGTATTCCTATGCCAAGTGGTGAAAAATACGGCGAAGTCACACTTTTTGATTTACTTAAGGAAAGTTTTAGACAAAACCCGGACTATGTGATAGTTGGTGAGACAAGAGGGAAGGAAGCTTACGTAATGTTCCAAGGAATGAGTTCTGGTCACCCTTGTTTGAGCACTTTTCATGCAGGAAGTGTTGATACTGTTATTAAAAGGCTTACTTCACCACCGATAGAACTTCCTCCCACGCTTATAGAAAGTTTAGATGTTATTGTTATAATGGTTCATGCAAAAGAAAAGGGGGAATCTGCTAGAAGAATTAAAGAAGTAGTAGAAATTCAATCTGTTGACCCTAAGACCAACGAAGTAAAGGCTAACCCTGTTTTTAGGTGGAACCCAACTAGAGATACTTATGAAAAATTTTATGAAAGTGTTAAATTAAAAGAGATAGTGGAAGAAATAGGAGGGAAGGTAGAAGATGCTCTGAAAGAGATAAAAAGAAGAGAGAGGTTTCTCGAAAGTTTAAAAGAAAAGGGAATAAAAGATTTTGTTGAAGTAACAAAATACATCAAACTTTATTATAAACAAACAAAAATTTTGAAAAAGGGGAAAAAATAGGGAATTTGATGAATTACATAGGATTTGCAACCCTTTTGTTCGGAAAAATTGTGGACAAAAAACCTGAGCTTTTTTCTTTTTTGAAGGAAAGTTTAGTCAAATCTGGAATTAAAATCCCTGTTAGAAGTTATGTCAGCATGAGTATCCTAACAACTTTAATAGTTTTTGCCGTAACCTTTATTTCCTCTTATTTTATTTTTCTTTTCTTAAAATTGCCAGAGTTTTTGTTTCTATTTTATGTTATACTCGCTCCACTAATCTTTTCCTTTATCTGTATCTTTACCCTCTTTTTCTCGCCTTATCAAATCATGCAATCTAAGAAAAGAAACATAGAGACAAACCTACCTTTTGTCTTAACTCATATGGGAGCTATAGCAGAATCTGGAGTTCCACCCTATGTTATTTTTAGAATCATAAGCAATTTTAAGGAATATGGTGAAGTAGCTCAAGAGATGAAAAAAGTTGTTAGAAACATAGAAAGTTTTGGTATAGACCCCTTGACTGCAGCTAGAGAAGTTGCAAAGAGAACTCCTTCCGAGAGCTTAAGGCAAGTTCTGCTCGGCTTTGTTACAACAACAGAAACAGGAGGAAGTATGAAGGAGTATTTGAAAACTGCAGGCACAAGAGCATTGTTTGAGTGGAGAATGAGAAGAGAAAGGTTTTTGCAGCAGCTAACAACTTATGCTGAAATTTATACTGGCCTGTTAATTGCCGCCCCCCTTTTCATAATTTCCCTGTTTGCTGTGATGAACACTATACCAGGAGCAGGCACTATAGGTGGTTTTGAGATTCTAAACTTAATGGAGTTAACAATTTACATAATTCTTCCAGTTTTAAACATAGGGTTTTTGATGTTCTTAAGAGGTGTGGAGGTAGAGATGTGAAGAGAAGTGAAATTTTATCGCTAATTCCAAGTGGTTTTTTAGCTACTTTTTTAATTCTTTTAGCTTTCTTTCTCTTTTCTGACGTAAAGAATATTTTTCAAATCATTTTGGTAGTTGCTTTTTTAGTTTTTGCTTCACCTATAATTTTTTTAAGGTATAAGGAACATAGAAAAGTAAAAAAATTAGAAGAAATTTTTCCAGTTTTTCTAAGAGATTTTGTAGAAAGCGTTAGAAGTGGCATGACAATACCTCAAGCCTTAAAAGCACTTTCTTCTAACGATTATAAAACCTTAAGTCCTTACGTTAAAAAAATGGCTGCTCAAGTTGACTGGGGAATAAACGTTGATAAAGTCCTTCAAAATTTTGCAAAAGAAAGTAAGTCAAAAGTTATAGGAAGGATTGTTTCAAGTGTCATCGAGACCCATAGGTTTGGCGGTAACTTAACAGATACTCTAGAAGCTCTTAGTAACACTGCCTTAGAAATAGAAAGGTTAAGAGCAGAAAGAATGCTTTATCTTCAATCCCAAATGATTACAGGCTATGTGATTTTTTTTGTCTTCTTGGTAGTTATAATAATAATGCAAAGGTTTCTAATCCCAAGCCTTTCTCAACCTAAAAGCCCGCTTGAACAAAAATATGAAGAAGGTCTGGGAGAAAGGTATAAGTTACTCTTTCAAAACCTCATAATCATTCAAGGATTTTTTGCTGGTTTGATAGTTGGGAAGATGTCTGAAGGAGCAACTATAGCAGGAATAAAACACAGTCTTTTCATGATATGTGTTGGTATACTGGTCTTTCTTATATTTGGGTAATTTCTTCTCTTGTTACCCTATCGTAAACCCCGTAAGCAGAACAGTTTGTACTGATCGTTAAAGTATCATAATTGCTTGGAATTTGGAAGTTAAAAGCGATTAAATTCCTCGGCAAAAGTGTTAAATTTGAGCTTTCACATGTTACTGCAGCTCCTCCAGAGTAGCATAACTCTTTTCTTTCTACTGTATAATTTGTATAAATTATTTCCATAAAAAAATTTCCTAAGGAAACTGAACCAGTGTTTTCAATCTTTCCAGAAAGATAAGAAGAAGATGAATTATACTCTAAATCAAAAAGAGAAACTCCCCCCTTGCTACATTTAAGCCGGATATCAGTTTCTTCTGTTGTTGACTGAAAAAATTTTGTTAAAAAAGGCATCAACCAAAGAGAAATTACCGAAGCTGCGACTACTGTGAAAGCTATTAGTAGCACTGTAGCTACCAGGGGGGAAATCCCTTTTACTGGCATGTTGACTCTTCTTCTACATATGGACAATGGGTAGTTATTACAACTTTATTGTATGGTAAGTCAACGTCTACTACCGTAAAACCTTTGTAAATGTTTGGTGGTAGCACATTATCTGGCTGTAAACTGTAGCTTTTTATATTTCCTGCGTAAAATACTGTAGCGGTCAAATTCCTTAGTTCAACGTTCATAAGATTCTTTAGAATTAACGTAATGTTTCCTTTTGTTGGTGTTGAATTTGTATAGCTACAGGAATATATGTTGAAATCTGCGTAGAGGCATGGGCTGTAGCTTTGGTTTGCGACTTCTGGCAATGAAGACTTGATAAAAGTTGACGCCCAATAAGTTAAAATTGTGGCAATTCCCATGGTTGCTGCTATTAGTAGGACTGCAGCTACAAGTGGAGATATTCCTTTTCTCATACTTTTATTTTTGTTTTTAATGATTAATAAATATTATCTTACTCGTACCAATTTTAATTGATGAAAGGGCAGGCCGTTTTAATAAGCTATACTTTAGCAGTTTTACTAGGTGTAATCCTTATAGTATTTTCTTCTATAATGTTTTTTTCATTCTATTCAAATTTTTTAAAAAATCAAATGAGAAGTAATTTAGAAATTCTAGCTCTCCAATTATCTAACTCTGTACTGACAAGCTATGAGTTTGCTAATAATTCAGAATATTTACCAGAAAATTCATCTTGTATTTTAATAGAAGAGGTAAAATTAAAATTTCCCCAAAAAATCTCAAGTAGAAATTATGAAATTTATGTTCAATCTTACGATGGAAACCTAACTATAACAGCAAAAACTATCCAGGAACCTTTAGAAACTGTTGAAAGAAAATTGCCAGACATTCGAGTCGATTTTCAAGGAAAAATTAAAAGTGGGGAAAGCCCAGGCTTGAGTTATTACAGATGCAATTTAAATAATGTCGTTAGCGATAAAATTATACTTGGAAAAATAGAATTTGAGGAAAGCTGATGCCGATTCAAATCGATTTTACCGTAGCTGTTGGGATTTTCATAGTAATAATAGGAATTAGTTTAGCTTTCGTAATTAATTACTTGACAAAATATTCACAATATTCTAAAATAGCTAACTTAAAAACTATTGCTTACAACCTGTTCATTCCTTTAAAGCTTAACCTAACAACAGAACTTTTTAAACTGCCAGTTAAAATTTCAGAAGTTAGTGGTGATGATAGGGTTAACGCAATCATAAAATTATCTTTAAGTTTTGATGAGACATGTGGAAAAAAAGCTTGGAACTCTACCGTAAGAGTTTATGACGAGGAAAATAGAGAGGTTGAGTTCAGCCTGTACAACCAAACTTTTTGCGAGAGTAGGTATTTAAAAAGTTCTGACCTAGTTCTAAAATCCAATTTCTCGGCATACCAAACAAAAATTTTCTTCCTTTATTTTTCAGCAGAAAACACAGTTAAAGACTCGAATTATTCGGTTCCTTTCGAGGAAGCACCAAACTTTACTGTTGAGGTTTATCCTCTACAGGAATTAAAGATGCTATCTATAAGTAAGCTAAAAGAACTGAGAAACATTAATTATGATGACCTCGTAAAAGCCCTTGGAAATTATAATTTTTACCTGGAAATAAGTGAGAAATGATGGCCTTGTACGTTGGAGAAGCAATAGTTGCAATTTTCTTAATCATCATGTTTTTATTAGTAGTTTTTTCTCAAGAAGAAATAGAAACAAAAGCTGATTTAAAAGAAATTGGTCTAAAAGCCTTGAAAATTCTTGATCAAAACGATGAACTAAGAAAATATGCTATGGCAAACGATACTGAAACTATCAAAAATAAGCTCTCTAACCTGCTACCTTATCAAGTTAGCTATGAAGTATATGTTTGCAAGGATTATTGCTTAATACCTAGCTCAGGAGAAGAAATAGCAAGTGTAAGCTACCTTCTAGCTGGGAATTTTGGGAGTTTAGAGCCAAGAGAAGTTATTTTGCGGATGTGGTAGGATGAAAGGTCAAGCTTTCTTGATAATAGCAGTAATTTTCATAACAATTCTTGCCTTAATCAAAGCAAGCATTAGTTTTCAAGAAATAAAAGAAGGTAGAAGCCTTTTTTTTGAGTTCGAAAATGTTAAAGGAGAAATGGTAAAAAGTGTGGAATTTTCTGTTTATGAAAAAGAGAACATAACAAAAAACGTTGAAAATTTTGCTGAATTTGCAAGAAACTCTTTTAAAAGAAGAACTTTGAACCTCAAACTTCTTCTTGTAGAAGCTATGTTAGAAAATAATGCGCTAAACGTAAGTTTAAAAAATCTTTTAGGACACGAGATAATTCTTCTTAACATAAGTCTTAACAACTCTTTTGAGGAATTTGGAAACATAAAAGATGGAGAAAAAGCAACTACAAGCTTTAATCTTCCTAGCGAAAATGCAAGCTACAGTTTAAAAATTTTCTACAAAACTCCGTATTCCCAAGAACAAGAAGAAATTCCGGTAGAAGTTGAGACTGGAAAAAGCAAGTTTATAATATTTTTTGATATAGTGCTAGAAAGCGAAAGTGCTAAGCTTATGGACAAAATTTTAAAAAATTACGAGCTTCCTTAATTTAATAAAAAAGTAAAAATTAAATATGAAAAAAGTGGTCTTTTTTATCCTATCGTTTTTGGTATTTTGTTTTCTAACAGTTTCTCTTAGCGCACAGAGTAGAGTAAGTTATGTGAGGTTTAGGTTTGTTTACCATTTGGGAGCTAGTAAAACAAACGACTTTTATAAAATTGGTGAAATCAACGGAAGTATAGACAATTCAAACATAACAATAATAGGTTATCCTATCAACTTATCTCATTTTTATGTTTGCACCTATGACGAGGAGGAATTTGAAAAAGGTATTCTAGCAAGTTTAATCTATTCAGGAAGAAAGCAGGATTTAAACCTTATTTCTTTTTCAGCACGTCAAGGAGAAGAAGATTATAAAGTTGAATTTAAACAAAAAGCTGAAGGAACAAGCCTAATTTTAGCTTTTACTAATGGCACGTGCGAAGAAATCGAGAATAAAATCTATACTATCGAGAAATATGGTATGCCTGCGCAGGCATTTTCAGTTTATCCCGAAGGCCCAGGTTCTGTGGTTATAATTTTAAGGAACGATAAAATTTTGATAAAAGGAAGCGAGAGCCTAAGTACTGGAACAAACAAAATCTGTGTTGAGTATTCTGGTGTGACCGGAGAAAATAAACCAATAATAGAAGTGAGAAGATGTTAAAAGGAGTTAGCCCATTAATAGCGTATGTGATGGTTATTTTGATAGTTTTTTCTGGGATAGCCTTAGTTCTCCTTCTTGGGATGCCGATGATGGAAAGGACAAGAGAATCTTCTGTAATTAATGAAGGTTTGGAAAACTTAAAGTTAATATCCGAAGTTGTAGAGGAAGTTGCAACAGAAGGAATAGGTAGCCTTAGGTCAGTCTCTCTAAAAATCACAGACGGGGAATATAAAATAAATGAAAAGACAAACAGCATTGAGTTTTACTATTCACCAAAAAGCTATTTAGTAGAGCCAGGATTTTTAAAAGAAGAAAATATTGCTTTAATTTCAGGAAAAAATGCTGTAGCCAAAGAATATGATTTGGATAATGATGGTGAAAATGAAATCGTCTTAGAAAATGAATTTATAAGAGTAGGGGTCCTAAAGAAAGGAAGCAAAGAAAATTATGAATTTATAAACACGAGCAAACTTATCAAAATCATCCATTTCAAGGTAAAAGACATAAACCTAACTCCTTCTGATACTTCTATCTTCATAGACGATAGAGAAGAAAGTTCTTATGGTTTTGGCTATTCTGAAGGTTTAAACCTTGGCAAGAGCTCAGCAAAGGCAGAGGCTTTAATTCATTTAAACACAAGCTATGCTAACTATGATGTTTTGTATACTCTGTACGGAGGAGCAGATTTCTTAACGATAAAAATTCTAAATATAGCCTATAAGTGAGTTTATGGTAAGAGTAAAAAAAAGATTTTTCCATGTCAGACAAAACTTGAAAAGAACCAAAGCTTATTGGTTTAGAAAAATTTATGACAAGTTCTGGAAAAAGAGAAAAAGATATTAATCTTTACTACATAGAAAGAAACATATGAGTAAATATATTTTTATAACTGGAGGGGTAGTTTCTGGCCTAGGAAAAGGGATAACAACAGCTTCTATAGGAAAAGTTTTGCAACTTAAAGGTTATACTGCTACAGCAATTAAAATAGATCCTTACATCAACGTAGATGCTGGCACTTTAAGACCAACTGAGCATGGTGAAGTATGGGTAACTGAAGATGGAGGAGAAATAGATCAAGATTTGGGGCATTATGAAAGATTTCTTGATACAGATATAGGTAAAGAGCACAACATAACCACAGGACAGATTTATTATAAAGTTATTGAAAGGGAGAGAAAAGGTGAATATTTGGGTAAAACTGTCCAACCAATCCCTCACATAACAGACGAAATAAAAAGAAGGATTAAGCTTGTTGCTAAAAAAACAAAAGTAGATTTTGTTCTTGTTGAAATAGGAGGAGTTGTAGGAGATTATGAAAATGTTTTATTTTTAGAGGCTGCTAGACAGATGAAACTTGAAGGAGAGGATGTTATTTTTGTTCATGTGACATACCTGCCAGTTCTTAGGACTGTTGGGGAAATGAAATCAAAACCAACTCAACATTCAGTAAAAGAATTAAGGTCTTTAGGAATTCAGCCAGATTTTTTAATTTGCAGGTCAGAAGAACCTGTGGATGAAGTAAGAAAAGATAAGTTAGCACTTTTTTGTAGCGTGAAAAAAGAGGATATAATCTCAAACCCAAATCTTGAGAACGTTTATGAATTGCCTTTGATATTTGAAGAACAGAAGTTAGGGGATAAGATACTGAAAAAACTTGGACTTGAGGCAAAAGCTTCTAGAATAAATGAATGGAAAAATTTTGTAAAAAAGATGAATAATGCAAAAAAGACTGTAAAAATTGGTATAGTTGGGAAATACTTTGATATTGGTCTGTATCGATTGCCAGATTCTTACATATCTGTTATAGAGGCTGTGAAGCATGCTTCAGCTAATAATAACGTTAAGCCTCAAATAGAATGGATTGATTCAAAGGAGTTTGAAGAAGATGAGAAAAAACTTTCTATTCTTGATTCGGTTCAGGGAATAATTGTACCAGGAGGGTTTGGAAAAACTGGAATAGAAGGAAAAATTCTAGCCATAAATTATGCTAGAGAGAAAAACATTCCTTTTCTAGGTTTGTGTTTAGGTTTGCAATTAGCAGTGGTTGAGTTTGCAAGGAATGTTTGTGGTTTAAAAAAAGCAAACAGCACAGAGTTTGACCCAAAAACACCTTATCCTGTTATTGATATTTTACCTGAACAGAAAAAAATTATAAAAGAATCAAAGTATGGAGCAAGTATGAGGTTGGGAGCTTATCCTGCAATTCTTAAAAAAGGTAGTTTGGTTTGGAATTTGTACGGTAAAAAAAGAAAAGTTAGTGAAAGGCATAGGCATAGGTATGAAGTTAACCCAAAATTCCATAAAATCCTGCAGAAAAATGGTTTGGTATTTTCTGGTGTTTCGCCAGACAAAAGACTTGTTGAGTTCATAGAACTACCAAATCATAAGTATTTTGTAGCAACTCAAGCTCATCCTGAATTTAAATCTAGGCCTTTAAAGCCTGCTCCCTTATTCGATGGTTTAATTAAAGCTTGTTTATAAAAAATAATTATGGTTAACTACTTTTACCTTATAAGACCAGAAGCAGCAAGAGCCTTAGAAGAACCTATGGTCAAGAGAATTTTGCCAAGGTATGTTAAGGCAGTAGAAAATCAAGCTTGGGCAAATTTTCAAGTAGCAAAAAGGATAGTTTTTGAGTTTGAAAAAAGTTTAAGTTCAGAAGAACTTTGGAAAATTCATTCTGAACTCATGAGGAAATTCTACGAGATAAGGGAAGTTTGTGATAAGAAGAAAATTAAGTTGAAGGAACTTGAAACTCCTCGCTACTCTTTAATCGACTTAAAAATTATGCTTACAAGAGAAATAATGGAAGAATGTGAGCTGTGTGAAAGAAAATGTGGGATAAACAGGTTAAAAGGTGAAAAAGGTGAGTGCAAAGTTGGAAGAGAAAGTTTGATCTCTTCTGAAACTGTTCATTTGGGGGAAGAAGCCTTCATTACCCCAAGTCACACGGTTTTTTTCATGGGCTGCAATTTTCATTGTCAGTATTGCCAGAACTATACGATAAGCCAATGGTTTGAGCAGGGTTATTTGATTACTCCAAAAGAACTGGCAAGAATTATTGAAAGAAGAAGAGAGCAAGGCTGTAGAAACGTTAATTTGGTTGGTGGTGAGCCTACACCAAACCTTTTAAGCATACTTGAAAGCTTAAAGTATTGTAATGCTAACGTTCCAGTAGTTTGGAATTCCAACTTTTACATGAGTGAAAAAACCATGAAGATTTTGGAAGGGATTGTTGACTTGTACTTACCAGATTTCAAGTACGGTAATGATGAATGTGCGTTAAGGCTTTCAAAAGTTAAAAATTATTTTGAAATAGTTTCAAGAAATCATTCGATAGCTGCAAGCCAAGCTGAAGTTACTGTTAGACATTTGGTCTTGCCAAATCACGTTGATTGCTGTAGCAAGCCAGTATTAGAATGGATAGCGAAAAATATTAGAGACAAATGTATAGTTAACATCATGGACCAGTATAGGCCAGAATTTAAAGCCGTAGAGCATATTGATATAAATAGGAACATAACAAGAGAAGAATTTGAAGAAGTTATAAGATATGCGAGAAAGTTGAATTTAAATTATATAACTTAAATTTAAAATTGTGAGAAAATGGTAAGAGCAATATTTTCAGGAAGCATATCTTTTGGTTTAGTTAACATTCCGATAAAAATTTATCCTGCTACTGAAAGCAGAGTAATCTCTTTTAACAATTTGCATAAAGAATGCGGGACTCCATTGGTTTATAAGAGATGGTGTCCTAAGTGCGAGAAAGAGGTTGCTTATGAGGATATAGAAAAGGGGTACAAGATAACTAAGGAAAAGTATGTAATAATAAAGAAAGAGGACCTGGAAAAACTAAGATTGAAAACAACAAAAGCAATAGAAATTCAAGAGTTTGTTGATGCTTCGCAAATCGACCCAATATTCTTAGAGAAAAGTTATTACATTGCTCCAGAAGAAACAGGAGTGAAGGCTTACTCTCTTTTTGTTGAGGCTTTGAGAATTGCTAACAAGGTTGCTATAGGAAAAGTTGTGATGAGGAATAAGGAGTATTTAGTAGCTATAAGAGCTTACAAAAAAGGTTTAGCCATGCATATTCTTCGATACCTCTCGGAAGTAAAAGATATAGAAGAGCTTAGTGAGCTTAAAAACTTGGTAACTGTAAAAGAGGAAGAACTTAGGCTTGCTCAAGCTTTAATCTCAAAGCTTACAGAATCAGAGTTTGATGTTTCGAAGTTTAAGGACAACTATACAGAAGAGCTCATGAAACTTATAAAAGCAAGAGCAGAAGGAAAGGAAATTGAGATAAAAGAAGAAAAGATTCCTGAGACTAAGGAGTTAGTAGAAGCTTTGAAAGCAAGCATAGAAACTGTGAAAAAGAAAAAGGAAGAAAAGAAATAGTTTCTTTTATAAAATCTAATTATGACGCTTTTTGAACAAATAATAAAACCAATGCTTGCTGAAATCTCCAAGCCTTTTAACTCAGAGGAATTTTGTTTTGAAGTTAAACTTGATGGGACGAGAACGATAGCTTACATAGACAAAGAGAAAAAAGAAGTTAGGTTTCTTAACAGAAGGCTAAAATGGTTTCAGTCAAACTATCCGGAACTTCAAAAAATTTATGAAAACATAAACGCAAATAAAGTTGTGATAGATGGAGAAATAGTTGTTTTTAAAGAAGGTAAGCCTGATTTTACTGCTTTGCAAACAAGGGAGCATGTTGATGAAAAACTAAGAATAAAATTACTTTCAGAAATCATGCCAGCTACTTATGTTGTTTTTGATATTTTGCATTTAGACGGCGAAGATTTAATAGATAAGCCTTTGATTGAAAGGAAAAAGATTTTGGAAAAAGTTGTTAAAGAAGACAAAAGAATAATGCTCTCAAGCTACATAATCGGAAGGGGAGAAGAGCTTTTTGAGAAAGCAAGAGAAAAAGGACTAGAAGGAATAATGGCAAAGCGTTTAGATTCAAAGTATGAAATAGGTAAGAGGAGCAAGAATTGGCTAAAGATAAAGTTCCTAAAAACTTTGGATTGCGTTATAGTAGGTTATACAAAAGGTGAAGGCTGGAGAGAAAAATACTTTGGTGCTTTGGTTTTGGCTTGCTTCCATAAAGGAAAACTAAAGTATGTTGGAAGGTGCGGCACAGGGTTGGACGAAAAAGGGTATGCTGAGCTCACAGAAGAATTGAAAAAATTAAAAATTGATCGTTGTCCTTTGGAAGAAAAGCCAAAGCTTCCTTCTGATTTAGAAGTAAGTTGGGTTGAGCCTAAGCTCATATGTGAAGTAAAGTTTATGGAAATAACAAAAGATTTGCAACTAAGGGCTCCTGCTTTTGTAAGGTTGAGGAATGATAAGAATTTGGAAGACTGTATTTTAGAAATTTAAAAGCCTAAACCCATTTAAAAATTATGAAAAAAGAGAGAAACATTTACAAGCTAACAACAATTTTCTTAATTTTAGTCTTAGCAGTTTTATTCTTTTGGTATTTGATTAACAGCTTTCTTTCAAGCTTTTTGGCTTTACCTCAACTTTCAACCATAGGCTTTGTTCCTTCCTCTATTTCAGTTGAGTTAGGAGAAGAGGAAGGGATTGTTAAGCTAACAAGCAACTGCAAACGAATAAGCATGATTGTTGACAAAAATCAAGCAATTTCTATAGGAAGGGGTATGGAAGGAATTCTTGGACCAAGACCTTATACTCATGATTTGATAAAGGATATGCTTAAAAATTTTGGAATTCAAGTTCTTATGGTAAAGATAACTGAAGCAAGAAATGAAACTTGCCTACCAGAGGAAAATTGTAGCTGGAGAATAACTTACATATCAAAAATTTTTTTGAGGCAAGGGAATTTGATTCTTGGTTTAGATTCAAGGCCTAGCGATGCTTTGGCTATAGCTGCAAGAACTGACTATGAAGTTCCAATTTATTTGAACGAAACCATTTTAAAAACTTACGGGGAAAAAGTTTGTTGATTTGGTAGAAGAAAATTTAATAGTTAGGATTTCGTCTTTTTAAACAACGATAGCAGTTCCACCTGCATGCCATGAATAGCGAGGCCTAGCGTTTATCGTAAAAATTTTTTCTAGATTGTCGTCAAGAATTAAAGCTGCACCAGGCCACCTTGGCAACCTGTTAATCATTTTTTCTATTTCTTCAGCCATGTAAGTTTGATAGACAGCGTGCAAAGCCTGTAAATCGTCCCTAGAAGTTAAGCGATGAGAAATTACCAAGTCACATTGGCTTAAAATATCTTGATGGATTTTATTAGGCATTTGTGTTATTACCACTAAGCTTACTCCTGGCTCTCTTCCTTGCTTTGCTATCGTTAGAAAAGGTTGGGAAGAGACTGTTTCAAAATCTGAAGGGCAAAAGTTATGGGCTTCATCAACGATAAGCCAGACCATAGGGTATCTTTTTTCCAGTTCTCTTCTTTCAAGCTTGGCTATCTCCTCTTCCTTTCTCGCCAATAAACGATACTCATAAATTTTTCTCGCTATTATTGCAACTATAAAGTTTCTTACGCTCCAAGCTTCTGTTGCCCTTAGCCTAGAAACATCAACCACCGAAATTTGGCCTGGTTGAATTATATCATCTATGTTAATTCCTTTTTCACCAAAGACTCCCCATTGGTTTGCTACTGTAAGCATGTTTTCTAAAGCACTTTTTACTTCTTGAGAAGTTTCTTTATCGTCTCTAATTTTTATTATTATATCATCTATAGAAAATTTTTGTTTAGATTCTAAAAGCTGATTTATAATTTTTTCAAGAGCAACTCCTGCAGGCTCTGTTCTCTTTAAGTTAAAAGCCATACAATTATGAACAACAAAAGATGAAGTTGCATAAGAATTATCTCTCTCCACTCCTAAATTATAGACAAACCCATCGTATTTAAATCTTTTTATCTTTCTGATTGGTAGATAGACATAATTCTCGTCTACCCATCCAAAGTTATGAGATTTAATCTTCAATTTAGGTAAAGGGAATCCGATTCTCTTTCCGAATTCTATCACTTGCTTGCCACTAATTCTTACTTGATATTCCCCTCTTTTTTTGTTATAATGTATAGAGGGTATAAAACCGAGTTTTAACAACGACAACTTTAATTGATGTGTCAAAAGCTCGGACGTGGTAAAATAAGAAAAATAATAGTATTCTTTATTTCTTCTTTTGTATTTCTGTAAGGATCCGTCACCTCTCCATAATCCTTTAATTATCTCAATTAACTTTCCTTCTGGAAGATAAAGAGCCCAAGCTGGTAATTTCTTATTTTTAGCTTTTTTGCCTAAAAGTTTAATGAAAAGACAAGCTAAAGGTTTTGACATAAAACATAAATACATTGTGTTTCTTTTACCCTTCTCGATATGGGCTTTTAAATTGAACTTACTTTTCATGATTGAGCAAACGTCATCGATATAGCTTTTTTCATTAGTATTAAAGCTAAAAACAAGTTGCCTATTTTTGTCTCTTGTCGAACCCTCTGCAATGTAGTAACCAAACACTCTCATTAGATTTTTATCAATTTTAATTTGATTTGGAATAGGATTTGATGAACCGTGTTTAAATCCAGACCTATATTGGTTGCTCCCAATACTATAAAAATAGCCGTTTTCTACAATTCCATCTAACATACTAGACATGACTAGGATTTTTTTATCTTTAATTTTTTTTATTCTTGGAAATACTACTTTATCATCTTTTTCTAATTTTCCAGCTTCTACCCATTCTAAAATTTTTTTATTTGATTTTAATGCTAAGACCGGATGATTTGGTGTTAATGCGATTGGTTCATTAAGTAGCATAGGGGTGATTTCGACCATCTCACCTTTGTAAGCTCTTTTAAATGTTCTGTAAATAGTTTTATAGTCACCTCTGTGAGTTAGAACTTTTTCTCCTTCTCTAAGTTTATTAATTGGTTTTATATCAGAATTCGTTATGATTTTTACATCCGGTAGTAGACACCACTCTTCTGCTGAAAATTCATAAGGTAAGATAGAAATTCCTTCGTCAACAGGAATTCCTACATTTTTAAATTCTTCTAATTGCGAATAAGGGGCAAAAATTCTCACATTCTCAAAACCTCTTGGCTCTAAACCCCATTCTCTCAGCAAAGACTTTTGTTGTTCGTTTGGCTTTTTGAGACTCCAAAAAATTCCCATAGTATCAATCATAACAACAGCTAAATTCTTCCTAAATTCTTCTGGAAGCAGAGCAATTTCTTCTGCTATTATTCCAGCCACATAGCTTTTTCCTGTTCCCCTCTTTCCCGAAATTAAAAGGATGTGAGGGCGAAGTAAGTCAATAAAAACTTTTGTGGTTAAATGAGCATCTTCACCTGTGCCAACAATATGCTTGCCCAAATAACCTGCACACTTGTTTCCAAATTTTTCTCTATCTTCTTTTAACCTTCCGACAATAGTTTCGTATACCATAATTTATTTTTTAATTTGTAATCAAATAATGTTTGAGGGAAGGTCTGCTAGCTTGGTCTAGGCATCCGGCTTGGGGTGCCGGCATGAATGCGGCAAAACCGGGGTTCAAATCCCCGCCTTCCCATAAAAAGGATTTCTTCTTTTACTGGAGTAAACCTACGAAAAAAATGATATTTGCAACTTAATCTTAAAGTATGAAGATAAGAATCAAACCGTCAAAAGATTTAGGAGGTTGAGCTAATGTATTCAAAGCGATGAAGTACTACACGCATGTATGCTTGTCTAAAAATAATCTATAAAAAGGATAAACTTAATTTTTTAATT
>JBMFPE010000009.1:0-20983 GCA_049969275.1 Candidatus Aenigmatarchaeota archaeon | reverse complement strand
AGAGTTGCTGAAAAGGAAAAAGCAGAAGTTAAACCTAAGGAAGAGGTGAAAACAGATGAAACTGAAGTTAAAAGTGAAACTAAAGTTGAGGAAGAAAAAGTAAAAAGTAAGGGAAAAAGTGAAAAGTAAGGGAAAAATTCAACTTATTTCTAGCTTAATTTTCTCACTTATTAGGTCTAAAATTTTTCCTATGTCATCGCTCTTGAAAAGTAAAGTAATTTTTTGTTCTATTTTTTCATCAGGAATTTTTAACTCTGCTAAAAATACCAAAACATAAATTTCTTCTTTGTAAACTTGGTCAAAACCAAATTCCTCTATTGCTCTAAAAGGGTTGATAGAAAGAAAAGGCTCTGATAAATTGTACTTTGTGTTGAAAAGTTTTTGAACAGCATCGACGAAATAACCAGAAAGTATGTAAGTAAGTTCTTTAAGAACAGGCAAGTTTTCATCGCTTAAATCTTTAAAATAGCCGATTTCTTTCTTGAGAAATATGTCAGCCATTTTGAGTATATCTTTAAGTGGAGAAGAAAGCTGAATGACCCCTTCAATATCGTCTTTCATTCTTATGAAAAAAATTGTGAGGGAAGTTTCTTCTGGGTTTAAAAGTTTGGGAATATCGTTTAAAAGCATAATTTTTAGGGAAGTGGAAGAAATTTCCACTTCTCTGTTTATCATTTCTTTCAAAGCTTTTGCCACAGCTTCAGAACAAGATAACCACATTTTCTTAAGAATTTTTGATTCAAGTTTTGGCAATTTCAATTTCTTTGCCATGTTATTATTTTTAATCTCCCAAAATTTTCTTCACCCTTCTTACCAAATCTTCGTTATCGAAAGGTTTTGTTATAAAATCTAAGACATTAAGTTTTTTTAGCTCCTCCTTTCCAATCTCTGAAAGTCTAACGACAGTTAAAAAAGCAACTTTCAAATTTTTTGTCTTTGGGTTTTCCCTTATTTTCTTTGTTGTTTCCTTTCCTGTCATCTCAGGCATCATCATATCCATTAGAATTAAATCCGGTTTAACTTTTTCCAGCTTTTCTAGACATTCTTTCCCGCTATAAGCAGGAATAACTTCATAACCTTCTTGCTCAAATATTGCTTTTACTAGCTCGACCAAATTCTCTTCATCATCGACAATCATTATTTTCTTCATTCTCAACACTTAAAATATTATTTTTCAAATTAAAAAATCTTAATTAGAATATATTTAAGTAAAGTTAAAAAATTAATTATGGGTTTGCAAGAAGATGTTAAAAAACTATTTCTAGAACTTTTGGGTCCAGAAGTTGCAAAAGTAATAGACACTTTTGAAGACCCAAAAAAGTATCCGAAAGATTTTTTGGAAGAGTGTCAGTTCTTCTTGGAAAAAATTCTTGGAAAAGAAGTAGCAGAAGCAAAAATTCAACCTATTTATGAGAAATATTTTAAAAAAATAAAAAAGTTTAGAGCTACTTCTTCAAAAGGTTTTTTATCGTTTCTCTATGGTAGAAAAACCCTAAAGCTAGAAGTATATAGCCTAAGTTCCAGAGCAAATCTATCCAATTGCCTACTGCATATTCTTCAAAAAAAATCGTGTAATAAATATCTGCTATACTCATAGCTGTTAGTGCTATTATAATCAAAGAATAGGCTTTAAAAATTTTTGCGTTCAAAAGGTTTGTTGTTGCAAACATTATAAAAACTAACAAAAGCATGTCTCCAACCACATAACCAGAGGTTGAAAGTTTTTCAAGGATCGAAAGCTCACTTGTCAAGGTAGGGTAAGCTAAGTAAAGCAAAAAGGAGCATATAAAAACTGTTAAGATGGCTAGAAGAATTAACCTATCTTTTTTAATCGGTGCTTGAGAAATTTTCAAAGTATAAGCTAAGCCAAAAAGAAAAGGAGGATAACCTATAAGCCAAAAAGCGTCGGCTAAAGATCCTATTGGAGCTTCTACTCCCAAAACAATCTCATAAATTCCCCAAGTTGTTTCACCAAGAAACCAGAAAAATATTCCAACACTTATAGCTAGAAAAGCTTTACCTTGAAGACTTTTAAGCCCATAAAATTTGTAAGCATGCAGACAAAAAAGAAAAGCTAGGAATGATAAAAAAATGACAATCAAATCTCCGATTATATAAAAATTTTCTCCTAAAGGCCGAAAAAAATAAAGGAAAACGCTAAGAATGAATAATGTAGCAAAAAAAACAGAAACCAAACTTGACTTTTTCATAATTTAAATTAGGCTTTAGAAGCTTTATATTTTAATGGTAAAGTAAAATAGAACTTGCTACCCTTTCCAACTTTACTCTCAAACCATATTTTTCCACCCAAAAGTTCTGTAAGTTCTTTGCATAGGGATAAACCCAAGCCAGAACCTTTAGCTTGTCTTGTGTAAGGAGAAGCAATTTGGTAAAATCTTGTGAACATTTTGCTGAAATACTTTTTTGGTATTCCTATTCCTGTATCAGCCACACAAAATCTTATTCTATCTTTTTCTCTTACAGCTTCTATTGTTATTCCACCCTTTTCTGTGTACTTGATCGCGTTACTTACTAAGTTTATTAGAATTCTTTTAAGTTTTTCTCTGTCGGTTGAGATTATGGGTAAACTATCAGCTTTTACATTTAAGTACAAACCTTTTTCTTTTGCAAGTTCTATCATCTCACTCTTAACTTCTTCCAAAATATCTTTCACGTTCACATCTTCAACATAAATTTTTATTGCTCCTAATTCTATTCTTGATAAATCTAAAATATCAGTAGTTAACTTGTTTAATCTCTTTACTTCTTCTTCGATTATCTTCAAGTATTTTGTCCGCTTTTCTTTATCCCTTATTATTTCCTCATTTCTCAAAAGCTGAGCAAAACCAGATATTGCTGCCATAGGTGTTTTGAGCTCGTGGGCAGCTATTGAAATAAATTTATCTTTCTCTTTATCAAGTCTTTCAAGCTCTGTTATCCTTGCTTTCAGCATTTTCTCATAATTTTTCCTTTCTGTTGTATCTTTTACAATGCTTATCCAACCTACTCTATTGCCTTTATCATCTTTCAAAGGAAAGACTGAATGCTCTGTTGGGAAATTTTCTCCATTCTTTCTTTTCATATTAAACTCAAAATTTGTCAAGTAACCTTTCTTCTCTATAGCTGAATGTAAAACTTTTTGAAATTCTAGAAGAGTTTTGTTGCTTACATGCAAAAATTCTGTTGTTTTCCCGATCATTTCCTCTTTTTTATAGCCAAAGATTTTGGTTGCTGCAGGATTGCAGTCAACAATTACCGGAGGAGTTTTGTTGTCAAGAATAAAAATAGCGCTGTCTAAGCTTGAAAAAACTTTTTCTAAAATTTCTCTTGATTTCCTTACTTCTTCTTCTGCTTTTTTCCTGAAAGTTATGTCTCGAATTATAACTAAATCCCCTATTACTTTGCCATTTTCTTTAATAGGAGTTGCATTAATTTCCCCTATAATTATTTCCCCATTTTTCTTGACTACCTCAACTTCATAAGGTTGGATTTCAAAACCAGCTAACCTTTTAAGAAAGTTTTTGTAAGTTATCAAAGTGCTTTTCTTGGTCAAAATACCTACTTCAGTAAACTTTTTCCCTATCAAATCCTCTTTCTTATAGCCCAATTTTTCTTCTACCTTTTTGTTTACTTCAACAAACCTGCCTTTTGTGTCCAAAATAACTATAGGGTCAACAGCTAACTCAAAAAGTTTTCTATATTTTTCTTCTGATTCTTTAAGTTCATTTTCTAACCTTTTCCTTTCTGTTTCATCTCTAATAACAATTAGCTTGCAAAGAAGCTTTCCGCCATAAAAATAAGGAACAGAATAACCTTCAAAAAATTTTCCATCTTTTGTTTCTATACAGCCTTTGACTTTTTCTTCTGAAGTTAGAACTTTTTCTCTCAATCTTTTAAATTCTTCTGGATTCTTCACTTTTTTAAGAGCAACCTTAAGAAAATCCTTACTTTTCTGTTTCAGCATTTCTTCTGGGACTTTAAAAAGGTCTACAAATCTTTTATTATAGTGAATAATTTTTCCTTTTAAATCAATCGCAACTACAGCATCTTCAAGCAAATCGCATAAACCCAAAAGAAATTCCTTTTCTTCTACCTCACTCATAATATTAAGTTCGAACTTTTGATGCTTATTTTTAATCCTTAACTAAAAATAATTCGATCTCCAAATAATTAAATATGGAAAAAAGGCTTTTTTACGCAATTCTCCTAGCTTTGCCCTTGTTGTTTATCGCTATTTATGGTTTTCTCAGCTTAACAGGTTTTTTTGTTGGTTTTGGCCAACCTGCTGAAGAATTTGAGTGGTGGAACATCTCTTGGCATTATAGAGTAAGGTTGGAAATAAACACCTCCTCTTACGAGAGAAAAGACTGGCCGATAGAATACAGAATAAACTTTACTGATTTATTGCCTTACGGAAATTTTGACGAGAATTCAACCAGAGTAATTGAGTATAGCCCAGAAGGTCAGCTCTTAGGCGAGATCCCAAGCCAGTTTGAAAAAGATGACGATTTTAACCCTTCAAACAACGCAGTAGGAGTTCTTGCCTTCTTATTAAACGGAAGCAACCCACCAAACACAAAAAGAGTATTTTTTGTTTATTATGATACTTTAGAAAATGGAGCAAAGGAAAAAATAGAATACCCTTCTGGCATAAGCTATTCTTGGGATGGGGAAGAGCTTAACGTCAACGCTTCAGGATTTTCTTACTGGATAGACACTTTAAGAGGAGAAGGTACTTCTGGCTTGTACAGAGTAAGAGGAATTGCCTCCCAAAACGACATTTGGAGTGTTCCAGGTGAGACAGAAAGAACGATAGAGTATTTACAGTACTCGAACGGAACCTACAACTTTAGCTTTGACTTAAAGTATAACATGAGCTTAAAGTTTTCTGGTCCGGTTAGGCTAGTTTTTGAACAGAAAGGTTATGAAACAGTTTGGAATTCTAGTGAGAAAACTGAAGGATTTATCGTCAAAAGGTATTACTTCTATGATTTTAGTCAAGAGCATGAAAAATGGATAAAGGTTGAAACGATTTTCAAAAATTTGGGAGATAGCGAAATAGAAAGGAACTCAACTTTTGCAGGAGCTTTTGGCCTGGATGCAGCAAGAGCTTTCGGCTCAAACTGGCAGTCAGCCTTCGGTAACACAAGTTACCCAGGATGGTGGTATGCTTCTGATTTTTGGAGCAGTTTTCACACAGGAATAATTCATGTCAACAGAAGCACAGAAAACTTCTTCATCCAAAACAGTAGCTCAAAAAATAGAATTGGTATAGAGCTTAGCTTAACTTCGATTCCTCCTCAAGCTTCAATTTCAACAGAAGCTATCCTCCACTTCAACGATACCTCTGGAGACTATACACAAGTAAGAGAATTGAGAAACAAAATTGAAAATCCAGAGATAATCACTCAGTTCCTTCCAGAAGTTTGGTATGTTGCCATTTCTCCAAAAACAAACTCTTCTATTTTTAATAGAAATGAAAGTGTTTTGATAACCGCAAACATCTCTGAAGGAGATCCTTACAACTTAACAAAATACATGAACGCTACTTTAGACATGGGCACTTCTTCTGAAAGTGATGACCAAACAGTAATACTTTATGATGACGGAACCCATGGAGATGAAACTGCTAACGATAAAATTTTCACAAATTCTTTTGACTTGCCTAATGATGCAATCGTAGGAATTTGGACCATCAACTTTACTGCTTACTCTCAAGATTTAAAATTCCTCAACTCAACAACCCTTAGCTTTAACGTTACTGATGTTTTAAACGTAAGCGTTACTGTTTTGAATAAAAAACCGATGGTCGGCTCTTTGGTGACAGCAAACATTTATGTAAAAAATTACAGGCAAGATTCATGGATAGCAGGGGCAGAAATAAACTGTAGTTATGATTCTTCTGAAGTTTTAAACAAAACAGATTACAATAACGGAACCTATTCTGTTAACTTTACTGCTCCTCCTGAAGAAGGAACTTATACTTTACTTTGCAACGCAACAAAAAATGGAAACATTGGAAATAATTCAGACAGTTTTACGACAGAGCCTGGAAAAACATATTTAACAATCTCAGCTCAGCCATCAAACCCGATTATTTATAACATCACTCTAAAAAATAGTAAAAGTTTCGAGATTTCTTCAAACGCAACTAACTATGGAAACGGAACTGCCTACTCGACTAACATAAGTCTAGAGTTGCTTAACGGTTGGCAAGCAAACAAAACTCTTGAAGAATGTGGTGAAGTGGAAAAGCATACTTTTTGCATAAAATCTTTTAACATAACTGTCCCGAACGCCACCCCTCCTGGAAACTATTATATAAATGTTAGCGTGGCATGGAAGAACCCGGATGGCTCAACAAGCTTAAACAAAACAGAAGTAAACGTTACTGTAGCTTCCAATCCTTTGGTAAACGTTAGTGAGGAAAAAGTTTCTGGGAACGTGCCAGACGCTACTGAACAAACTATCGGCAACTTTACTGTTGTTTCTGTGGGGAATGATGACTTGAGAAACGTTAGCTTTTATTGCTACTCTGGAACTGTTTGTAGTGATTTTACTGTAGAGTTTATTCCAGCTAATATCTCTAGTTTAAGTCCTGGTTTGAACTACAGTGTTGCTGTAAACGTTAGTGTTCCCTTGGGTTATGCTACTGGAAATTATAGTGGGAGTGTAAACGTTTCTGCTGAAAACGACGATTACAAAACTTTAAGCATAGAAGTTTCTGTTCCGATAAACAGAACTTGGAGCATTTTCCCTGAATACTGCCAAAGGTCAGAAACTCCTGATTATGGGATAGTTTGTGAAGTCAACGTTTCAAACCTTGGAAACACTTACATCAACTTTACTGTTTATCCTGAAGAAGGAAATTATACAAAAGTGAACGAAACTAATTTTACCACAAACAGGCAAAGCTGGCATATCTTTTCCATAACTTATAACATCACTGGAATTCCTATGGGAATCTACAACTCTACTTTTACCGTAGATGCGATAGAGGAAGCAAACCCTGATAACAAAACTCTTGTAGTTACCCTTCTTCCTTATGTCGAGCCGATAATAAACATAAGTATAATTCCAAACGCTACTGGGCAATTCTCTCCTATAGAAATTTTTGCAAACATCACCGATAGGTCTAACACAGGAATTGCCTGGGCAAAACTGAACATCACTTTACCTAACGGAAGTGTTGATAGTTTTGACATGGAAAGAATTTATGAAAGTGGGAACCTTTCGACCTGGTACTTAAGGTATGAAGAAGGGAATACTAGCTCAAAAGGAAGGTATAACGTAACAGTATACGCAAAAGATAATGTTGGCAACGTTGGGGAAAGAAATTCCTCTTTCATAATTTTTGCAAAGCTAACAGTTAGTGTTTCAACCCTTTCTGATAAATACTACCAAGGAGACACAGGTTCGATATACTATTCTGTAAAAGATGCCAACAATCAAGGCTTAGCCAACGTTAACGTAACTTTTAAAATAGAAGATTCGAACAAAAACATAAGTTTCAAATCTACTTTTATTTCTAACGAGGAAGGAATGATATATCCTATGCCAAGCTTTTCTCTTCCTTCTGACTCACCGCTAGGAACTTATACTCTAATCTCAGAGTCTGAGTATACTGATGAAGAATCAAAAACAACTTCAAGAGTTCAGAAGAATAGCAGCTTCCAAGTCCTTTCAAGAACTGTTACTGTTACTGGTCTTTTTGCAGATTTAGAAACTGCAGTGGTCTGGTATCCTGAGAATATAATGAAGTTTGGGATTTTAGTTTATAACGGAGAAGGTAGGCCAGTAGACCCAACTTCCATGAATTTGACAGTTTATGACCCTGCAGGGAACCTTTACTTCACTGCTTCACTTTCTCAAATGTCTAAACAAGCTACTGGTTTATACCTTTACAGTTATGCTATGCCTGCTAATACACCAAGCGGTATGTTTCTAGCAGTAGTTAATGCTACACAGAATGAATTCCAGACCATGAAGTTAAAAGCTTTTAGAGTTGCGAGAGGTGGACCTTATGACTTATGGTTAGAACTTTTTGAGCATGAGGTTAGGCAGGGAGATTACTTAGATTTTGCAGTAACTATTGAGAATAAGGGAGAAGTTTCTCAAGATGTTTTCCTTGAATGGTGGGTTTCTTCTGAAAACAAAACTTACTACTCAAGCTCAGGTTGGGTTTATACTCCTGCAAACTCAAACCAAACAGTAACCCAGCAAGCTTACATTTTCACAACCCAACCCTTAGGGACCTATGAGCTAAACGTTAAGATGACTTATGATAACGTGCAAGCTCCTCTAACAGCAAAGGAAACTTTCATCGTCATTTCAAAGGAAATTTTACCCCCAAACATTACTTATCCAAACATTACTTATCCTGTTTATGTTCCTTCCTATCCTGTCGTAACTCCTACTGCTCCTGTTCCTATACCAACCCCTTCAGCAGTCTTGCCAGCAAGCATCTCGATAATAAGCTACAATAGCAATATAAGCTTGGTAAGAGGAACGAAAAAAACCGAAAGCGTTATAGTGAAGAATACTGGGTTGGGTGATTTAACAAACATAAGCGTTTTCCTTTTTGGAATTCCAACGACATGGTTTACTGTTACTCCAGAAACTTTTGGAATATTGCCACCCGAAAACTCTACTGTTTTCTTGATTAACTTTGATGTTCCAAAAAATGCTATTCCAGGGGAGTATAAAGTAACTTTAAGCGCTTTTTCAGGAGTTGTAAGTGATCAAAAGTATGTCACCATAACTGTTTATGAATCTTTAGAAGAATTGTTAAAAAGTGAGATAGAAAAATTAAAAAATGATGTTAAAATTCTGGAAAGGGAAATAGGAATAGCAGAAAAAGAAGGAAAAAATGTTACTGGTGTTCTATCCTACCTTGAAGAAATAAACAAGCAAATAAATCAAGCAGAAGAAAATCTTGCGAACAACAAAACAGAGGATGCGATAATAAACGTTGCGACTGCTAAAACTCTTGTAGAAAAAGCAAGAGACCTTTTGCTCAAGCTGACTCCTCCGATTGTTGAAAGAGTTTTTATCATTCCCTACTGGTTAACCTGGCTAATCCCAATAATAATTGCTTGCGTAATAATCGCTCTTATCTTGATAAGGAAGAAAGGAGTGCCAAGCATAAGAATAAAACCAGCTTTGCCAAGCATACCGATAAAAAAAGTCGAGGAAGTTGAGAGAAAAGAAGAGTTGGTGATAGAAAAGGAAAAGTTGCTAAGAATGCTTGAAGTTCTAGAAAAAGAAAGGAAGGAAGGAATAATAAGTGCTACAGCCTATGCTGAAATGAAAAAAAGCGTAGAAGAAAAACTTGAGAAAATAGAGAAGAAGCTCAAGTAGATTCTTTTTCATTTCTTTCTACCAAACTGTTGAAAGCTTGCGTCGGATTTTCTTTTCTTCTTTTTATCTCCATCTTTATTTCAGAAAGTAAGTTTTTAACCCTCTCCCTTTCTTTTACCCCTCTTTTTGATTTCTTGAGGATAAAAGCAAGAGAAACGCAAACAAGGGCAAAAATTGAAAGGTAGGTTATGTCAGAACTTGTTATAGGCAAGGAAAAGCTTGCAGAAGGCAAAGCTAAGCTTGTTTGGGTAGCGTTCTCGCTAAGAATTGTTAACCCGATAATTCCTTCTTTTGAAACTTCGTCTGAAAAAACCTTAAAAGTTAGGCTTAACGTTGCTTCGCTTGCATCGTTTGGTATCATAAAACTAACAGGAACGTCAACCTTTTGGCCAGTTTCAATATTTTCAATTCTATCTTGCATCCTAAAGTAATCTTCTGGCAAACCTTCCAAACTTAAGCTCAAGTTAGAAACATCTGCCTGGCCTGTGTTTATAACAGAAAAAGTTATCGTTCTGTTTTCCCCTTTCACAAGCCTAATCGTGTCAGGAATTACTAGTGAAACTTCTCTTTTTTTAGTTACTTGGAAAGCTAAAGATTTGTTTGCAGGCAGATAGGACCCTTTTTCTGCGCCTATTAAAAGGTTGTAAAGGCCTTCTTCTTTTGGAGCAAAAAATTCAAAGTAGAAAATTCCTGAAGAATCAGAATAAGTTGAAAGGTTTAACTCAAAATTCCCACTTACTTTTACCAGAGCGTTAGAAATTAAATTTCCACTTTCATCTTTTACCAAACCTCTAACTTTTACCATTTCTTTTAAACCGTAAGAAGTTTTATCAAGAGCAAAATCCAAGATTAAGTATTTTCTTGTTCCTGTTGCATAGGCTGAAAGACTGCTTGACTCTAGAGTAACAGTATTTCCTATTGTGTCGATAGTTGCTGTTTGTTTATTCCATTCTGAGTTGCAGATTTTATTTGAAGGGTTGAAATCACTGCACTTATAAACAACTAAATCTCTCTCGTTATTTAATTTCCTTTCATCATACTTCATGACAATTTTTACTTTTGAATAGCTTAGCTTAAACTCAAAAACAAAAAGACCTGCAACTCTTATTCCTTCTACATCAGTATCAAAGAAATAGTATTTGATAGGGTCCTCAAAACTGTTTGCAGAAACGTTGTACAGGTAAAGAGTGGATTGAGGAAAAGTTATTTGCAAGTCATAACTTCCTGGAACTATAAAGCCAGAATAAAAGCCTGAAGCGTCGGTAATAAACTTTTTCTTTTCCTGCCCATCTTTCAAAAACTTTATCTCAGTAGTTATTCCTTGGTTGTTCAAGTCAGTAATCTTGCCAGAAGCTTGCAAAACATAGCCTATGTTTCTTTTCTGAGTCACAGAATAGTCTTTATAGTTAAACTTGACCTCCAGCTCATACTCACCTGCAGGCAATTCAGGAGCCTCAAACTCTGCTTTAAAAGCACTTCCTGAAGAGTATAAGTTTATATTTTCTACTTGAGTTGAGCCGATTTTAACGCTCAAATAATCTTTTGTTATCAGAACTTGCTCCCCTCTTTCTAGAGCTGAAAGTGTGAGTGTAATTTTATCTCCTGGTCTAACCTCTGTCTTATCCAAGGAAACAGTAAGCTCCAAAGGCTGCTTAACTTCTATTGTTTTTTCCAGCTTTATCTGTTTTTTTCCATAACCCTCAACAGAAACGTTAGCTAAAACTTCCAAGTTATAACTTCCTGCTGTGTTTGGAACTTCTAGGACCAAAAAGTAAAGAGGGGGAGAAAAATACCAACTTTTTAGTTTTAACGGTCTAACACTAAAGTTTACCTGGTCATAAGTTAGGCTTGAACCATCTTTTTTAACAGAAACACCAAGAGTGGTTACTTCATCCCCTAGGTAGCTTTGAGTTAAAGATTCTATCCTTGCTTCAAGAGTTGAAACATAAAAGCTGAAAGAATTTGAAAACTCTCCGGAGTTATTCTTGCAAGTTATGTTCAAATTATAATCAGAAGGTTTGACAGCGTTCTCAAATATATAGCTTGGTATTGTTGCTCTGAACAAATTATCTTTTGTGAAAGTTAGTTGCGATACTATAGGTTTTTCTATTCTTCCTGAAACTTCTGAAGCGTTGCTGCAGTTCACTAAAACTTCAACTTCATCACATTGATTTGCTATGCAAAAAACATTCTTTGGCTCTAGCATGACTTCAAAAGCATAAACTTCTTTTAAGAGAATGAAAAATGCGAAAAAGAAAAGGATAAAAACAAGTTTTCTCATTTTATCAACCCCAAAAATAAACCTTTAACCCTGTGGGAAAGAGGAACAGAATATTCAAAGCCCAGTATTTTTGCGGCAATTCTCTTGAATTCTACTGAAGAGGAAGAATAAGGGTTGAGAAAAACTGCGGGTAATTGCTTGTGAATACTTTTTCTTATGGTTTTATCTTCTGGCACTAACCCAAGAACTGGAAGCTCACAAGCACTCTCAATTTCCTTGTAGTTCAGCTGTTCCTTTTCTTTTCTATACCTGTTAACAATAATCCCTATTGGCTTTGTCCCAACTTCCTTACAAACTTCTATTGTTTTTAAAGCGTCTGCAACAGAAGGGAGCTCTGGTAGAGTTACTATAATTACTTCCTTGCAAGCTTTTATCACCTCGATAGTGTGAGAATCTAAGCCAGGAGGAGAGTCTACAAGAACCAAAGAATTGTCAAAAAAATTTGAGCTTAAGACTTTCGAAAGGTTTGAAATTTTAGCAGATTCTAAGGAAAGAGAGGCTGGGATTATCCTTAAACCAGAAGGGTGAATGTAAACTGCATTCAGTATATCTTCATTATCGTTCAAAACATCGTTAAGTGTCGCAGGGAAATAATACATGCCAAGTTGTAAGCCTAAACCAGACATTTTTATGTCTGCGTCTATAGCTATTACATTCTTTCCAAAACTCGTTAGGGAAGCTGCTAAGTTTATCGTAACTACAGTTTTTCCTACTCCACCCTTTCCAGAAACTATTCCTATCGCCCTTGAACTTTTTTCCTGCTTTAAAGTATAGACGTTTGACTTTCCAACGACAAAAAGGTTTAGCTTTCCTTGTTGCCTTAAATTCTCAAGATAGCCAGAGGCTTTATCTTTACTTATGCCTAAAGCATTAGCTACTTGAGTTACAGACATCAAATTTCTACTTAGCAACGAAAGAATCCTGCTTTCAAGACCTTCTTCCACAATTATATTTTGTTTTTTTATTGTATTATTTCTTTCACATGTCAGCCATATGGCGAGAAAAAAGCCTCACATGGTTAAAGGTTAAAAGCGACGCTTATCTTATCTGTCAAGAGATGGATATACTTTATCAAACCCTGCTCCTTTTCCAAGCTGAAGGAGTTTGAGTAGTAATAACTTCCGTCCTCGCTAACAATTTCAACCAAAATATCATGAGAAAACCAGACCTGAGGCTCGAAAGGAATAACAACTTCTGTATTCTTGTTTGCTTCAAGCTCTATCTTTCCTTGCTCAAATATCCAGCCTGGCATGTAGTCTCTTGGCATAACTATAACTTTTAATGGCTTGCTACTTTTGACTTCAAACCTTATGTAATCGTCGTAAGTTCTAAAGTTCTTAACTTGAAAGATGTTTTCAGGGGTTTTTTCGTTCTCCAAAGTAAAATTTAACTTTTTTTCAAAAATCTCGTTCGCATAGTAAACCCTTATCCTTGCAGTTAAGTTTTCTTTTTTTTGTGAATAGTAAAAGATTTCAAAATTTTTTGCCTCGCCAGGCATTAGAGTTTCTTCTTTGCTCCAGCCAGTAAAAACAATTTCAGTAGAGTTTATGATATCAAGTCTTGCTCTTGCTTTATAAGCTATGCTTCCTGTGTTGAAAAATTCCAAGTTTAACTTTAAAACTCCGTTTTCTTTTTCTAAAAAAACAGCGCTGACATTTCCTTTCAAATCTCTTTTGATTCCAACCTTAAGAACAGAGGCTGAAGCTAGAATAAGAATTAAAAGAAAGGCTGCTAAAACCAGAACTAATAATTTCATACCATCACTAAACTAAAATAAAGCTAAAGTTTGGCTTTTTGACTATAACATCTATTTGCCCGGAGTAATTTCCTGGTATTGTCTCTTTTGTTGTGTTAAGAAAGACTGTCACTGTTTCGGCCTGACCTGGCAAAAGAACAAAATCGTTCTTGCTAAAACCAACCAAAGGCCTAATACTTCCGTAAACTTTAAAGTAGACTCTCACTTGAGTATTTTCAAAGTTTGAAATCGAAACTTGCCTTCTTCCATAACTTCCTCCTGTTGGGATTATTCCAAAGTTAAGGTTCCAGAAATCTGCAACCAAACCGATTCTTATTTTTTCCTCTTCTGGCAGAATTATTTCAACTTTAGAAGGGTAGCTTGTAACTTCATAAGTGAAAAGTAAGCTTGAAGTTTTTTCATAAGTCATGTTTTCAACAAATTTTTTTGGCTCAGAGTAGCCTGGAAAAAAGGCCATAAGTATTGCTAAAATTATCGGGATTATCAAGAGTTTATTCCTCATGCCAAAACCTGTAGGCTATTATTATAATAATTATTATCCCAAAAAGTATTAAAATCCAAACAGGAAATTCAAAGGGTTTTGAAGGTTGAGGAGCTAAAGCCAAAGCAGGAAGAATTTTTATTGTTGAATTCTTCTCCACTGTTCCTGAAACAAAATTGACTTTTGTGTAGACTTTATACTCTCCTTCTTTAATCCCGTCCAAAGATAGAAAAGCGGTCAAAGCCTTTTTTTCATTGGGCTTGACTTTTTCTTGAGAAGAAGTTAAAGTCTTTACCAATTTTCCTTCAGAATCAAAAATTTTTATTTCTTCTGCTCTAGCCGAAACTGTTACTGTTCCTGTGTTTAAAAAATGAATTAAAAGTTGCAAGCCATTTCCTGTGTAGCTTCCTGTTGTTACGTCTAGAATTTTACCTTGCCTTATAGCATCTCCAGGAGTTTTGAAAAGAATGATGATTGGAGTAATCGTTGCTATTTGCACCCCAACTTGGCCAAGAGAAGATCGAGGTAAGCTAGGTTTTGGAATTATTTCAACTAGATGATAACCGGGCTCTGCATCTTTTGGAACGTTAAGCAAAAGGTTTACTTCCCTCCACCCTTTTATATTTCCACCATAAGTTTGTAACTCACCTGTAGGCTTTAGCTCAACAGGGTTTGAAAAAGTTTGAACCCAAGAGGAAGTTTGCTCCTCAGAATAATTAAAAACATAGTCTTTGTAGTTTGGTCTGCTAAAAAAATCTATCAAAGGTTGGGCTGCCTCAAGGTAAACTATTACTGGCTCATCAGAAGGGGAAAGGATAAAAAAGCTTAATGGTTTTGAAGAGTCTTGCTGAATTTCGCCCAAATCTATGAGGGAGGGAGAAACTCCGACCGAAAAGTCTTTTGCGCAGGCTTGAGCTAAAAGAAGTAAAAACAAAAGAGCTGAAACTAAAAACTTAAACTTCATATTATTAATTTGTTTTTTCAACCCTTAAATTTTAAGTTATCTTTTATCTTTATTATTTAACAATAATATTTAAATATAAAGTAAATAAAATTTATTATATGGAAGTTAAAAAACTAAGTCTTTTGTTTGTAATAGTTAGTATATTAGGAGCAGCCTTTTTGGTAACCCTAACAAAACCAGCTTTTTCAGCAACGACAAACCAAACAAACGTTACGGTAGAAGTTTCTGCAGTATGTCAGATAACAGTAGCACCAAGAAACCATACATGGTTTAGTGTTACCCCAGGGTCAGAGGGAGGAATTAAAACTTTGAACATAAGGAACAGTGGTTCCCAAAACTTAGCAAACATTTACGCGTATGTTGATACCATTGAAGTGGAGCAAACAAACCCGATTCCAACAGGTGATGCATCAAGGTACGCTTCAGGAGGGGTTCTTGTTCTTAACACTTCAGCAGGAAGCTTTTACTACGTGGGGAGGCTAGAGTGGAATGTAAGCAAGCCAGCAGGTGCTGGTGGTTCATCTTGCACAAATGCAAAAACTTGGGGATGGTATAGAAACGCTACTGCAGGAAACTATCTTTGGTGTATGGTTAACGGAAGCGATGGAACCTGCAACTCAACTTCAGCTGCAATTTATATAGAAACTGAACCAGATACAGGCGAACCGAGCACAAGAGAACCAAATACAGGAGGGAATCCAACAAACGCTTTTAAAGACTGGGCAGTCTATAATTTCGCAGCTGGTCCGTTGAGTGGTCATTGTGTAGCTTTATACACTGACTGCAGTAGGATGTACATATATAAATACGATAAAAGAAGCAACCCTAACTTTGGTGTGTGTGGTGGAGCAAGCTATGTAAGAACAGAAGCCTTAACACCAAGCTCAGAATTTTCAGTTAACCTAGATGTTTGGGTGCCACAAGGAATTCCAGCAGGTTGGTTAGCTTCTAGCTGGCTGACGATTGAAGGAAGTTGCTAAACAGAAAAAACAAGAAAACTTTAACTTTTTTTAGTTTTCATTCTTTTGAAATTTATTGTTAAAACTCCAAATTGATACTATGAAAAGATTTTTTTACTTGATTATAATCTCAATACTTGCTGTTTTATCCTTAAGTTTTTTTTCAAAAATTTTTCAGTTTGGAATTACAGGTTTTGTGGGAGCAAACTTTTCTGTAAACGTTACGGAAACCTTAAAGGGTAAGCTTTTACTAAGCTACAAGGAACAACTAGAGTGGGGTGAGCTTCAACCTATTTTAGCAGAATTTTTGAACACAGGTAGCGTTCAAGTTGAAGAAAGGATCGAAATTAGAATCTATTATAACTATGGGGGTAAGCTTCAGCTCATAGCATACTATTATGATTCTCAAGCTTTTTTAAAACCAGGAGAAAGAAGAAGCTATAAAGTTAACTTTTTGCCGCCCTATGTAGGAACTTATTACATAAAGGTAAGAGTCCCTTATGACGGAAAAGTTTTAGAAACATGGAAAGCCTTTATAGTTATCTATACCCCACCTCCACCTCAAGTTCAAATAATAACTTTACCTGCTCCTTCAGTTCCTGTACCGACTGAAATTGTCGAAACTGGAATTCCAAGAATGGAAATAGAATACCCTGAAAATCTAACGATTGCTCAAGGAGAATCAAAACTTTTTAGTGTTTTAGTTAAAAATACTGGTCAAGTTTCTTTAAAAAGCATAAGGTTTTCTATTTCAACTTTAAGCTCTTTTGCTACCGAAATTAACCCAAAAGAAGTTTTTAAGTTATCGCCGAATGAAACAGCAGTTTTTCTTGTTTTGCTAACAGTACCGAGCCAAACTTCTCCTGGAAGTTATCCTTTTGATTTTGAAGTTATAACTGATAAAATAAAAGAGGGAAGAAGAATCAACGTACAAGTTGTTTCTGCCTTGCCTCCTTTAGAAGAGGAAGTGAGAGAATTGATCGAATATTACGAGTACCTTATTTCTGAAGTTCAAACTCAAATCGATACTGCTGCTTCAAAAGGAATTGACGTAAGTAATGCTCAATCAAGCTTGGACAAAGCAAAAATAGCCTTAGAAATAGCAAAAAATTACTATAGTTTAGGAAAGTATCCTGATGCGAAGAAAAAACTTGATGAAGTAAGAGACTTTTTGCAAGATGCTGTTTTCCAGCTTTCAATAGCTCAAATTCCAGTTTATTATCCTGCTTTTCCTTTCCTTCCGCTAATCTTGCTTTTGATAATTATATTGGTAATAATTTTAGTCCTCGTCATCGTAAAGAAAAGGAAGAAGGAAGAACTTAAAAGACCAAAGCTGTTGAGAGGGATAGAAACTTAAAATAAAAAAATAAAAAATAATTTATGGGACTTTTTTCACCTTTTGTTTACACAGCAAAAAATGGAAAGAAGTTTTGGCTTCATGTAAGGGAAAAAGGGAAGCAGAAGCTTTACTACTTTTCAAAAGACCCGACAGGAGCTTTAAGAGATTTGCCAAAAGGGTACGAGGTTGTGGAAAACCCGGTAACAGGAATGCCCTTTCTTAAAAGAAAAGAAGCAAAAGGCTTTCTCTCAGGTTTAAAACCAAAAAAGGAAGAAAAGCAAGAACAACAAGCTTAAATAGTTTGCTGAATATCAGTAATTCATGAAATTTAACAACCAAACAGTAGCAACATTTCAGATACTTTTAAAAATAATCCTAACAAACACCATTTTGCTGCTAGCTTTACTCTCGGTCCACGAGTTTGGCCACTTGATAGTTGGAATTCTTACTGGTTGCTCGAGTGCAAAAATAGTCCTTTTTGACACAGAAAGAGAAGGCCCTTATACCGAACTTTTTTGCAACTCTCCAAATTCTTTAACTTACTTGGGAAGTGTTTTTTCAAGTCTAGCTTTTGCTTCATTCTTTCTTTTCTTAAAGGAGCCCGAAGACAAAAGATTGTTTTTCATCGTGGTTGGCCTGTCCTTGATGTTCGCAAGTTTAGACATAGCAACTTTGACTTCTAGTCAGTTTTCTTTTTATATTAGCATGATCTCTGGTTTTTCCTTCACTATTTTTGGTGAATATAGTTTAACTTTAAGTTATATCAAAAAAGAAGAATTAATTAGAAGTTACTTTTAATATTAGTAAAATTTAAAACTTTTTAAAAATATTAATATCATTTACTCAACAATTTTAACCCAACAGAAAAAAGAACAGATGGCGGAGCGATAGCTGAAAACTTTGTTTTCTTAGGTTTAAGAAACTTCTCACCAGAAAAAATAAACTATTGGCGAACTATAGCAAAAGCTGAAGTTGATTTTGTAATCACACTTAATCAAGAAATTATACCGATAGAGGTTAAGTACCAACCTTTAAGAGAGCCAAAAATTTCAAGAGGATTAAGAAGTTTTATTCAAACTCATAAACCAGAAAGAGCCTTAGTAATTACAAAAGACTTTTGGGCCAAAATAAAAATCGACAAAACTTATATTCTATTTGTACCAATCTGTTACGTTTAATGTTTCAAACTACAAGATTATTAATTTAGAATACAATTTTATATTGTGAGAAATTGGTAAGGGTAATAGGAATAGTTTCTGGGAAAGGTGGAGTGGGAAAAACAACTTTGACCGCAAACCTTGGAGCAAGCTTAGCCCGTTTTTTCAACAAAAACGTTACTGTTATAGATTGCAACATTACAACTTCTCATCTTAGCCTTTATTTGGGGATTCATTTTTGCCCAACTAGCTTGAACAAAGTTTTGAGGAATGAGATTTCTATAGAAGAAGCTCTTTACAAGCATTATAGCGGGGCAAACATCGTTCCTGCTTCTTTATCATGGAAAGATTTGGAAGGGGTTGATATAACTCAGATAAAGGAAAGCATAAAAAAGCTTTTTGACAAGACTGATATAATATTGCTCGATGCTGCTCCTGGCTTAGGAAGAGAGGCCTTGGCTGCTATGAAAGCTTGTGATGAAGTAATTTTTGTTACCATACCTTACGTTCCTTGTGTTATGGATGTTATTAGATGCTTGGAAGTTGTGAACGAGGTTGGAGTCAAGCCTTTAGGAATAGTCTTGAACATGGTTGGAAATGAAAGATATGAGATGAAAAGAAAAGAAATAGAGCAGCTGACTGGTTTGCCTGTAATCGCCTCTATTCCTCAAGATAAAAATGTCTTGAAAAGTTTGGCCTTAAGAACCCCTGTTGTTCTTTTTAACAAAAAATCAAAAGCAAGCAGAGAAATGATAAGACTTGCTGGAAGCTTGGTAGGAGAAACTTACAGGGAAGAAGGGTTTTTCTCAAGAATTTTTAAAAGGTTTAGGTCATAGGAACTTGTAAACAAGGAAAGAAACTAGTAGGATTAAAACTACAGCAGAAGATAAGACCACAAGCCTTAAGTCAAGGCTTGGTAAGGAAATTTTTGAACTTATTCTTTCTTCTTTTTTTTCTTCCTGCTCAGGTTCTTTGGTTTGCTCTGAGGAAAAATACTCTTCAATTTTTACTTTAAAGACAAAAATTTTTTCTTGAGCAAGGTTTATTCCTGAATCAAGACTTTCTGCTTTTAACTTTACTTTTATTTCATTTTCACCTTTAGCTGAACTCAAAGCCTTAACTAAAACTTTTACAGGAAAAACTTTAACATCACCTAAACTAAGCTTAATGTATTCCCCTTCTTCATATGGTGGTCCGATTTTTGAAGCGTTTAGCAAAAAGTTGTTTGGCTCAACTAAAACTATAAAGTCTTCTGAAGAAATTGGCTCAAGATTAACAAAGAAAGAGGAATTCTCAAGATTCCACAGAAAAATTTTAAATTCTTTTGTTTCCCCTTTTTTTATTTCTGCAAAATTACTTTTTTGCAAGCTTCCGAGACTTAAGGCTTTTGCTGAAGGAATTAAAAAAAGGATTAAAATTGCGATTAAAATTTTTTCTTTCATTTCAATCACATATCGTCGAACAGTTTGCACATATTGTTATCGTTCCTTTATAAATTCCTGCATAAACGCTTGGAACAGAAAGCCAATAGTAAGTTGTTAAGTTTGAGTTTAAGGGAAGAGAATAGTAAAGAAGTTTGTAATAGTGGCTGAGGGGATAAACTGTGCTTGGGCTATAAACATTAGTTGAGTTGCTCCAGCTCAAATTCCCAACTGATATGAAAGAGTTGAAAGTAGAATTTATCAAATCAGTGCCTTTTATCCAAAGGTTTGGAGCACAAGTACCAGTATTTGTTATGTTGTACAAATTCTGAGAATTTCCTGGGGCAGGGTTGTTTTCTGCTGGAGTGTTTGGGACTAAAAAGCCGAAGTCTATAGAACTCCAAGATAAGCTTAAGCTTTCTATTCCAGAAACAATGCTGATTGTTGAATTTTCTGTATGATTTTGCTGAACTTGAGAAAGAGAAGAATTGAATAAAACTCCGACCTTCCATTCAGAGTTTACACTGCCTGTTGCGTTTATTATCCAAGTTAGGTTGCAAAACTCATCTTCTTCTAAAGGGTTGTTTGGGCAAGCTTTTAATGCTTGAGAGGGATAAGGAGGTTCTTGAACGTAAAATGGTTTATCTCCTTGAGTTGTGTTTATTGGAGTGTCAGGGAAAGGAGAAGAAGCGTTGTAGCGAGCTGTTCCGTAAACATCTCCACAACTTCCTCCTCTGCAAAAAACTGTTGCGTTTAACAAAAAAGTTTGGTTTTGAGTGATAGTATAGGAAGAAGGGAACTCTAGGCCAACTTCTAAGTAGCCTATTGCTTCTACAGGTGGTGCGCATTCGCCTACATGATTATACACTATATTGTAAGGCGAAACAGTTCCGTTCATGTAAACAAATTCGGTACAATTTCCTGAAAAATCGTACTTTGCATTAGGATAATTATGAGATATGTTTGCAGCTTTCCCAAGGTATGTAAAGAAGTATCTTGAATCTGGTAAGATTGTAAAAGCTATATCTGGCACGAAACGCATAGCCCCTTTTATTGTTACAAAATCTACATAAGTGTAATCAGTTCCCACTGTTGTGTTTGTCTGGCTTGTTCCAAACTCAACTATAAAATAATAAGGTGTTAAATCACTTGTTGAAGTGTTCGAGAAGGTGTAAGTAGTTTCTGATGAAGTCAAACTTTGAAAATTATACCAACTTGAGATTGACTTATACTTTAGATAAGCAGTATCTCCGGAAGCATAACCT
>JBMFPE010000008.1:0-23746 GCA_049969275.1 Candidatus Aenigmatarchaeota archaeon | reverse complement strand
GCTTTTCTTCCCGTTTGTCTTCCTCCCTTCCTTTTTGATAATAACAGGCCCAAGACTTTTCTACAGCTTTCAGAGAATGGTTGAAGGTTTTCCAGACTTTCTTTCGAGTATAGTTTCTGTCCCTATAGATTTTTCAAAGATGAAGATATCCCTTTTCTTTGCTTCCTTCCAAGAAACTATCATTAATTTTCTAGACCTGAACAGGTTTAACCTTGTGATAATTCTCGGCTATATTTCAGTCTTGATATTTTTCACTTTTTCTGGGTTTTCCTTCAAAGTTTTGGGCGAAAGGTTTAAACCAAAGGATTTAATCGGGATATTTTCTATTTTTGTTTACTGGATTTTCTTGTTAATAGTTGGGTTGTATGGTTTTTTTGCAGAACTTTTAAAGAAAAGAAGAACCTGGTAACTTTTACCTAAAGAAGTTTTAACTTTTTTGTTATTCTATCTATTTTACCTTCTTCTTCAGGTCCTATTCCCAAACAAATAGTCTCCCCAGGCTTAACCTGAGTCAAGCCAGCATCCTTAACCAAAAAATGAGTCAAGCCAGATTTCTTCGCTTTTTCATAAATTTCTTCCAGTTCTTTCAGGCTATTAACCCTTAATACAACTTTTTTTGCCCCTTGTTTTTCCCATTTTTCGACTGTCTTTTCATCAGCTTTTCTTACACAACCAACAGAAGCATGAGCGACGCTAGTTGCAAGCTTACCTTTTCCTATTTCCAAATCCTTTCTTACGATTATAACTTGCTTTAGCTTCACCATAAAGGAATACCTTTAAAGTAAGGAAGAATCATATAACCCAAGTAAGAAATTGCTAGGCATAGAATGGTTTTTCCAAGAAGGGAAGCAATAAAGAATTTTTTTATGTCATACTTTATCATTCCACCAATAATTCCTACTATATCATCTGGCAAAGGAGTTAAGGCAAAAATAAAAATTGTGATGAACCCATTTTTTTTAAACCAGGTTTCTGCAGTTTTTAACCACCTACTTTTTTTCTTTATCAGCTTTCTTCCTCCGTACCCTAAACCATAGCCTGTAAATTCACCTAAGGCTGAACCAATTCCTGCTGACAAGCCAACAAGAAAGGGATGAAGCCCAAGCTCCCTTGAGAAAAATATAATTAAGTAAGTAGGAAAAGGCAAGAAAATAGTCGCTGTTCCAACAAAACTCACGAAAAAAATTGCAGGGTATGAAAAAAGTTTTATCCATTCCTTAGCAACTTCAGAGAAAAAGAATTCTAACATAAATATCAATTAAATTTTAAAATATATAATGGTGGAAGAATGAAAAAAGTTCTCTACATCATAGCTCAACAAAATTTTAGAGACGAAGAACTAAAAATTCCAAAGAAAATTCTGGAAGAAAATGGGATAAAGGTTATTGTTGCAAGCATAACTAGAGAAGAAGCAAGAGGTATGCTTGGAATGAGGTATAAACCAGAAATAACAGTAAGGGAAGCCAACCCAAACGAGTATGATGCGTTGATAATAGCAGGAGGAACAGGAAGCCCAAAGCTTGCAGACTATCCAGAAGTTTTGGATATAATAAGAAGGTTTTTTGAGCAGAAGAAACTAATAGCTGCAATCTGTGTCGCCCCTTATATCCTGACAAAAGCAGGGGTTTTAAAAGGAAAAAGGGCAACAGCCTTTCCTGCAGACTTTGTTTTGATAGAATTCAGAAGAGCAGGAGTTAATTATGTAGAAGAAGATGTTGTTAAAGATGAAAATATAATAACCGCTTCTGGTCCAGAGGCTGCAGAGGATTTTGGTAAGGAAATAGCAAAAGTATTAACTTCGTAAATCCAAATTAATTATATGAAACTAATGGTTCCTTTAGCTGAAGGTTTTGAGGAAATCGAGGCTTTTGCTGTTATAGACATTCTAAGAAGAGCAGGAATAAAAGTCGATACTGTTGGAGTTGTAGGAACAGTAATAAAAAGTGCAAGAGGAGTTAGTGTGATGACTGATAAAAGGCTTGCCGAAGTTAACCCAGAAGAGTATGACGGAATAGTTCTGCCAGGAGGCTATCCAGGCTACGTAAACCTAGGAAAAACTCAAAAAATCATTGAAATAATAAAAAATTTTGATGAAAAAGGAAAGCTTATAGCTGCTATTTGTGCTTCCCCTTCTATTCTTGCAAAAGCTGGTGTGTTGGACGATAAGGTAGCAACTATATATCCTGGAATGGAAAAAGAATTGCCTCACCCAAGAGAAGGGAGAGTGGTAATTGATAAGAACGTGATAACTTCCCAAGGTCCTGGAACAGCTGTAGAGTTTGCTTTGAAAATAGTTGAAAAAATTTTGGGAAAAGAAAAGGCTTTACTTTTAAAAAGAGACCTAGTGGTTTGAATGATTCAAGATGGGCTAGAAAAAGAGGTTTTAGAGGAAATAGCCAGGAAAATGCTTGTAAAAAAGGAAGAATTGGTTTTATTTTTGGAAAATAAGGTCGAAAATCCTGTTTCTGCTGTTGAGTCAACAGTTAAGCTTTTAATAGATAAAGGTTTAGTAACTTATGTTGAAGTTATAGGTAAAACTTGCTATGCTATAACACAAAAAGGAATGAGGGAAATAAAATGAAAGCTGGAATAAGTCCTAAAGTCTTTTTAACTTTTATCATACTCTTATTTCTCTTCTTTGTTCTGGACCTTTGCCTATCTAACGTAATATTTTGTGATAGTTTTGGTTGCAGGTTTGTTCCTACCATTCAGCTAATCCCAATACTCTAAGAAAAAATTTTTATTCTCTTCTCTTTATTCTATTATTTATAGCCCCGTGGTGTAGTGGCCAAGCATACGAAGGTAAGTATAAGGCTTTGGTCTCATCAAAGCTCTGATAAAAGATGAGGAAGAACCCTCGTGACAGCGGTTCGAATCCGCTCGGGGCTATCTTTTTATTCTGTCAATTAAAGCAGGAATTGCAAAAAGAATCGCAACAGCTAAGATTGTTAGGTAAATATTGGTTGAACTTAAGAAGCCAAAGTAAGCAAGCAAGAAGCAGCGAGGAAAAGAGCCGATAAGAGTTAAGAGCAAATAGGTTTTAAGGTTCATCTTCAAGACACCAGAAGCTATGGAAAAAATTTTGAATGGAATTACTGGAAAAATTCTGCTTATTAGAACAGTATAACTTCCCCACTTTTTGAACCACTTCTCACTAAACTTTAGTTTTTCAGGAGAAACAAAAAAATATTTTCCATATTTTTCTAAAAAGTTTCTTCCATACCTTCCTGTATAGTAACAGACCAACGAGCCTAGAGTTGAACCTGTCGCCCCTAAAACTGTTATTTTTACTATTTCCAAGCCGACAGCACCTTGAGCAAACAAAACAGCTTCAGAAGGAATTGGAATTATACTCGAAGCTAAAAAATTTCCGAAGAAAATTCCCAAGTCCCCAGAAGAAACTATGAAAGTTTTAACTATTTCTAAAAGGCTTTCGAGCATTATTTTACTTTGGAAAATGAAAATAAAATCTTTTAATCCTTGAAGTCAATTTTTAAACATGGAAAAAACTTTGCTAGTAGTTCTTGCAAACTTGATTCCAACGATAGAGCAGGTTGGAGCAATTCCGTTAGGCTTGGCTCTAGGTTTAGACCCATTAGCAGTTTTCTCTCTTTCTATGGCAGTAAATTGCTCTCTATTCTTTCCAGTTTTTTTCGGGCTAAACTTTTTTTACGGTGCTTTTCTTTCGAAAATAAGTGTTTTTAAAAAATACTTGGAAAGAATAAGAAGCAAAGGTAAGCCTTATGTTGAGAAGTACGGAACTATTGGAATAGCTTTTCTTATGTTTTTGCCTTCTCCCTTTAGCGGGACTTATACTGCAAGCACTTTAGCCTGGCTCTTAAACCTTGACTGGAAAAAATCTTTGCTTGCGATTTTTATTGGTTCCTTTGTCGGTGGACTAATAATTCTTTTATCCGTCCTTGGAATTTTTAACTTGCTAAAAAGCTTTTTTGGCTTATAAATTTATCCTAATTTTTTCAATAATTTATTGTGAGCGAGCTATTTTTTGCTTTGATAATTTTTCTTTTAGCTGTAATTTTTTACCTTGTTTTTAAGAACAGAGAGTGGAAAATAAAGTTTGAGCAAAGAATAAAAGAGTGGAAGGAAAAGGAAGAAGAAAAAATAAGGGAAGATGCTATTAAAAGAAGTGCAAGGGCTTTGTCTGGGAAGACTTTGGAAAAGCTTGTCCCCTTTCTTGAGAATTTTCCTTACGATGCTCATGACATAAGATGGCTTGGCGACCCTATAGACTTAATAATCTTTGACGGTTATTCTTCTTCTGAGGGAAAGGATTTGAGGCAAATAGTTTTCTGCGAGGTAAAGTCTGGAGAAAGCAGACTTAGCCCAGCTCAAAATAAAGTTAAGGAAGTGGTTGAGAAGAAAAAAGTGAAGTGGGAAGAATTTAGGGTTTAAGAAATCTTTAAAAGAAAGAAAAGCTAATTTTAAAGCATGAATGAAAATATTTTAAAAGTTTTTCTAATTTTTCTTTTCTTCTGTTTGTTCTCTTTAGTCTTTGTTTTCAAAAGTTTATCTGATGCTGGAATAACTGATGCTTTAAACGTTAGTTTAACTTCACCTAGCAATGAAAATGTTGTTAACACTAAAAATATAAACTTTACTTTCAACGTTAGTTGGAATGATTCGATAGTAATTAAAAACTGCACTCTTTTTGGTAATTTTACCGGTGGATGGGCTGCTAACCAGACGAACCAAACAGAAATTGTTAGCGGAGAAAATAGAATTGACTTGACAGATTTGGAAGATGGAGCTTATGAATGGAATGTTTACTGCTATAATGAAACAGATGTTTATAATTATGCTGGAAGCAATTTTACTTTGACTGTCGACACTAAAGCACCAACTTATTCTTTAAACTCAACTAACTCAACCCTAGCTGGAACACCAGTTAAGCATAGGTTAAAATGGGAAGATAATGTTGGATTATCTGGTTTTATTTTTAGCTTTGACAACTGTACTGGAAGCTTTGTTGATGATACTTGGCAAAGCTTTCCAACTGGAGGAACTGAAGATTGGTCTAATATAACTAAAGTAATAAACTCAAAAGTAGGATGCACGATAAGATGGCAAGTTTATGCTAACGATACTGCTGGAAATTGGAACGCAAGTGAAATTTTTAATTATACAACAAATGCCCCACCAACTTTGTCTGACATTTGGGAATTCCCAAGCGACCCAGCAACCTATTCTCCAGGAGCAACTTATCGCTTTAACGTAACCGCATGTGACGAGAACGGTGAAACAGACATAAGCACAGTTTTATTCCAATGGTCTAATGATGCAAACATAACAGTAACAGAAAGTATTACTCACAATGCAACATGCAGGAATTACACGATAACAAAAACCGATTTACCAACTGGCATCTATACTTACAAATGGTTTGTTAACGATTCAGCGAACTATTGGGCTTCTTTGAGCGATAGCTACACAATAAGCGAAGCTCCCTCACCTCCAGGCCCAGGCCCAGGCCCAGGAGCGGGAGTACCAACTACTACAGTAACAACAACTCCAGGAAAAGCTGTTATTTTTATACCTTTAATAGCAGCAATGAGCAAAGCTAACGTTAGCATACAAAAAACAGAAGGGATAGACTTTACACAAATAGCCATTTCTGTCAAAAACAAAGTAGTTTCAGTTCAAATAAACATAACAAAGTTAGACGCAAAGCCAGAAGAAACTCCAGCTTTAGTTAACGTTTACCGCTACATAAGAGTTGATAAAAAAAATATTCACGATGAAAACATCTCAGAAGTCAAAATAAGGTTTAGAGTTCAAAAGTCTTGGATCATTTTAAACAACATAAAAGTTGATTCTGTAGCTTTATATAGATTTACAAACAGGTGGGAAAGACTTAACACTACAAGAGTTGGAGAGGATTCTGAAGACGTTTATTATGAAGCTGTTTCCCCAGGCTTAAGCTACTTTGCAATAGCAGGAGAAAAAGCCAAGCAGGCTTGTCCTTATGAATGCTGCATTGGCGAAGAGAATTACTACGATAAACCTTGCTCTTCTGGTTATAGATGTGAGAATAATACTTGCGTAGCAATAGTTACTCCTTGTGAAGAGGATTGGATTTGCACAGAATGGAGTGAATGCGTAGAAGGAAAACAAACAAGGATTTGTACGGATAGAAACAGATGCGGAACTACTATTAACAAACCAGAAGAGGAAAGAGGGTGTGAAGTAAAAAAACCATCGATTTTAACATACGGCCTAGTGATTTTACTAGTTTTTATAGTTATTTTTGTTATAGCAAGTTTGGTAGCAAAAAAACTTAAACCTAAAGAAAAACCCAAGCCTAAAGAAAAACCTAAAGAAAAGCCAAAAAGAAAGTTAAGAAAAGAAGCTTAACTTTTCTTTTTATAACCCAAATAAATAATTATACTAGTGAAACTATGAGAGTGCTCGAGGAAAAAGGAAAAAAGGTAATTCTTTTAGGTAATGAGGCAGTAGTGAGGGGGGCTTTAGAAGCTGGGGTTAAATTTGCAACTACTTATCCTGGCACACCAGCTTCAGAAATTGGCGACACTTTTGCCCAAGTAGCTAAGCAAACAGGAATTTATTTTGAGTACTCGACTAACGAAAAGGTTGCTTTGGAAGCAGCAGCAGGGGCATCTTTTTCTGGTTTAAAGTCAATAGTTTCTTTCAAAAACTTTGGCTTGAACGTTGCTTCTGATAGTTTTTTCCCAGTAGCCTATTTTGATCTAAACGCAAGCTTGGTGATAGTTGTTGCTGACGACCCTAACTGCTTTAGTTCTGCTCAAAGTGAGCAAGATTCTAGACACTATTCTTTTCTTGCCCATGTTCCTATGATAGAGCCTTCTTCTCCGCAAGAATGCAAGGATTTCACAAAAATTGCTTTTGAAATTTCAGAAAAGTATAAAATCCCAGTTTTGATAAGACTAACAACAAGAGTTAGCCATACTCGAGGAGTAGTTTCACTAGGAGAGATTGAGAAAAAAGAAGTTAAAGGTTTTTTCAAAAAGGATGAGAAATACTTTAACCTTGCTCCAAAAATTATTGAATTGCACAGAAAACTTCTAGAAAAAATGGAAAAAATAAAAGAGTTTTCAGAAAAAACAGAAATCAATTTCACGGTTGATGAAAAAGTTAAAAGTGATCTTGGAATAATTACTTCTGGTATTTCTTTCAACTATGTTTTGGATGTTTTAGAAGATTTGAAAGTTAAGCTTCCAGTTTTAAAGTTAAGTGTTACAAACCCTTTGCCAGAGAAAAAAATAGCAAGTTTTTTAAAGAAATTCAAAAAAGTTTTAGTTGTTGAAGAGCTCGACGACATTCTTGAAGAAAAAGTTAGAGCTATAGCAAAAGACTCAAACCCAAAAGTTAAAATCTATGGAAAAGAGTTGATTCCAAAAGCTGGTGAGCTAAGCCAAGAAGTAGTTCTTTTGGCAGTAGGAAAGATTCTTGGAAAGAACTTGAATAAGATAGAGGAAATCTCAAAGAAATACAGACAGATAGAGATGGCAAAAAGGTTTCCTGTTATGTGTCCTGGTTGCCCGCATAGGGCAACTTTCTATGCAGTAAAAAAAGTTGCAAAAGATGCAGTTTTTGGTGGGGATATTGGCTGCTACATGCTAGGAATTCTGCCTCCTCTTAAAACTTTAGATTTCATAATTTCGATGGGGGCAGGTGAAGGAGTGATTCATGGAATAAAAAAAGCAACAAATCAAAGAGCAATAGCTTTTATAGGTGATTCAACGTTTTTCCACGCAGGAATTCCTGCTTTGATAAACATGGTTTTTAACAAGTCTAATCCTTTGGTTATAATCTTGGACAATGGGGTAACTGCTATGACAGGTCATCAGCCCCACCCTGGTGTTGGAAGAACCGGAACCGGGGAAGAAACAAAGAAAATTGACTTGGAAAATTTGGTCAAAGCTTGTGGTGTGGAGAACGTGAAAGTTGTTGATCCTTTCAACTTAAAAGAGATGGAAGAAACTGTTAAAGAGTTTTTAGAGAAAGATAGTGTTTCAGTTATAATAGCAAGAAGGTATTGCCAGTTGCTTGCTGTGAGGGATAAAAAGAAAGAAGGGATAAAAATCCCAAAGTTTGAGATTTCTAAGGAAAAGTGCACTAAGTGCGGGGTTTGCCTGAATGAGCTTGCCTGCCCAGCTATTAAAAAAGAAGGAGAAGATTTTGTAATAGACGAAGAGCTTTGTACTGGTTGCACAGTCTGCTTCCAAGTTTGCCCCTATAATGCAATAAGGGTGAAGGAATGAAAGAATTCAATTTAGTAGCAGCAGGAATAGGTGGTCAAGGTTCTTTAACTTTAGCTTTGATAATAGCAGAAGCTGCTTTGCAAGAGGGATATGACGTTAAGACTTCTGAGCTTCATGGTCTTTCCCAAAGAGGAGGAGTAGTTCCTTGCCATGTAAGGTTTGGTAAAAAGATAAATTCTCCTAACGTAAGGATAGGAAAAGCAGACTTGATAATTGCCTTAGAGCCTCTAGAAGCCTTAAGAGCTTGTGTTTATGGCTCAAAAGGAAGAACAATTTTTCTAATAGACTCTGAAAGAATTGTTCCAATTTCCTCCTCTGCTCTTGGAGAAACCTATCCTTCTAACGAGGAGATAAAAAAAATTTTGAGCAATTTTTCTTCAAAAGTTTTCTTTGTCGACGCGAGCAAAACTTTAAAAAAAGAGTTTGGAAGTGCGACAGGCTCAAATGTTTTTATGCTTGGGGTTGCTAGCTGCTCAAACTTGATTCCTTTGAAAAGAGAAAGCTTGTTTGAAGGAATAAGAAGAGTAATTCCAGAGAAGTATTTTGGGATGAACAAGGAAATTTTTGATTTGGGCTGTAAGGTAAAAATATAAAAAAGGAAAAAAGTTTAGAAATTAGCGCTTCTTCTTTTTCTTTGCCAACTTTTTCACCTCTTTTTTATTTCTATAGAGATAATGTTTGCAACTATAATAAATATTTTTTTATTCTTTAGTATACACATTTAACCTAAAAAAACAAAAATTAAGTATGAGGATAAAGCTCTCAGCTACTTTTGAAGGCAAATGCTCCGTTTGCGGAAAAGAAGGTGTAGTCTTTACTGCTGGTGATGAAGATACAAAGAAGACAGTAACGGTTTGTAAGGATTGTGCTGAAAGGCTTGGCGACATGAAGACTTCAGAAGTTATAGAAGAATTTGGAGAAAAGAATGAAAAGGCTTTTGAAGAAAAAGGTGTGAAAGTAGAAACTAGTAGCAAAAAATAATTTTCAGGTTTTTCTTGTTAGCTGTTTCTCTTATCTTTTCCTTTAGCTTCTTGTAGTAATCATTTCTCTCAAAAAATATTTTTCTCCATTTTTCCTTAAGTTCTGGATATCTTTCATCCAAAACTTTTTCAATTCTTTCCCATATACCTGGCTTTAAGTTCAGCTTATCTACCCAAACCTCGTCAACACCAAGCTCTTTAACAACTTCAAAATATTCTTCCAAATTTTCATCAGAAATAAAAGGCAAAACAGGACCAAAAAACACAGAAACCTTTATTCCATTCTCCTTTAAAATTTTAATCGCATCCAGCTTTTCCTCTACACTACTAGAATTTGGTTCAAAAACTTTTCTAAAATTTTCATTCAAGCTTGTTATTGTAAAGCAAACCTCACATCTCTCCTTAAACTTTTTCATTATATCCAAATCTCTTAAAATCAAAGAAGATTTTGTTTGAACCCAAACCGAAAAATTGTTCCTTAGAAGAATTTCCAAGCATTTCCTTGTTAACTCGTACTTTTTTTCCAAAGGTTGGTAAGGGTCTGTTAAAGAGGAAAGAAAAACACTCCCTTTTTTCTTTTTTAAAATTTCTTTTCTTAAGACTTCTGGAGCGTTTATCTTAGCGTCAACAAAACTTCCCCACCCTTCTTTATGCTTAGTGTATTTTTTTGTGTAGTATTCTGCATAGCAATAAGTGCAAGAATGTTGGCAACCAACGTAGCAGTTAATGCAATAATCTGAAAGCTTGCTTTTGTTCAGCAAAGATTTGCACCTAATTTCTCTTACTTCCATGCTTTTTCCTTCTTTAGAAATTCTGAGAGCTTTTTCTGGTAAAGAATTGTTTTAAGAAGGGTAGCATTTTCTATCCAACTTCTCAAAGGTATGGTAAGCTTAGAATTTATGTACTTTAAAGCTTCTTCTAAGGTAGCAAAAACAACAGGCTTTTTCTTTACAGCTTCTCTTATACTTTCACGAGTATGCCACACACCAACCGGCATAAGATAGCCAGGGTGAATTTCTCTAAGGGTAATGACTGTAGCTTGTCTTTTTTCTTCTAATAATTTTTCAGCAACACTAAGTCTGGTACTATAGTAACACCCGCCTGTTCTAGAGTAAGTTGTTCTTCCTTCAAATCCTTCCCAATCAGAAATTATCCAGACATTTTTTCCTTTAGGGTTCCAAGTTGTTCCTGGATACCATCCTTCCATTTGTTCATAGCTCCAATAACCCGGAATCATTAGAACAACCCATTTGTTGTCCAAAGCCTCGTGCTCATAAACTCTAAACTCGTTTATCAAGGGAAAGGTTTTAACTTGCTCTAAAAGTTTTTGGGAAATCGTTGAATCTACTGCTGTTATACTCCATCTTGTTGGGACTAACTTTCTATTTTTTTCTACCCCAAACAAGCCAGCAGAAAAGGCTCTCTGAATTCTTGAGATTAAAACCCCCTTTTCATAAAGCCAAAATACTGCTTCACTTGCTTTCAAATCAGTATCACTATAAGCCTTTTCTATTTTTTGATCAGTTTTTATGCTACTAACGAACAAGTTTTTCAAAGGGGCAGAAGGGCCAAATGGTTGAACTTCATCGTCTAAAACCAAAGTTCCGGAAGGTTTTCTTGTGAATTGGGCCTCACTTTCTACAGAGCTTTTACTCAAAGCTATTTCTCTTGTTAGCTCGATAATCTTCCCTTCAAAATTTTTTACATGAGTGCGATACTTTCCTCTTACAAGCTGAGAACGAAAAGATACTATTTCGTCTATGCTTTTTCCCTTCCAAAACTCTGGACAAGAAAGGATTGAAGTGTCTCCTTTAACAGGGGGAATTAAAGGGCCGATAAAAACATAAGGATAGCCTATTCTCCCAACAAAAATGTCAGGAGGGGAAGAACCTTGGATTTCTGCTCCTTTAATCGTTGATTCAATTTTTATCTGAGTATAAAGCCTTACCAGAATCGGGCATCTTACCTTCCCGCAAAGAAGTTTTGAGCCTTTGCAAAGGATACACCTAAAGTCTCTCTTAACAGTTTTAATTTCTTGGGTGTTTAACTCCTTTGAAATATTGCTGTCGATTACTTTGGAAAGCCAAGGGTTCATTATTAATAGTTAAAGCTATAAATATACTTTTCTTTCGGAAGTAAATTTCCGATAAACTTAAACAAAAGATTTTTTAGCCAAAAATAATCGTCAAACTTTCTTCACAATTTTTATTTTATATTCAAGTTTTAAATCCTGTTAAGAAAAATTTAAACCTTTTTTGCAACGTAAAGGTTATGCTTGTTTTCAAGAATTTCCACTTTTACTTCATCACCGATTTCTGCTTGACAATCGACTATGCTTATACTTCTGTTCTTAGCAATTCCTATCATTTCACCTCTTATCCAACCAGGGGCTTTTATTTCAACCCTTATTTTTTGTCCTTTTTCAAAAACTATAGGAAGCATTTTCCTTTTCTCTATTCCAAAATCTTTTGGAGTAATTCTTAGCTTTATGTTGAACTCTTTCTCCCATTCTTCAAGTTTGCGAAAGAATTTCCACCAGCTTATCGGCTTAACTCCTTCTGGTTTTCTTCCATACTTATGGGCTTCATACTTTTGAACCCCAAGCTTTGCTCCAATTTCTTTTGCAAACTTAATTATCTTTGGAATTTCCTCATCATTCAAGCCAGGAACCCAAACAGGAGCTAACAGCAATTTAATCTTTGATTTAGCTAAGTATTCTGCTAACTCTACTATTCTACTGACATCATAACTTTCTGTTCCTGCCAACTTTCTAGCTAACTCAGGGTCTAAGGCATCTAAAGATAGGTTTATTCTTTCTAGTCCAACTTCCGCAAGCTCATCAATTTTTTCAAGGTCAAGATGTAAATTTTTCGATTCCATGGAAACTATTTCTATTTGTTCAATTTCTTTCAAGCCTTGAACCAATTCAATTAGGTTTGGGTATAAAGTTGGTTCACCAAAATCTATGTGAGCTTGAAGCTTTGCTCCTTTAAACTTTGCTATTTCCTTTACCCATTCAAGCAAATAATCCAACTCAACTATATAATCAGTAACTCTTGTCTTTGAGTTTGGTCCCAAGTCTGTTGAGCAGAAAATACAGCTTAAACTACAAAGTGTAGAGGGTCTAATTTGTAAAAGGTTTGTACCTCTGTCTATTATTCCAAAGCAGATCGTTCCAACCAAAGGAATTCCTGAGTTTGTGTCTATTTTAAAGAGCTTCACTTTTAAAATTTTGATTGTTAAAATCTTAAAATTACCCCCTTTGGTGGTTAGTTTATGTTATTAGCATGACCTGAAAGAAAAAAATTATGAAGCTAAAGTTTGTTATCCCAATTTTCTTGGCAACTATTTTAATTGTTTTCTATTTTCTTTTTTCCAGAAGTTCTTCGAGTAAAACTCTTGTTACTGTTGCAAGGGTAATAGATGGTGATACTTTTGAGCTTGCAAACGGAAAAAAAGTTAGGCTTCTAGGAGTTGATGCTCCAGAGAAGAATCAATACTTTTACTCAGAAGCTAGAGAAAAGCTAAAAGAATTGATTGAAAATAAAAATGTTTTTCTTGAGGCTGATGTCACAAATTCTGATAGTATCGGAAGACTTTTAAGGTATGTTTTTGTTGACGATACTTTTGTGAACTTAGAAATCGTTAAACAAGGTTTTGCTAATGTTTATATAGTTTCTCCAAACAGTAAGTATTCTTCTCAGCTATTAGAGGCAGAAGAATTTGCAAGAAAGAATAAACTTGGAATCTGGGGGAAATTTTCTCAGTTTAGCGATTGTGTTCAAATAAAAGAGTTTCACTTTGACGCTAAGGGTGATGACAGTAAGAATTTGAACGATGAGTATTTTGTTTTAAGAAATGATTGCAGCTTTCCGATTAACTTGACTGGCTGGAATGTTAAAGATAGGAGCTTTAGTTCATTTTATTTTCCTGAATTTATTCTTCAAGCTAAGAGTGAAGTGAAAGTTTTTTCAGGCTCTGGCAACAAAACAAAAAATGAAATTTTTCTGAGTAGCAAGTATCCTGTTTGGAATAACGACGAAGACACCCTTTATTTAAGAGATAGTGAGGGAAAAATCGTTTTGGTTTATTCCTATCCTTAATCAAAAGTTAAGGATTTATCCTTTAATGCTATTTAATATTTATGCTTTTTGAAGACAAGGTAAAGGCTGCATACAAAAACTCAAAAAGTATTCTTTGTGTTGGTTTGGACCCTTTGCCAGAAGTAATCCCCCCTAAGTATAATCTAAAAGAATGGGCCCAGCAGATGATCGATTCAACTTATGATGTTGCCATAGCGTTCAAAGCAAATTTTTCAGGTTATATTGGCAGTGGAGATGATTTGGAAGCTCTTAAAGATATTTGCAAATATGCTAAAGATAAGGGAAGGCTATTTTTTGTTGACTCGAAGGCTAACGATGTGGGTTTCACGGCAGCAGAATATGCAAGAAAGTATTTGAAGGAAATCGATGCCGATGCTTGTACAGTAAATCCGTTACCGTGGTTGAACGATGTAGTAGATTCTTTCATCCCATATTTAGATGAAAAGGGAATTTTTGTTCTAACTTACACAACAAGTCCAAACTCAGAGATGTTCTGGAATTTGAGGATAGATAAAATTCCTCTGTGGAGGTTTATAGCACTAAAGGTTGCGAATGAATGGACTCAGAAACTTCCAAAGCAAGATTATTCCCCGATTGGAATAGTTGCTGGTCCTAGAGATCGAGAATTGGCTTCATGGATAAGAGGCGTCTGCGATACTCAAATCATTCTTGCTCCTGGCCTAGGTGTTCAAGGAGTTCCTGTTGAAGTTCTCAAATATCTTAAAAAAGAAGGAGTAAGCTTTCCTGGTGTAATCGGAAATGTCGGAAGAGATATTGCTGGAGAATGGAGAAAATATCCTGAGTTAGACCCTTTCGAAGCAATAAGAAGAAAAGCTGAAGAGTGGGATAAGGTTTTGAAGGAGGCAATAAGTGACGGAAACAAAATTTGATGAGAAAAAATTCATAGAATTTTTGGTAGAAAAAGGATGCATAGGTTTTTACGAAGAACCGATAAAACTTGTTTCTGGGCAAGAAAGCTCATGGTACGTCAACTTGAGAGAACTTCAGAGTAATTTTTTAATGCTAGAAGATTTTACTAATTTTATCAAGGATTTTTTAGTTTCAAGAAAACTTGATGAACATCCTTTAGTTGGAGTTCCTGAATCTGCAACCCTTCCAGCAATCAAAGTCAACGAAAAGCTTGGGTTCAAAGAGTTCATTTTCTTACGTTCTCAACTTAAATCTCATGGTGTTTCTGGAAAGTTCCCATACAGCCTTTCACCTGTAGACATTTCTGGTAAAACTTTTAATTTACTTGAGGATACAGCAACGACTGGAGATTCTGTTATAACAACTGCTCTGCATTTGCATGAAGGTGGGGCAAAGGTCAACTCAGTTATAGTAGTTTGTTACAGAGAAGATAGAAGATGGGGAGGTAGTTTTCCTGAACACTATATCACAAATCATCTATCAGTGCCAGTTTACTGCATGAGTAAAGCAAGAAACATCCTGCCGATTGCAATAGAAAAGTTGAAACCGAGCAAAAAAGTTATAGAGAGTTTAAAGAAGGAATACCAAAGTAATCTCTATATTCACGATTTTCTTCATGATTATAGCTTGAAGTAAATTTTTAAGTAGAAAAACAAATTTTTGTTGTATGAAAAGATTGATAAAAAAAGCCTTGATTTTAATAACAGTTTTTGGTATAGTTAGTCTGCTTGGTGATACAATTTATGAAGGAGCAAGAGGAATTAACGGCCAATACCTTCAAATTCTCGGAGCAAGTGCAGCAGCAATAGGTTTCTTCACTGGTTTGGGAGAATTTTTTGGTTATGGTTTGAGAGCGATTTCTGGTTACATTTCTGATAAAACGAAATCTTACTGGCTTTTAACGATTCTTGGTTATGCTTTGCTTGCTTCTGTTCCTTTGCTCGCTTTAGCAGGAAACTGGCAGCTAGCCTTGCTTTTTATAATCTTAGAAAGAATAGGAAAAGCTGTGAGAAATCCTGCAAGAGATACTATTCTTTCCTATGCTACAAAAAAAGTAGGCACTGGATGGGGTTTTGGAATTCATGAATTTTTAGATCAAATAGGAGCTCTATTAGGTCCTTTGGTAATTTCTTTTGTTTTCTTTCAATTTAAAACAATAGAGATAGCAGAATATAAATACGCTTATTCAATTCTTTGGATACCTTTCCTGGTTTTAATGCTATTTCTCGTCTTTGCTTACTTTTTCTTCAAAGACTCTAAAATTGAAACTGAAAGAAAAACCAAGAGAGAAAAACTTTCAAGAGTATTTTGGCTTTATGTTGCATTTACTTTTACAACAACTTTAGGTTTGATAAGTTTTGTTATTCTTGGCTATCATTTCAAGATAAAAAGTATAATTTCCGAAGCTCAAATTCCTTTTCTTTATTCTTTAGCCATGATAGTTGATGCTTTGGCAGCTTTGATTATAGGTAAAGCCTATGATAAACTTGGAAAGAAGGGTTTGCTTCTTTTAGTTTTAGTTCCTATACTTACTTTCATGATTCCTCTTTTCATTTTTGTTGAGAATTTTGTTTTCATTCTTTTTGGTATAGTTGTTTTTGGAATAGTGATTAGTGCACATGAAACGATAATGAGAGCCGCTATTGCGGATATAACACCGATTTCAAAAAGAGGTTCTGCTTACGGAATTTTCACAGCTTTCTACGGTTTTGCTTCTCTTATAAGTGGAGCTCTGGTTGGAATTTTCTACCAAATTTCTCTCTCTTGCTTGACAATTTTTGTTTTAATAACTCAAATTTTTTCCATAGCTGTTTTTTACCTTCTTAAAAGAAGGTTATAAGCTCAAATCTTTTTTTGCCCTACATTTTTTAATGAATATGAAGAAAAATAACTACAAGAATATAAGCGATTTAATCAGCTTTTTCTTGATTTTTTCTTTTCCCCACCGTTAACGTCAAACCTAGGTTTTACTGTGCAATATTCAAGAACAGAGTGACATTTAGCACATAGGGGAGTATGGTCTTTTATTACTATTTCATCAAACTCTAGTTTGCCGTGCTTAGGACAAAAGCATTTTGCCTTCACTTTAACCGCCCTGATACCCTGGAATCTTTAGTGAAATTAGCCCGGCTATAGCTTCTATAAGCTTTGGCTCAACGACCATTATATCGCTTGCTGTTATTATTCCAACAAGTTTTTCATTTTCCATAACTGGTAATTTCTTTATCTTTTTTTCCATCATAAGTTTTACTGCATCATCTATCGTTTTGTCTGGTTCTATCGTAAAGACTCTTTCGGTCATTATCTCCCTAACTTTTGTTTCATCCAAATCTTTGCCTTCTACTATAACTTTTCTCAGAATATCCCCTTCTGTTATTATTCCAACGATTCTTTCTTCTTCAAGGATTATCAAACTTCCTATGTGGTATTTTGCCATCACTTTTGCAGCTTCCCTAACACTTGTTTCAGGCTTAACTGCTATTACATTCCTGTTCATAACTTCTTTTATCAGCATAACCTCACCAATTATATTTGAAATTTGAAAAATATTAGTTTAATTGTTTAAACCAGTGAAAATTTAGTTAACCTATGTATCCAGGGACTTCCTTCTCTTCCTCTTTTATCTTTTTCGACCTTTCAACAAATTTCTGATAGTGTGAAATAACTTCTTTTGTTATGCTTGGCGTCATCTTGCTGAAAGCCAGTTCAAAATGCTTGTTAGTTACTTCCTTAGCTTTTATGTTTTCTCTTAAGGCATTCATAGCAGCTTCTCTACACAAAGCTTCTATGTCAGCTCCTGAAAACCCTTCTGTCTTTCTTGCCCATTCCTTCAAGTCAACATTTTTTAAAGGCATATTCTTCGTGTGAACTTTTAAAATTTCTAGTCTCGATTTCTCGTCAGGGGCAGGAACCAAGACAAACCTGTCAATTCTACCTGGCCTAAGCAAGGCAGGGTCGACTATGTCTGGCCTGTTGGTAGCTGCCATTATCACCACTCCTTTAGTTTCTTCTATCCCGCTCATCTCTGTTAGAAGCTGGGAGACTACTGTTTCTGTTACTGCACTTCCTCTGTAGAAACCTCTTCTTGGAGCTAAAGCATCTACTTCATCTAAAAATATGATTGCAGGAGCAACCTGCCTTGCTCTTCTGAAAATTTCTCTTATCTTTCTCTCAGAATTGTGAACTAAGACACAACCAAAACCTGCTATGAAACGTTCCGTTGGGTTTACGCTTATGTCAAATACATAAGGATGGGTATAAGACTCTATTCTCTTCTCGATGACAAGGTCCCAGTACACATCTTTATCTATTTTTTGTGCTGGTGAGCGTTTATCTACTTTTTGCCAAAGGCTTCCCAAATACTTTCTTATTTTTTTGTTTTTTTCTTCGTCTAAGAACCCAATATTTTTTAAGAATACTTTTAGCCATTTTTGCCAGCTAAATCTAATTCTGTAGCTAATAGTTTTATTTCGCTCCACTTTTTCGCTTACTCTTGCGACTATTCCAAAGTAAAGAAGAAGGGTTAAAATATCGTTTGCTAATTCTTTGCTTACTGTGCTGGCTTCGATATATTTACTACTGAAGTAACCATCACCACTAAAATAGCCCTTGAGAAAACTAGCGATAGTTTTAAGAGGCGCAGAAAATATAAGTTCTGGAGCATGCTTGTTCCTTGCACCACTCTTTAGACCAAACACGTCCTTAAATAATAATTTAAGAATAACAGAGTCGATGTAAACATCAATCCCTTTGCCTTTTTTATAGAAGCAAGTATGACCAAATTTTTTACATAATTTGTTTACTTTCAATGCCTCCTTTTCGTTTAAACTTAGTCGTATACCATGAGAAAAATAGCTACCTTCAGCTACCCAAAGGCCAAGTAAGAGTCCTAAATTTTCATTCAATTCTACAATAGCTGGTAGTTTACTTTTTCTTGAAATAAGTGTGATGTTTTTTGGGTTATAATTTATTTTTGCTGTGTTCATTAATTTTACAAACTTATCCAACTTGAGGTTGGCTCTTTTTAGGTATGAATATAAGTTTTTGTTTTCGATTCCTAACAAAGAAGCAACTTTTTTCAAACCCATTTTCTTTACTGCTTTTTTCAAGTATTTTTGGGATTCTTTCACAAAAATCCAGGAGCCTTTATCTTTAAAATATTCTATTAGATTTATTTCTTTAACACTTTCAGGTGCGATAATCTTTGCTGGTATGGCTATCCTAGTTTCTCCAGGTTCTACATATTCTGCAGGTACTTCTCTAAGTCCTTTACCATCTTTTATAAATAAGCTATGTCCTCCTGTAACTCTTATCTCTCGTCCTGTTTCTGTTTTAATTCTGTAAACAAAAGGTGGTGCAGGATGTCTAATTAATCCTACTGCCCTTGAATTTTTTGATTCAAAATCATCAGTAGTTGTTGGTACAAAAATTTCCTTATTGGTTGGATACTTACTTATCTCTATACGTTTAACTTTTCCGTCATTAATTATGAGTATTTTTTCATCATATGGTAAACTTTCCCCAACCCACATCGTTAAAACTTCAGGCCCTTTTATAGCAATGAAATTAGCCCCGCTTTCGTTTGCTACAGCCTTTGCAAGCAAAGTCTTTCCACAGCCAGGAGGCCCATAAAGCAAAATACCTTTAGGAGGAGTTATTCCCATCCTCTCAAAAGCTTCTGGATTTTTCAAGGGCCATTCAACCATTTCTTTTAATTGTTGCTTAACTTCTTCCAAACCACCGATATCTTCCCACCTGACTTTTGGAATTTCAACCAAAACTTCTCTCATCGCTGAAGGCTCGACAACTTTCAAAGCATTTTCAAAATCCTCTTTTTTAACAACAAGCTTTTCTAACACTTCTCTTGGTAATTCCTCTTCTGTCTTCCACTTTATTTCTGGTAAAACCCTTCTTAAAGCGCTCATCGCAGCCTCCTTACAAACAGCCATTATGTCTGCTCCAACATATCCATAACTTATGTCAGCAAGCCAGTTTAAATCAACGTCTTTGTCCAAAGGCATATTTCTTGTGTGAATCTTGAAAATTTCTAGTCTCCCGTTTCTGTCAGGAACAGGAATTTCTATTTCTCTATCAAACCTTCCAGCTCTTCTCAAAGCAGGGTCTAAAGCATTAGGTCTGTTAGTTGCAGCGATTACTACCACTTTTCCTCTTGATTTTAAACCGTCCATTAAAGTTAGAAGTTGAGAAACAACTCTTCTTTCTACTTCTCCTGTGACCTCTTCTCTTTTTGGTGCGATAGCATCTATCTCATCGATGAAAATTATCGACGGAGCATTTTTTTCTGCTTCTTCAAAAATTTTCCTTAGATTCTCTTCACTCTGACCGTACCACTTGCTCATAATTTCAGGCCCACTTATTGAAATAAAGTTAGCCCCGCTTTCGTTTGCTACAGCCTTTGCAAGCAAAGTCTTGCCTGTTCCAGGAGGTCCATAAAGCAAAACACCCTTTGGTGGTTCTATCCCCAATCTTTCAAAAAGTTCAGGATGCCTTAAAGGCAGCTCGATCATTTCTCTAACTTTTGTTACAACCTCTTTTATCCCCCCAACATCCTCATAAGTTACTGTAGGGATAGCTCTTTCTTCAATTTTTTCAGGAGCTTCTGGCAAAATTTCAAGCTGTGTTATGTCTCCAACTCTAACTATTCCTGAAGGGTCGGTATTAGTAACTATAAACTTTGTTTCGCCTGGGAAAGGTGTGAAAAACAAGTCTGCGAAAAATTCTTCACCAAAGAAGTCTTCGAGTATTCCACCAGAAGGTCTTCTTTTCCTAACTATAGGGGAAGGAGTTATTATATCTCCCTTAACCAAAGGACGCATGTAAATGTTTTGTTTGATTAAGTTTGGTGAGACGTGAATCATTACTCCTTTTTCTGCAGGAGCTAAAGTAACTTTTCTTGCTTCCTTAACTTCTGCCTTCCTTATTTTAACAAAATCTCCAACCCCAGCTCCACAATTTCTTCTTGTTATTCCATCCATTCTTATGATGTTTAAACCAACGTCAGCAGGATAAGCCCTTACTGCTATTGCTGCAGTCTTTCTCGAACCTTCGACCTCAACAACATCCCCTTCTTTTATCCCAAGCTTTTGCATGGTTGAAGAATCTAGTCTAACAATGCCACGACCAGCTTCCTCCCTTGCTGTTAGCTCACCAACCTTTAACCTTATTTCCTTTTCTGCCATCAGACTTCCTCCTCAGTCAATTCTTCAAGATTTTCATCTAATAATACTTTGAAACTCTTCCAAATAACTTTATCGTGCCATTCCTTTAAAAATTCAACTATTCTTTCAAAGTCATCTTCCGGAACTATGAAAGAGCTTTGGTCAACTTTTAAGTGAGGAATTTCGTCAAGCAACCCTTCTCTCTTGTAAACATAGGCTTTCTCTTTTTTTCCCACTCTAATCTCTTTTCTTATGACTTGCTTCCAACCGTATAATTTCTTGAAAAACTTGTTTCTCTCAGAATAACTTTCAAACTTTCCTGATTTTACTGAAAAGCAAATCAAGACTGCCTTTTTATCCTTCATTTTTTTCCCTTTTTAGATTATTTAAACACTAACTAATTGATAGAAAAACTATTTAAAGCTTACTTTTTCTTTTAATGATATGAGTTTTGCCAAGCCCTTGATAGAGGATTTGAGAAAGAAAAGAGTGTCAGTTAGAAGCTGCGGATACTTTTCCAGAGTAAACTTTCCTGAAAATTTTATCGTAAGAACTTTGCAAAGTAATGATAAGTACGATTTAAACATAAGGTTTGGCAAGGGTTATCCAATTTCCAAAGCAGAGTTTGAGTGTAAGGCAGTTGAAGTAGAAGTTGGCCAAGGGATTCCTAGAATTTTTAATCATGACTGTGATGTTGCAATTTCAGAAAATCTTAAAGTTCTTGTAAGGTACTTCGAAAGAGTAAAAAGAGAGGAAATGGAAAGTTTTAGAGACTACCTTAAAAGTTTGGGGTATAAAAGCGTAAAGTTTAGAAGAGGTTAATTTTTATTTTAAAATAAATCAAAAGAAAAATTATGAAACCTTTGTTGGCTAACCTAGGCTTTGTGCTTCAGTTTGCAGGGTTTTTTGTCCTAATCCCTATAATCTCTGCTTTTTACTTGAACGAAACAGAAGCTTTGACCCCACTTTTCATAACTTCGGTTTCCTTGCTTGTTACTGGTTTTTTCTTGAACGCTTTGTGCGAGAGAAAGGTTTTGAGTTTTAAGGCTTCCTGCCTTCTTTTGTTCTTAGTTTTCTCGATTTTACCTTTATTTACCTCAATACCTTGCCAATATCTAGACCCTTTAAAAATTCCAAACCAAGTAGAAAAATTTACTGTTTGTTACTTTGAAAGTGTTTCAACTTCTACTACTACAGGTTTAACCTTGATGAAAAATGTTTCTCTTTCAAAATCTTTAGTTCTTTATCGCAGCGTCATCCAATGGGTTGGAGGTATTGGTTTAATTTTCATCCTTCTTAGTTTTTTCTATCCTTCTGATTTTGCAGACAGAATAAGCAAGCTTATAGATATCGAAAGAATAACTGAGAAAATAAAGAAATCTTTTGTTATAGTTGTTTTGGTTTATGCAATTCTAACAGCAATTTTTATAGCTATATTTTTTGTTTTAGGTTATGGTGATTTGATAGACAGCTCTTCTTTAATTTTAAGCACGATAGTTACTGGAAGCTTACCAATCCAAACAATCCCTGATAGCTTGCTTTTAAAGGCTCTTTTGATGGTGGTTATGATAATAGGTGCAACAAACTTTTGGGTTGTTTACAGGTTGTTTTATTTGAGGATGAAAAAACCTCTTGCAATGGAGTTTGAAGTTTTTATTTTGATAATTCTTATAGCTACTTTTTTTGTTTTTGTATTTTCAAACCTAGATTTGTTTTCCTCCCTTTTCCATGTTGTTAGCACTTCTTCAACAACAGGCTTAAGTTATGTTGACTTCAATCAAATAGCATCTCCAAGTTTTTCTCAGCCTTTGAAGATGGTTTTTATAGCTTTAATGTTTATCGGTGGATGTAGCTTTTCTTCAGCAGGAGGAATCAAAATAAAAAGGTTAATCCTGCTTTTCAAGTCAGTCCCGGTTGTTATTAAAAGAGAGCTAACGAAAAAAAGTGAGAAAGTTTTTTATGAAGGAAATGAAATAACAGATTCAGACCTTATGAAACATCTACTAACTATAATTCTTTCGATATTCTTAATTTTTATTTCAGCTTTTATCTTCACTTTTTACGGTTTCTCTTTTGGTGATTCTATTTTCGAGACTTTATCAGCGTTTAGCACAGCAGGAATTTCTGTAGGGATAACGTCTCCCTCCTTAGCTTTAGAACTGAAATGGCTTTTGATAATTTTGATGATTGTTGGAAGAGTTGAGATAATGACTTTGCTTATGGGAATAAGTGGAATTAAAGAAGACTAATTTTTTTCTTGTTATTTCCTTCAATCTTTTCTCAGCTTCTTCTTTATCAGTTTCTCTTAACCAGTAGGTGAAGAGCTTCTCTCCAACTATTGTTTCTAGATTCGCTTTGTCAACAATTTCTTTGAATTTTTCTGTTTCACAGCCGTAAGTAAAGGCTTCTATCGCAAATCTTTTCTCAAAACCATAAAGCCTTTCAGAAAAATAGACTTTCCCTCTTTGGGAGCAAACTTTCAATCCTATATAATTTTTTTCAACAGGATAAAACTTTTTTATTTCTTCTTCAAGTTCTTTCGTCTCTTCTTCATTCAAGCTAAAAGGAAAAATCAAAGATTTTTCATCTGCTCTGAAAATTATTCCATACTTTTCTATACTTTTTCTTCCGTCTTTTATTAGCTGAGACATAAAATAAAAAAAGAAAAGTTAAAGACTTAAGCTTTTCTCAAAACAAAAAATTAGCATGGATTTGGAAGAAATTAAAAAAGAGATAGAAGAATGTAAAGAGTGCAAAAAGAATAAATATGGTCTTCCTGTTCCAGGAGAGGGTAACCCAAATGCTGATATTATGTTCCTTGGTATGGCACCAGGTATAGAAGAAAGTAAAACTGGTAGGCCTTTTGTTGGAAAGGCTGGAAAATTCCTCAATAAGCTACTAGTTTCCATAGGAATTAAAAGGGAAGAAATTTTTATTACATCGCCAGTAAAATACTATCCAGGAAAAAGAGCTCCTACTGATGAAGAAATTAAACATGGTATGCTACATACTTGGAAGCAAATAGAGATTATTAAACCAAAATTAATTGTTTTGCTGGGCAATGTTGCTGTGGAAGGTATTTTAAACAGAAAATTAAAAGTTTCAGAAATTCATGGCAAGTTACTTAAAAAGGATGGTATGTTAATTTTCCCAACTTTTCACCCTTCTGCGGCTATGAGGTTTCCTAGAATAAGAAAGCTTATGGAAGAAGATATGAAAAAGTTAAAAAGAATTTTAGAAAAATTGTGACGATTGAAAAGCTATAAATTTTTTCTTCACCTAAAGGATGGATG
>JBMFPE010000007.1:0-24493 GCA_049969275.1 Candidatus Aenigmatarchaeota archaeon | reverse complement strand
TCAATCTATGCTCTACTGCTGTTCCTGCTAGAGTTGAGTTTGTTGAGTTTAGACTATATACTGGTGGGCTAAAATCCTGTGGATAAACAATTTTTAAAGTGAAAATACATACCATAAAAAGAATTAAGAGCAACAGAATGAAATGAAAAAGAGAATTTTTAGTTTTCATCTTATTTTTAATTGGAGATTTAAGTATAAATGATTTTAAAAATTAAAAGAAAGAAAAAGTCAAAAAAAGGCCTATTTCTCAAAGAGAACTTCATAGGCTACAAAAAGTGTTCCTATCAAGGCTAGAATCCAACCAATTGCTGCGAATATTGTGTCCAAGCCAACACCACTAAAAGTTAAGTAGTTAAGAACCACTTGTGGAAACACTCCAGCGAACAGGAAGAAAACTCCTGCTGTTGCTAGCCATGCAAAGCCTTTTTCTGATTTTTTGGTGAATTTTGCATACTCAGCTAAAGCCACTCCTAGTAGCAAAGCTATTCCCCATTCAATAGTTCCGGTAAAGATTGCCATCTTTCCACCTTATTTTCATTTTAAGGATAAGAAATATAAACTCTTCTGTTGGTTATTTAAAGATTACTTTTAAAAAGTGGTAACATACTTTTTATGCTTAAGAAAAAGAAATTTTAATTATGAAATACCCTTTAGATCAATCCTATCGCTTACTCGCACCAAGACTTGTAATTTTGGTAACAACTGTTAACTCTAGAAGTGGAGTGAACGCTGCACCGATAAGCTTTTGCTCTCCTGTAAGTTTTTCTCCTCCAATAGTGATGATTTCTTTAACTCCACCAACAAGAACTCACAAAAATATTCAAGAAACAAAAGAATTTGTCATAAACATTTTGCCAAAACAGTATGTTGACCAAGTCTTAAGGTGTGCTGCACGCTATCCTGAAGGGGTAAATAAGTTAGAAGTTGTTGGTTTGAAGAAATTTTCTTCTGTTCTTGTTAAGCCGCCAAGAGTAAAGGAAGCTTTTGCCTGGTTAGAGTGCAGGCTAATAGACGAAAAAAAGCTTGGAGACCACTTTGCAATATTTGGTGAGGTTTTGGCCGCAGAAATAAAGGATGAAGTAGCAAAAGAGGGAGAAGTAGATTTTTCTAAAGTAAGTCCAATATTGCATTTATTCAAAGAAAACTTTGCTTTTGACTTTAAAGTTTTGAAGCAAAGGAGGTATGACTGATGATTTGCCCTAGATGCTCGAACGAAACAAGAGAATTGGTTGCTTGTGACAGATGCAAGGAAATAGGATGTGTAAGATGTATAGTTAAAAAAGGAAAGGAATGGCTCTGTGACAGATGCAGAAAAGAAGAAAAGCAAGAACCAGAAAGTGTCTTAGCTTCTCTTTTTGGCTAAAAAACTCTTATTACTTCACCCTCAGGCTCCTTTTCCTTAAAAGCCTCAACTCTAAACTTGAAAATCTTTGCCTTTTTATCCTTCCAAGTATCAGGAGGTAGACAAGCTTTCAGGCAAAGAGACTCCAAAAACTTTTCCTTTTCTTTAATTATTTCCCAGACTTGAGGGAGGTAAAGAGAGCTAAAACTTCCGTGCTCCAGAATCAAACCATCTTTCCCTTCTTCAATTTTTTTCAGGTATTCTTCTGGACTTTTAATTTTTATTAGCCTAGGTTTTGTTAAGACTGAAACTTCAAAAACAACTTTTTTCAATTCCTCCTTTCTTAAAGGTTCAAACCTGTAATCTTCAAAAGCAGAGGATACAGCAGCTTTTTGAACCGCCTCGAACAAAGGGAGAGAAGGCAAAGGAAATCCTATGCACCCTCTTAGCTCATTTTCAGGGTAAGTTTCTATTGTTACAAAAACCCCTCTTTTTTCCTTCAACTCTTCTTGTTCAATTTTCTCAATTTCTACCTTTCCCTTTTCAAAAAATTTTTCAACAGAAGTTCTTGCAAGCTTAACTAAAATTTCCCCTTGCTTAAGCTCCATAAGTTAAATAGAGAATTCAAAATATAAAAAAGAAAAAAATAAAACGGTGATCAGTTTTCACTGGTTCTTACCATTCTTCTTCTGGTATTTCTTCTTCTTCCTCTTCTTCTTCTTCCTCTTCTTCAGCCCATTCTTCTTCTGCCATTCACTTTTCACCTACTCACTATAAAAGAATTTAACAAATATTTATAGTTTTCTATTTCTGTGATTGAAATAATTTTTATTCAAAAGAAATTATAATTTATGGGGTTTGTGATTAAAAAAGGAAAATTATTCTGGCCTTCTAGAGAAATGAAAAAGATTGCTTGGGTTAATGATAAAAAAATTTATAAAGAAGCAGAAAAGGACCCAGTAAAATTTTGGGAAAACGCTGCAAAAGAAATTGCTTGGTTCAAACCATGGGAGAAGGTTTATTCAGAAGAACCTCCTTACTTCAAGTGGTTTCTTAACGGAAAACTGAATATTTCTTACAATTGCTTGGACAGACATTTAAAAGATAAAAAGGATAAAATTGCTTTAATCTGGGAACCTGAGCCAACAGAGGAAAAAGCAAAAACTTTTACTTATTTTGAACTTTACCAAGAAGTGAACAAGTTTTCTAATGGTTTAAAAAAGCTTGGGGTGAGAAAGGGAGATATAGTTGGAATTTACTTACCTATGATTCCTGAAACAATAATCTCAATGCTTGCTTGTGCAAGAATTGGTGCAGTTCATACAGTAGTTTTTTCTGCTTTTTCACCAGAAGCTTTGAGAACAAGACTTCAAATTAGCGAGGCAAAAATTTTAATTACTGCTGACGGCTATTACAGAAGAGGAAAAATCATAAATTTAAAGCAGAGCGCAGACGAAGGAATAAAAGAAACAAAAGTTGAAAAAGTTATTGTTGTTAAAAGAGTTGGGAATGAAATTCCTTGGAATCCTGAGAAAGATGTTTGGTTTGAAGATTTAGTTAAAAATGAAGGTGAAGAGTTTAAACCCGAAGAGATGGACTCAGAAGACCTACTTTTTATCTTGTTCACGTCAGGAACTACTGGAATTCCTAAAGGAATAACCCATACTTGTGGAGGCTATACAGTCCAAGCCTACTTGACAGGAAGATGGATTTTTGACTTTCATGAAAAAGATGTTTTGTGGTGCACTTCTGATTTTGGTTGGATTACAGGTCATTCGTACACCTGCTACTCCCCTTTACTGAACGGAATTACCACTTTAATATTTGAAGGGGCTCCTGATTATCCTTCTCAAGACAGATGGGCCCAAATCATAGAAAAACATAAGGTAACAATTTTCTATACTGCTCCTACTGCGATAAGAATGTTTGAGAAAATGGACGGAAGTATTGGCAGAAAGTATAAATTCAAAACTCTTCGCTTGTTAGGGTCAGTTGGCGAGCCGATAGACGAAGCAGCATGGCTTTGGTATTTCAAGAATGTTGGAAAAGAAAGATGTCCTATAGTTGATACTTGGTGGCAAACAGAAACAGGAGGAATTTTAATTTCATCCTTGCCAGGGGTTGGCCCTTTCAAACCTGCTTTTGTTGGCTTGCCTTTTCCTGGAGTTAAAGCCGAAATTCTTGATGAAAACGGAAAACCTTGCAAAAAAGGGGAACAAGGGAATCTGGTTATATTGCCACCTTTCCCTCCTGGTTTGTTGAGAGGAGTTTATAAAGATGAGAAAAAATACTTAGAAACTTATTGGAGCAAGTACGGAAATAGAATCTATTTTACTAGTGACGGAGCTTTTAGGGATGAAAATGGTTTGGTAAGAATTGTTGGAAGGGTTGATGATGTGATAAAAGTTGCTGGACATAGAATTAGCACAGGAGAAATAGAAAGTGCTTTGAATTCTCACAAAGCTGTTGTCGAGTCTGCAGTTGTTGGAATGCCAGACGAGATTAAAGGAGAAGTTCCTTTTGCTTTTGTTGTTCTCAAACAAGGTTTTGAAAGTTCAGAGAAATTAGTAGAAGAATTAATAAAGCAAGTTGATAAAAAAATTGGACCTATAGCAAGACCTGCAAAAGTTGTTTTTGTCGAAGACTTACCAAAAACAAGAAGTGGGAAGATTGTTAGAAGAATTTTAAGGAATATTTTAAGAAATGAAGTTTTTGGGGACTTGTCAACTGTTGCGAACGTTGAATGCATAGAAAAAATAAAAAAAATAGTAAAAGAAAGCTAAGGTTTACTTTTCTTTTAGGAGTAAGAAACCTATTCCTGCTAGCAAGCTACCCAGGAAACTTAGGACAATGGTTATTGAAAGTACCCCTCCTGCTTTAAGTAATCCTGAATTAAATTTTTTTCCAGCACTCCACAGCCCCACTCCTTGAGCTATCCAGTATGCTATCATAAGAGCTAAAACTGGTATTGTTGTCAATAAGGCTCCAAACAACGCCTCCACGTTACCTGTGAGTATAGAACCCATCATAGTAGAAAGTATTAGAATTGTTGCTATTATTGAAAGAATTCCTAGGTAGCCAACCCACTTCCATAAGTTTTCGTTGTACTTTCCACCCAACTTTATCCATCCTACTATTAATAGAATTGCTCCGATTATGTTGATTCCTGGAATCAAGGAAAGTATATACCCTATACCCAACATCGTTTTTTCTTCCATAATAATTAAAATATTGTTTTTTATTTAATATTAAAGGTTTAAATACTCTTCAAAAAAAAATCATTTATTGCAGGAGGCTAGGTCGCGGAGCTAGGCCTTCCGTGCTGCTAAAAGCAGTGGCAAATGGTCTAAACGGCCGACCGAAGCCTGAGGGCGGTATAAGCTTATAAAAAGGTCCAAACCTCTGACTGAGAAGTCTCGCCTTTCAGGGTGAGCAATCTAACAAAACCGAGGAGGTCCGGAAGGAAGCACTCGTAAGTTGGATTGTCTCATGCTTGAAAGATACGGGACAGAGAAAGGGGTTTGGAGCAACCTTTTTGTAAGCTTATATCCACCGATGGCGCGCCTCCTGCAATTTCTTAAAAATTTAAATCTTAAAACCAAGATTATACTGATATGGAAGAAAGTCTAAAAATTATTCTAATCGCAATAGTTTTGCTAATAGTTCTTTCGTTAGCTTCAAACCTTACTTTAAAATCAATAATTCTTCCAAACGTAACTGTTGGTGAAAGGACAAAAATAATCCTTAGCAATGAAAGTATTCTCCAAATCTCTATGAACATTCCTGCAGTTGATGAAGAGGGAAATGGAGTTATTACAAAACTTATGGTTGAAGCAAAACCTGGAACTGGAAGAGTTTTGGTTGATATAAATCAACTACTTTTCTGGGTCGATACTCAAAATTCTATAAGAGTTGCCCAAAAAGTTGCCCAAAACTATACCAACACAGATTTGTCAAGCATAGATTTGATATATTCGATAGAAACAAACGCTTCTCTCATAGGAGGACCTTCAGCAGGAGCTGCTATGACAGTTGCAACTATTGCTCTACTTGAGAACAAAAGTCTAAATAAAAGTGTGATGATGACTGGAACAATAAACTCTGATGGAACAATCGGGCCTGTAGGAGAGATTGTTTCAAAAGCTAAAGCTGCAAAAGATGTTGGAGCTAAACTCTTTTTAGTTCCTGAAGGGCAAGCAGTTCAAACCTATTATAAACCAGTAGAGCACTGTGAAAGATTTGGGCCGGTAACTTACTGTTCTACTGAATATAAACCAGAAAAAATTGATGTTAGTAAAGAAGTTGGAATTCCTGTTAAGGAAGTAAGTACCATTCAGGAAGCTTTAAAGTATTTTTTAGAATAGGAGAGTTAAATGCAATTTTCAAAGGAAGAAGTAAGAGATATTTTGGTATCTGTTCTAGTCGTAACTCTAATTTTTTCTTACAACTCTTCAGACCCTAAACAAACTTTTGCTTTTTTTCCTTACTACTTGATAATCGTTGTTCTTTCTTTTCTTTTCCATGAGCTTGCCCACAAAACTACTGCGATAAGGTTTGGTTGTGTCTCGTTTTACAAGATGTGGAGCACAGGACTTTTATTAAGTCTAGTTTTCATGTTAATTGGAGTGAAAATCATAATTCCTGGTGCAGTTGTGATTTACCCTTTCACTTTTGGAAGATGGGGGTTCAAGAGAATAAAGCTAACAGCACAGGAAATTGGAGTAATTTCGGTTAGCGGAATTCTTGTGAACATTTTTATAGCTGCAGTCTCAAGACCTTTTGCTGGTTTGTTTTTAATTCAAGATTTTGATTTCTTTTTAGCTCTATCTTCCATAAATTCTTTTCTCGCTTTTTTCAACCTCTTGCCAGTCCCCCCTTTGGACGGGAGTAAAGTTATTCAGTGGAAACCTTGGTTCTGGTTTTTCCTTATAGTTATTGCTGCAGGCTTATTTTTTTCTTTCATTTTCTAAAAGTTATTAATATAATTTGATAAAAATCAAGTGAGTAAATGATCGTAACAGCAGACTTTCATTTACATTCGCTCTGGAGTAGGGCAACAAGCAAACAAATGAACTTGGAAGGAATAAGTGACGGAGCAAAAATTAAAGGATTAAACCTTGTTGGTACTGGAGACTTTACCCACCCAAAATGGTTTGAAGAGTTGAAAAGAAAACTAAAACCTGTAGAAAGCACTGGTTTATTCGAGTACAAAGGCACTCGCTTCATGCTGACTAGTGAAGTTGCAACTTATTTTGAAGTTGAAAAAGTTATGAAAAGGGTTCATCATGTTATTCATGCCCCAAGCTTTGAAGTTGTTGAACGAGTAAACGAAGCTCTAGCAAAACATGGAAACTTAGCTTCTGACGGCAGACCAATACTCAACCTAACTGCAGCAGAGCTGGTTGAAATCCTGACAGAGATAAGTAAAGATGTTCTGATTTACCCTGCCCATGTTTGGACTCCATGGATGTCCTGTCTAGGAAGTAAGTCTGGATTCGATTCTGTAGAAGAATGTTATCAAGACCAAGTTAAACGTATATTCGCATTGGAAACTGGTTTATCCAGTGACCCTGCCATGAATTGGAGATTATCAAAACTTGATAAGTTTACTTTAGTCAGCAATTCAGATTCACATAGCCCTCATCCTTGGCGTTTAGGAAGAGAAGCAAACGTGTTTAACTTAGAAAAAGTAACTTACTGGGAAATCTTTGAAGCGGTAAAGAAAAAAGATAAGAAGAAGTTTTTGTATACGATAGAAGTTGACCCAAACTACGGCAAGTACCATTTCACAGGGCATAGAAATTGTAGTGTAGCTTTACATCCAAGAGATGCAATTAAACTCAATAACATTTGTCCAAAATGTCACAGAAAGCTAACAATTGGCGTCCTACAACGTGTTGAAGAATTAGCTGACAGACCAGAAGGTTTTGTTCCAAAAGATGCTATTCCTTTTAAAACCTTGCTTCCTTTGTACGAAATAATTTCATTTGCCTGGGGTTCTGGCGAGCTTTATTCAAAAAAAGTTTTGGAAGAGCATGACAAGCTAATAGAAAAATTTGGAAATGAGCTAAACGTTTTGCTTAACGTTCCAAAGGAAGAATTGTTAAAAGTTACTAATGAAAAGATTGCTGATGCTATAATAAGAGTTAGAGAAGGAAAAGTTAAGTATATTAGCGGTTTTGATGGGGTATACGGAAAAGTTGTGTTTGACGAAAAATTTGAACCGAAAAAAGAAAAATTTCTGTGTCAAAAAAATTTAAGACAATTCTGAATTATCATTTCAAAATCTTATCCTGTCTCTAGGTAATCTGAATTTCTTGCAAGCAACCATTATGGCCTCTGATTCTGAAAACCCTTTGTAGCTTAGAAAGTTGGAATAACGAACTGCCCCTACAACCTTTTCTAAACTTTCTTTTAACTCATTTGCTATTCGCTTGCATAACTTATAAGTTAGAATTTCAAAGAGCATGCCTCCTTCTATCGTCCTAATAAAGGCTTCTCTTGGATAATACAGAGAGAACTGAGATTTATTAACAATATCACCTACTAGCTGCTTCGACCTATCCTTATCAAGGCTGTAAGTCACTATTGAGGCCTCTCCGTCTAAAGCCCGTGCAATCGTAACATCTATTGGTGGTTCAAACAAAAAAGCTGCTAAGAAATCCCTTATGTACTCATTTTTGACTGGGGCAAACTCAACAGGAGTATTTTTATAGAGCTCCCTGAGTTCTTCTAAACCCATCCTAAGTTCTCCTTCTACACCAAGAACATAAAGTTCTTCATATTTCCAAACAACTATCTTATCTTCGATCGAACGTTTAAGGACCATAAACAACTAAGTAAGTGGTTTAAAAAGTTTATATCTTTTTACCTTTTAAGCTTTGCTTCACTTGATCATGCTTTTCAAAACCAAATTCAAAGGGTTGAAGAAAAAAGTATTAAAATATCTGCACAGAAAAGATTAATTGATTTAAGGGCCTGTAGTCTAACGGTAGGACGCCACCCTCACAAAAAATTGAGCTCGGTGGAGAAAGGAGTTCGACTCTCCTCAGGCCCATTTTAAAAGAATGTCATACGTATGACACTTGTATATAAACTTAACTGAAGTTCACTTCCGGTGATTTTAAGGAAAAATCGTCTAAAAAACTTTTTATTTAAGTTCAGCATAAATTAAGACATGGTAAGCGTTCTATTCATGATTTTCGGAATAATCGATTTGCTAGGTGGTATAGCCTTAACTTTCGGAACAGTTTCCTTTCTTCCCCAAATCTCAAGGTATATAGGTTTATTCCTCATAGCAAAAGGGCTTTGGACCCTGATAACAAGCATCATCTATTAGCCAAAGACTTCAAGAACCTTTCCTTTTATCAAAGAGTCTCCTCCTTTTGGCTCAGCCAGAACTTCCCCACACTTTAAACATCTAACAACAGTCGAAGCCTTGCTAAAAATTACTTGCTTATTCTTGCATTTTTTGCACATAACATTTATAAACTTGCTTTTAGGAGCAGAAACAAAATCCATAAGGATCACAGTTTAACTATCTCAAACTTCTTAGCTCTAAAACCCTTTCCTCTTGTATGCTTTTTCCCACAAACTAAGCACTTAAACCTTAAATCAAGCTTTTTTGTCGGCTTTTCCCTTCCTTTTGGGTTTTCCTTTGGAAAACTTCCATAACCTTTCATCTTCCTCAAAAACCTTCTCTGCCCTTGAGCCAGAGTTCTTCTCTGCCTTTTCTTTGCTATTTCTACTTCATGCTCAGTATGCTTCTTGCAGTAAGGGCAAAAAGTTCTGATTTTCTTTGGCATCTTCATTTTCTCACTTAATATTTGAATTTCAACAAGATTTAAATTACTTTTCTTGTTTAAATTCTTCTACTACTCCTCTTTCCTTCAAAATTTTAAGGTTTTCCTCGGGCAACTTTGCCACGTCCCCTTTTTTGAAAGGCCCATAAACTTTTTCATCGCTTCCTACGAATTGAGGAACGTCTTCCTTAAAAACAACCAAATTCTCTTCCTTTTTTTCAGCCAAAATTTTATCCAAAACTCTTTTTCTTCTATCCCCTATCGTTTTAACCAAGCTTTCAAAGAATTCTTTTTCTTCTTCAGTTAAATTTTCTGGAGGGATTTTTGTCCTCACTGCTATTATAGCTTGATTTATTATCTTTCTCTCCCTTCTGTTGAAAATATCCTCTACCAAAGCTTTAACGTTTTTTAATTCTAAAGCAACTTTTCTGTTTTCCTCAGAAATTTTTCTTTTTTGCTCTAAGTATAGAGCTAGCTTTTCGTGAAAATTTTCCGGCAGCTTTGTAAGTTTTGGTGAAGCTTGCTCTTCTCTTTGAATTTTTCTTACGAGTTCAAAAGTGATAGTTTCTTCAGGCATTTTTATCCTTATTTAACTTTTATCTATGGAAGTTAAATATTCATGCTCCGGGTTTTTACACCTGAAAAAAATTCTTCTTCTTGGTATTTCAAAAACTTTTCCTCTTGAATCTTCCATCTTACCAACTTCTTCTTCCTCCCAACTTTCAAAGTAATTCCAAGGGCAATCTCTACATCTATAATCTTCTTCCCTCTTACTCTTTTTCTCGTAAGGAATAAAAGGTCTGTAGACCCCTAAACTTTTTAAAAAATCTTCAAAACTTTTTTTACATTTCTCTTGGATAAAACCCCTACTTAAAGAATGAAGGGTAAAAAATTAATGTTTTTTCTTCCCGACTTTTAATTTCCTGAAAGGATAGTTTACAGGATTTTTAATCGTTATCTTTTCAGTCCCACCTTTGCAAATCCCGTCTGGCAAGCAAACTTTCATGTCTGTATAAAAATTTGAATTATCGCAGTTCGGTGGTAAAAGATTTCTCTCTTGTCTCAAATGCCACCTTAGTTGAGTTCTCAAGTAGTTTGCCCTCAACGGGGGATAATTTTTTGCATTCCACTCCGTTAACGTTTTCTCTATTTTTTCCAAGTCCCAACCCATGTTCCTCAAAAAGTTTATCAGGATAAAAACACTCCTTTTTCTTCCGTCAGTCAAACCTTTTAAAATTGTTTGTACACAAGGTGGGAAAAAGCTCTCAGGAACAGCCTTCATTTTTTTAAATTTTATTCTTGGTATTTCTTCTTTTACCTCTACTTTGTGCTTAGCCGACCAGTCCAAAGCCTCGACTACCAACGCTTCAGCGTCATGAATCTTAACTTTTTGAACCAAAAACTTCTCGCTAACTTTGACTTTCTCTGGAAGTGCTTGTTCTTTTTCAAATTTTTCCAAATCTTCTGGCTTTATCGGCAAGCTCACTAACAGAGTAGACTCATGTAAGGAATAGGGAAGCCTGAACAAATGCCTTGAACCAAAAACATCCATGCTAACAACTTTAAAAGGGTCCAAACCATTCTCATCGGTTATTTCATTAACCTTTTTTCCAATTCTTTGTGAAATTTGCTGAGGAGTGCCCAAAGCAAGTATTTCCTCTTTGAGTTGATCGGCTATATACCATTTGAGATACTCTACAATTTTTTGCAAAAGCTCTGGGTAAAAGTTTTGAGGGGGTTGAAAGTTTATTCTTTCAGGAAGAGACTCAAAAGGAATCCCTAGATGGAAACCCTTGCCACCAGAGAATTTTACAGTATAATTCTGAACCCCATGGTCTTTTAATGCTTCTATTATTTGCCTGACTGTTATTTTTGCAATTTCAAAATCGTTCACGTCTGGGTCTATAAAAATGTCCCAGCCAATTCTTAATTCATCCAGCTGAGGCTTTGTCATTCCCACGTCCAACTTCATGGGTTGGGACCATCTTTCAACAGAACCATGAAAAGCTACAGCACCTTCAGCAACAGCCTGGATAACATCCTGAGGGTACTGGATCAGGTCTGGCCTTTTCCCAAAACTTCCATCCTTATAAACAGGAATTACTTCCCTATTCCTACCAGCTTCCACCAGAGCGTTAAAAACAGATTCTCTTGAATACCAGTTCCAAACTTTTTGAAAGTCTACCATACCGGTCATGAGAAGTTAAAACTTCTCAATATAATAGTAAATTTAAATATTGAAATCTTTTTCTAAAATTATGCAAGTCCTTAACTTTTTCGACCCTTGGAAGAATAAATTGTGCACATGTCCGAGAAAATACTCTTTCAGCCCTTACACAGGTTGCTCTCACTCTTGCTTATACTGCTATGCCTCAAGCTACATCAAAAATTTTTTCAACTGCAAACCAAAAAAGAATTTGATTAAAAGATTGGGAAACGATCTGAAAAAAATAGATAAAAATTTTCCTGTTTCAATCTCAAACTCAAGCGACCCTTACGTCCCAGAAGAAGAAAAGTTTAAACTTACAAAAGATTCTTTAAAACTTTTTACTCTTCACGACTGCAAAATACTGATAATAACAAAGTCTGACTTGGTTTGTAGAGATATCCCCATTCTTTCAAAGGCTAAAGCTTGTGTAAGCATGACGATAACAACTTTAAAAGAAGAAATAGCAAAAAAGTTGGAGCCTAAAGCTCCTTCACCAGAAAGAAGGCTGAAAGCTCTAGAAAGATTAAGAGAAAAAGAAATCCCAACAGCAGTGAGACTAGACCCTATAATACCTTTCTTGAACGAGGATGAAATCGAAGAAATAGTAAAAATTTCTGCTTCGCTTGGAGTGAAACATATAGTCTCAAGCACCTATAAAGCAAGACCAGACAATTGGAAAAGATTTTCTCTCGCTTTTCCAAAAATTTCTGAAAAGTTAAAACCTCTTTATTTCCAAAAAGGCGAAAAAATTTCAAATTCCTTCTACTTGCCAAAGCAGTTAAGGTTTGACCTAATGAAAAAGGTGAGGGAAATTTGTGATAAACACAGAATAACTTTTTCTTGCTGCAGAGAAGGTTTTTTCGAGCTCAACAACTCGAAAAGTTGTGACGGTTCGCACCTTATCAACTTATAAAATCTGTCAAAAGGTTTTGTCCTTTCCTTAAAACTTGGGCCTGAATTTTAAATTTTTTCCTTATCTCTTCTGCCAACTCCTTTGCATAGCCATGAACACAAATTACCTTTTCTGGTTGAACTTCCTGAACAAAAAGCATCAACTGCTCAAAATCACAATGGTCAGAAATTGGAAAAGCTTCAACCCCATATTTTCTTGATAACGCCCAACCAGTAAGCACGCATCCTCTTGAATTTCCGTTCTGAACATAAGGAACTGTATGCATAGGCCTAACAAAAACGTTTGAGTCTTCTTCCCTATCAAGAAACTTCAAGTTAACGCCAAAATAATTGTAAACTTCAGAGTATTTCCTTATAGAATCAGAAACTTGAGGTTTTATCCCATTCTTGTTAAGCAGTTTTATTATTTCCTGCGATTTTCCGATCGTATAACCCCCAAGGCTAACCTCAAAACCATTTTTTAATTGCCTAAAAACCCATTCCATCAGCTCCTTTCTCACTTCCTCTACTAAAGGAAACTTGTAAAATGGAATGCCGTAAGTAGCTTCTGTTATTAGAATATCTGCTTGCTGAATTTTTATCGACTTGTGAGTCAAGCCCTGCCAGAGTTTGAAGTCACCTGTATAAAGAATAGAAGTCTTATCTGTTTCTATTAGAACTTGGGTTGAACCTAGGATATGGCCAGAGCTTATAAGTTTTACCGAGAAACCGTCAAAATCGATTTTCTTGCCTTCTTTCAATAAATTTGCTTCAAAAAAAGGGTCTCTTACTTTTATCAGTCTGTAAGTTTCTTCTGTGCAATAAGGTTTTTTTACTATTTCCTTTGGTGAATGGTCCAAATGTGCATGAGAAACGAATGAAATAAAGTCAGAAACTTTAGGGTCTAGTAAAACAACCTTATCTTTTATCCTAACAGCAATCCCATTACCATAAGAAATGCTCAACTCCATAAAAAAATATTGTGTTTCTTTCTATTTCTTTTTTGTCAATTGCTTTATTTCCTTTTTCAACTTCAAAAGTTTGGTGGAAAAATTACATTTATTGCATTTTACGTTAAACTTTTGGTTTTGTCCTTCTCCAGAAACAAAAGGCTCTTCCCATTTTTCCCTTCTTTTTTCGAAATAGTTGCATTCTGGGCACTTCAACTCTACAGTAGCTTCTTCTTCGCCAAGTAATTTGATAATCCTCACTCTTCCTTTAACCTCTCCCTTCGAGTTTGTCAAATCTCTTGTAGTTATGTACTCTATCATGTCAACCAATTGGTCTGTGTTTTGGTCTTAAAGCTCTTGAGCCACATTTTCTGCATTTTACTTTACCAGCTTTTACTTTTGCTGGGTCTGCCCTTATTTTTGTTTTACAAACTCTACAAACATAAACTCTGAAGAAAAGTCTTTGAAGAGCTTCTGGGAATGACTTCTTTACCATATCATCAACTTTAAAATAAAGTGTTTGGTTAAATTTAAATTTTTATTCAATCTTATCTTTAGCTATTTTATTTAAAGGTCTTGCTTCCTGTTCCAAATAAATTTTATAGGTTAATTTTATATAGTTAGAAATTCAAACTTTTGTTTTGAAATCATGATTAAACCTGAGATAAGAATTCTAGGGTTTGACGACGGTGCTTTCGAGTCCAAGTCTAAAGGAAAGGTTCCTGTTGTTGGTGTAATCTTTAGAGGTGGCAAATTTCTTGACGGAGCGCTTAAAACTGAAGTAACTATCGATGGAAATGATGCAACAGAAAAAATAGCAAAACTTATAAACTTATCAAGACATAAACAACAGTTAAAAGTGATAATGTTTGATGGTGTTACTTTAGGGGGCTTTAACATAGTAGACATAAAAAAATTGCATAAAAAGACAGGCTTACCTGTAATAGTTATAAACAGAAAGATTCCAAACTTGAAAGAGGTTGAAAACGCCTTGAGAAATTTTAAGGATTTCAAACAAAGGTGGAAAAAAATTCTAAACGCAGGAAAAATTAAAGAATGCAAGATTCAGGAAAATAAGAAAGTCTACTACCAATCTGTAGGTTTGGATGACGAAGAAACTGAGGAGATAATTAAGTTGAGCACGACAAGAAGTTTTATTCCAGAACCTTTAAGAGTTGCCCACATTATAGCAACAGCTCTTGTTAAAGGTGAGAGTAGTGGTAGGGCATAGAAAAAAAGAAGAAAAAGTTGAAAGAAAGGAAAAATCCACGTTTCAAAAGATGACAGAAGGGTGGTTTGGCTATATTTTTTACGCTGCTCTTGGAATAATCATAGCTTTTCTCGTTAACTTGAGTCTTGCTGTTGCCTTATCAACTGATTTGCCGGTAGTTGCTGTTGTTAGCAGTTCAATGGTCCATGACAGGTTAACAGAAGCAAATCATTATCAATGGTTGGAGAAAAAGTTTGGGTATAACAGAAGCTATATAGATTCCTGGCCAGTGGCCAACGGGTTTGAAATAGGTGATTTGCCTATAATCCAAGGCTCGAAAGATTATAAGGTTGGTGATGTTGTTGTTTTTTCTGTCCCTTGTGAAAGTTCACCAATAATTCACAGAATAGTCTATATAAATGAGGATGGAACCTTCCAAACAAAAGGTGACCATAACCCAGACCAAATAACAAAATGCTGCAACTTAGGAACACAGGTGTGCTACACAGAAAAAAATATTTCAAAAGACCAAATTCATGGAAAAGTAATCTTTATAATCCCAAAGTTAGGATATTTTAAGGTAGCAATTTCAGAAATTTTTGAGAGTTTAGGAAGAATACTTGGAGGAACTTAAGATGGAATTTTGCGAAAAATGTGGAAGCCTTTTGGTGGTGGAAAAAAAGAGAAAGAAAAGCTTTTTAATTTGCAGGAAGTGTGGGTGGAAAAAACCACTTAAAAAGGAAAAGCTTGTTATTACTGAATCTGCTCACGAACCTTCACGTGGAATCGTCATAATGGAGAAAGATGAAGGGCTGGCAGAACTTCCAAAAACAAAAATAATGTGTCCAAAATGCGAGAACATGGAAGCATACTGGTGGATGCAACAAACCAGAGCTGCTGACGAACCCCCGACGATTTTTTACAAATGTACTAAATGTGGGTATTCCTGGAGAAGTTATGGTTGACTTATTTAGCTATACCTTTAAAAACTTTTAAAACAGAATTAATTGTTGATGCCCGCTTTCCATTATAAACCAAGAAGAATTTCTGAGGTCAGCCTGAAAAAAGACAGTAAAGTTGCGATAGTAGGAAAGGTATTAGACCAACTTGAAAATAGCTTTATACTTGATGACGGAACAGGAAAGGTTGAAATATTCTTTGAGGGAGAGTTGAGAAAAAATCAAGTAGTAAGAGCCTTTTGTTCAGTAGTAGAAAATCAACTAAAGGCTGATATAGTCCAAAGCTTGAACGGCCTTGACCTAGAGCACTTTAGGAAAATTGAAGAGATGTACAAAAAAGTAGGATTAAATATTTAAAGGCAAATTAAACTTAATATAATAGGGCAGAAAATGTTTAGGGCAAAATTAAGTCAAGTTAACTTACTTACAGACTCTATTTCTACTATAGCTGAGCTTATAGATGAAGGGATTTTTAAAGTAACAAAAGAAGGTTTAAGCCTGACAGCCGCTGATAGAGCATTAGTAGCAGTAGTTGATTTCAAAATATCTTCAAAAGCTTTTGACGAATATGAGCTCGAAAAAGAGCAATCGATAGGAGTTAACATCGGAAATTTGCTCTCAGTTTTAAAAAGGGCAGGGGGTGAGGATAAAGCAACTTTTAAGCTTCAAGATTCTAAACTTGAGATAATCCTTGAAAATTCTTCAAGAAGAAGGTTTTTAATTCCTCTTATAGATTTAAGCCAGGAAGAAGTTCCACCGATAGAACAATTAGAATTTTCATCAAAAGTTGAGCTTAAGCCCGAAATTTTACAGTCTGGAATTGCAGACGCAGAAGTAGTTTCTGACTCTGTTCTTTTTGAAGCTTCTAGAGAGAAATTCTCCATGATAGCAGAAGGTGATATAAGCTCTTCTCAGCTTGAGCTCGAAAAAGGAAACGAAGCCTTGCTTGAAATTAAGGCCGATGGAACGATAAGAGCAAGGTATCCTTTAGATTATCTTAAGAAAATGGTTAAGGCAGCAAAGGTTGCTGATTCTGTAACTCTAGAATGGGGTCAAGATTATCCTATGAAGTTAAGCTTTAAGCTTGAGGACAAGTTAAGCTTAAACTTTGTTCTAGCGCCACGAGTAATGGAGGAGTAGGTTCTTTTAAAAACTAAAGGTACCTTAACTCTTCTTCCCCCTTAATCCTTGCAACTACTTCAACCAAATCCTCAAACCTTGCATGTTTTATTCTTTTAAGCATAGTTTCTTCTGTCTGAAAAATTCCAGCAGGGTTTTCCATGGTAACTTCAATCCTTAAAGGTTTTTTCTCCCCTTCTTTGAAGTTGACTTCCTCTATAGCCAAAGCAGAGAATTTATGAATATCTGTCTTTCCTACACTAAAAGGAATTCTAGCTCTCCATTTTGTTATGTCAGTAGAATCAGCAACTTCAACAAGCCTTGCCTCAAAGCTTGTTGCATCCTGATATCCCATGTGGCAAATTATTGACTCAAGAACAAAACAAGAAATTTTATCCATTTTTTCTTTATTGTAAAATTTTTTTAAAATTCTTTGAACTATCGGATAAGCTATTACTGCTCCAACTATGTCATGTCCTTCCCTGCATACAGAACAGCCGATATCGTGCAAGTAAGCCCCTAAAACTATAGCAACCTTAGCATCCTCCTCATTTCCAACTTTTTCCGTTACTATATTTGGTTTAAAACCTTTCTTCGAAAGAATTTCAAAAATTTTTAAGGCGTTTAGAGCAGAGATTTCAGCGTGAGTTTTTCCGTGGTCGTTATAGCCTAACCTTAAAACAGAAAGGTTGTTAGCCTGCTCCAAGAAAGTGTCTATTTCTTTATCCTTAAGCAAAAGGTTTACTAACTTTTTTAAATTTGGTGTTTTAGCTAAACTCCTAAGCTCTTTTTCTACTTCCATCTTAATTATTTTGTTTTTACTAATAAAAATCTTTTATCCGAGAATTTTTCTTTCCATCTCAACGAATTCCTTATGTTTTTTCTCTATATCTTCTAAAGTTTTTTTCACAACCTTATGTCTTCCCTCCAGCTCTTTTGGTACGGGTAAACCTTTGCTTTTATAATAGCTATAAATTGCTTCATTCAAGGCATCCAAAGCAAGAACTGAACAATGAATTTTTATTGGCGGTATTTTTTTCCTTCCACCAAGTTTTTTAATTAGCTCCTCTTTATCGATCTTAAGAACTTCTTCCAAAGTTTTTCCTTTTACCATTGTTGTAAGCATACTAGTATTAGCTAGAGCGACAACACAACCAAAAACCTCTCCTTTTATATCAGAAATTCTTAACTTACCTTTTGAATCTTTTTTGATCTTAAGATAAATTCTCATAACGTCACCGCACACGACATTCCCTGCTTCCCCTACAGCATCAGGGTTTTTTATTCTACCCAAATTTTTTGGATGTTCAAAATGTTTTATTATTTCTTTTGAGTATGGTAAAATTTTCAAGCTACCAACTCTCCTTATAAGGCGAAATCTTTCTCAAGTTTTCTACAGCCTCAGGCAAAACTTTCAAAACATAATCTATCTCTTCTTTCTTAGTCCATCTTCCTAAGCTTAACCTTAGGCTTCCGTGAGCTTGATGATGCTTTAAGCCAATGGCAAGCAAAACATGGCTTGGCTCTAAACTTTCAGAAGAGCATGCACTTCCTGTTGAAGCTGCAATTCCTTTTATATCCAAAGAAATTACTAAACTTTCACCTTCTATAAAATCGAACCAGAAATTAGCAATGTTCGGAAGTCTTTTTTCAGGATGTCCGTTTAAATGAGAATTCTCTATTTTTAGAACTCCTTTTATCAATTTATCCCTTAATTTTGTTAACCTTTTACTTTCTTTTTTCATCTCTTTTTTTGCAATTTCAGCAGCAGCTCCAAAACCAACAATTCCAGCAACGTTTACTGTGCTCGACCTTAGACCAAACTCATGACCACCTCCATGCAGCAAAGGCTCAATCTTTGTTCCTTTTCTTACGAACAAAGCACCAACCCCCTTTGGCCCATAAACCTTATGTGCACTCACAGTTAGCAAATCGATATTTTTCTTAACATCAACAGGAATTTTTCCGTAGCTTTGGGCAGCGTCAGTATGAAAGTAAACTCCATGATCTGAGCAAACCTTTCCTATTTCTTCTATCGGCTCTATGGTTCCAATTTCATTGTTTGCGTGCATAACAGAAACTAGGATTGTATCTTTTCTTATTGCCCTTTCTACATCAGCAGGATTAACCAAGCCATACCTATCAACTGGTAAACGAGTTATTTCAAAACCTTGTTTTTCTAGCCATTTTACAGTATCTAAAACTGCATGATGCTCTATGGAAGAAACTATTATATGCTTTCCTCTCTCTTTATTCGCAAAAGCTACTCCTTTTAAAGCTAAATTATTGCTTTCAGTAGCACTTCCAGTAAAAATTATTTCGCTAGACTCTGCGTTCATCAAACCTGCAACTTTTTCTCTTGCTTCTTCCAAAGCATTCTTTGCTTCTCTTCCAAAAGAATGCAAACTCATAGTATTTCCAAACTTTTTTGAAAAATAAGGAAGCATTTCTTTTAAAACTCTTGGGTCAACAGGAGTGGTTGCTGCATAATCCAAATAAACTCTCATAAAATTATAACATTGTTATAAAAATTTAAGCTTAACCCACAAAAAAATAATCATGAAGCCCTTTTGCGAAGTTATAGTTTCTTCTGTACTACCTTCTATCAGGTCGCTAATAGCAAGAGAACTTATAATAAACTACAAATTAACTCAAGAAGAAGCTGCAAAAACTTTAGGTTTAACCCAACCAGCAATTTCTCAATATTATAGAGAATCCAGAGGATTAAAAATAAAGTTACTAGAGAAAAGTCCAAAAGTTATGAGAATGGTTAAAGATTTGGGAAGAAAATTGGTTGAGAAAAAAATAGACAGTAGAGAAATTCAAAAAGATTTTTGTAAAATTTGCAAAGAAGTGAGAAAAGAAAAGCTCATCTGCAAATTACATAAAGATATCTATCCTTCCATAATTTCTTGCAAAGAATGCCCTGTTTGCTAACATTGGCCTGAAGATGAAGTGCTACTTGAAACAGTTATGTTTTGAGAACATTCTGAAGGTTGAGTGATAAACCCTGAACAAATAGCTTTCTTAAAAGCTTCTGAACTTCTTTCTCCGCTGTACCTTGCTCCGTTTATTATTAAAGTGGGCGAACCAGTCACACCATATTGGTTAGTTAATTGCTCGTCAGCCTTAAGCAAAGCAACACCTTCTGAACCATAAGCACACTTTTCTATTTTATCAACATCTATTCCAAACTTTTGAGCAGTTTTCTTCCAACATTCGTCAAGCTTTTTATCATCTCTGTATAAGGAATAACAATTGCTGTTGAATTCAATCAAATAATTCCAATAAGTTTTTTGTGTGTAATATTTCATTATGCAAGCTTGTCTTGCGTCTTCTTTTGCTTCGTTTGCTCCGTGCAAAGAATCAACAGAGTCTATAGTATCTCCACCAACGTTAACTATGAAATGAACTTTAATGTCAGCTTTTGTTCCAAGCAAATCGAAAACTGGCTTCATCAAATTCTCTGCTTGAACCCCGTAAGGACAAAAACTCATGACAAAAAGGTTTACTTCAGGTTTTTCTTTATCCGGAGCGTCAAATTCTTGAGTTTGTGTTGGAGTTTGAACCAATGATTCTGAAGTGTTAAAAGCAGATAAAAATAACATCGAACCATCCTTAGAGATATAAACCGGTATTCTACTTCCTTGATAAGATGTTATAACTTTATAAACTGAACCTATATCTTCTACAGACACTAAGGAAGCAGAAGTTCCTTGTGAAACTAAATTTTTATTTATATAATCTATGGCTTTTTTAGCTGCTTCCTCTGGAGACAATACCTGCACTGCAAAGCCTGTTTGGCTAGGTTTAAAGAACCAAACAGCAATTATCCCAAAGGCTAGGATAACGGTAGAAATTGCCCAAACGTTAATCTTTGGCAATTTCAATGAAACCTTTACTTTTTGTTCTTGTGTCCGCTCTTCTGCCATTTTACCTACTTTTAATCTTACACTTAAATACTTTTAAGCTTTACTTTCCTTCCAAAGCTTTCTTTATGGCGTTAACGTCAAACCCTACTATTATTTTATCATCTATTTCTATAACAGGGACTCCCATCTGCCCAGATTTTTCTATCATCTCCATAGCTGCTTCCCTGTCAGAAGAAACATCTATTTCTTCAAACTCCACGTTATTTTCCCTGAAAAATGTTTTTGCCATCTCACAATAAGGGCATGTTGGTGTAGTATAGATTTTAACTTTTTTCATAGCTTTCTTATTACTTTTCATTTATTTAAAATTTATTCTCCAAAAAACCAAAATTAAATTATGATTAGGAAGTACGGTTTGGTGGGTTTGATTCTGATAATTTTTTCTGAACTAACCATGTTTCTAAGGGTTAAACCTTTTGTTTACTGGTTCACTCCTTTGGTATGGCTTGGCTACATTCTCTTTATCGATAGTGTCATTTTCATCCTTAAGGGAAGTTCTTTGATAACAAGAAAAAAATTAAAGCTTGCTCTTATTTTTGCCGTTTCTTTACTTTTCTGGCTAATTTTCGAGTTTTACAATATTTTCCTTGGAGGTTGGTATTACAAAAACTTGCCGGAATCGACCATAGAAAAGCTTGCTATGGGTTACTTATCTTTTTCAACCATCGTGCCAGCGGTTTTTGAAACTGGCGAACTAATTCAAACAGTTTTCTTTAAGGCAAAAATAAAAGCTAAAGTGAAAATTAAACACAGTAGAAATTTAACAAGAGGTTTGATTTTTACAGGAATAGTTTTCACGATTTTACCGTTTTTCTTTTCCTCCCCTTTAATGTGGGTTTTTGTCTGGACCGGTTTCATTCTTATAATTGACCCTATTCTTTACGTTTTACAAAACAAAAAGTCGATTCTAGCTCAGCTCCAAGAAAAAAAATATGGAAAAATTATTTCTCTTTTTATAGCAGGCTATGTTTGCGGTTTTCTCTGGGAGTTATGGAATTACTGGGCCTACACGAAATGGTACTATACTGTTCCTATTCTGGAGGAAATCAAAATATTTGAAATTCCTGCCTTAGGTTTTTTGGCCTACGGGTTTTTTGCTCTTGAGCTTTATGTTATGTATAACTTTATAAGGTTCTTCTTTTCTCCAAGAATTTTTGAAATTCTAGCCTCTTATCAAGCCAAAAAATAGTTAAGAATGCCATAGAACTTTTGAAATAAACATCAATAAAATTCCGACCAAAAACACAAGAAAAACAAAAGAAGATTTTTCTAGTCCTTCTATCTTTTTAAGCTCTGGTATCATGTCAGAAGAAGAAATATAAATGAAGCTACCTGCTGCAAAAGGTAAAAGTAAACTTGTAAATTTTTCAACATAAGAAGAAACGAAGAAGCCAGCTATACCACCAGCTAAAGCTGTTAAAGCAACGATAAAATTTAATAGTAAAGCTTTTTTCTTTTTAAAACCACTATAAAGCAAAACTCCAAAGTCACCAATCTCTTGAGGTATTTCATGAGAAATAACAGCTAAACTACTTATTATCCCTAGACTTAAACTTGAAAGAAAGCTTGCAGCTATTATCAAACCGTCAACAAAGTTATGGATTGCGTCAGAAATTAAGTTTACATAGCCCAAAGTATGGACATGCTCAATCTCATGGCAATGATGCCAAAGTAAAAATTTTTCTAGGAAAAAGAATGAAACATACCCTAATAAAACTGATAAAAATATCTCAACCCCAAAACTTTTTTCCACAGCTTCTGGTAGCAAATGTAAAAAAGCTGCTCCTATTAAAGAGCCTGCAGAAAATGCAACCAAAAACAAAAGAATTTTTCTCAACATTTTTCCTTTTATCAACAAAACCAAAATTCCGACGAAGGAAATTAAACTTACGATAATGGTGCTCGATAAAATTAACAGTAAAGTGTTCATACTTTAAATTTCTGTTCAAATACTTAAACCATTTTTCCCTCTAAACTTTGCAACTCTATTGGCGATTAGAGCTGCCACGCTACCTGCTGCAATTCCTGCGTCGATATTTACCACAGCAATTCCTAGGGAACAACTTTGAAGCATTGCAGTCAAGGCGCTTATTCCCCTTTCTCCTAAGCCATAGCCCACAGAAGTTGGAACACCTATTACAGGAATGTCAACAAGCCCAGCAACAACAGAAGGTAAAGCTCCCTCTCTCCCAGCAACAACAATTAAGCAATCAACATCACTTTCTATCATTTCCTTTAAGTATGGGAATAACCTATGCAGGCCTGCTACCCCAACGTCGTAAGCGGTAAAAACTTTGCAACCCATTTCTTCGGCTACGATTCTAGCCTCCTCAGCTACCGGTATGTCTGCTGTCCCTGCTGCTATTATCCCTATTTTTCCTCCTGTTTTTTTGGGCTTAAGGTCTTTATCACCTATGATTACAAGTTGCGCCGTTTCGTTTATTCCACAAACATGCTTCAAAAACCTTTTCCTTATAACTTTTAGTTGCTCATCTTTCACTCTACTTACTAAAACCCTTTTATTTTTCTCCAAACTCTTAGAAATTATTTCAATCAAATTCTTCAAACTTTTTCCTTCTGCAAGGATTATTTCAGGGATTCCTTTTCTCATTTCTCTGTTTATATCCAGCTTTGCTATTTTGTTTACTTCCTCTATTGCTAAAAGCTTAATCTTTTTTTCTGCATCCCCTAAACTTATTTTTTTACTAATCAACTCTTCTAGAATTTCTCTCAATTTCATAACTAAAATTTTATTTCTTGACAAGATTTATATTTTACTTTAGCTTAATTAAAAAAGATGTTGGAAAGAGATATTGTTGTTATAGATTGTCGAACAGGAATTTCTGGGGATATGCTACTTGGAGCTCTTCTAGATTTGGGTGCCAGTCAAAAGAAAGTTTTAGACGTAGCCAAACTAATCGAAAAAAACTTGAAATGTAATATTAAACTCAAAATAAAAAATGTTAACAAAGGTATTGGAGCTAAAAGTGTTGAAGTTGAAACAGAAGAAAAAGGGAAATTTTCTGGACAAGAGTTGCTAAAAGCTACTAGAGAATGCTTGAGGAAAATAGAGCTAACAGAAAAAGCTAAGGAGTTCGTCCTAAACTCAATCCTTACTCTAATCAAAGCTGAGACAAAAGTCCATAGAGAAGCGTTTAAAAAAGTTCATTTTCATGAGATTGGCTCTCCTGACACTCTTGTAGACATAATAGGAGTGGGTGTTGCAGCAGACGACTTAGAAATTTTTAAGAAAAAAATTTTTTCTACTCCTGTTGGAGTTGGAGGTGGTCTGTTCAAATTTTCTCATGGAGTGACATCAAGCCCAGCACCTGCCACTCTAGAAATACTGAAATCAAAAAATTTTCCACTAGTTGGTGGGCCTGTAAACTCTGAGTTAGCAACACCTACAGGAGTTTCGATGCTCGTCAACCTTGCCCAAGAAGTTGTTCGATTCTATCCTGCTATGAAAGTAATTTCGACCGGCTACGGAGCTGGGAGAAAAGATTTTCCTGGAATGCCAAACGTTTTAAGAATAATCTTAGCTCAACCCTACAATCATGCTTTAGCTGAAGAAATTTATGTCTTGGAAACAAACGTTGATGACGTCACAGGAGAAACAATAGGTTATACCACAGAAAAATTGTTAAAAGAAGGTGCAAAAGATGTCTGCATAATTCCCATGTTCACGAAAAAAGGTAGGCCAGGTCAAATAATTAGAGTCTTAAGTGATGAAAAAAAACTAGAAAAATTGGTAAAAATTTTGACAGAAGAAACCGGCACTCTTGGTGTGCGCGTGAGCAAACTCTTCAGGTACACTTTAAAAAGAGAACTCATCCCACTAAAAATAAGGATGAAAAAAGTTGAAGAAATTGTAAGAGTTAAGGTTGCAAAGGACGAAAAAGGAAGAACAATCAACATAAAACCCGAGTACGAAGATGTTAAAAAAATAGCAGAAAAGGTTCAAGTTGCTTTTCTTTGCGTTCCTTCAGGAAAAGCTCAAGAAATGGCTTATGCTTTTTTACAAAAAGGGGTAAAGGTTATAGATTTTTCAGCAGATTTTAGATTTAAAAATGTCCAAC
>JBMFPE010000006.1:0-25219 GCA_049969275.1 Candidatus Aenigmatarchaeota archaeon | reverse complement strand
CTTTTTTAACTGTATCAACAGCAAAAATTGAAGATTCATGAATCCTTTCACAGTTTTCTCTCAAATCCTGGGGAAACTGTTGATAAGATTCTATAATTCCACTTTTTATTCCTTCACAAGTTTTATTAACCAAATCTATGTCATTTTTCTTTAATTCTTCGGTTAAATTTCTCACGTCCGGAACTACTCTTTGGACAAAATTTATATTAGCTTCTATAACTGTTGGTTTATAACTTTCAAACTTAAAGTAAGAATTTAAGAATAAACCTATGGCTACTAGAAAAATAACTATATTGAGATGTTTGAAAATTAAAGAGTTTGTGAAGGAAAAACCTTTTTTTTCTGTGTCTGTAGCTTTAAATAAAATTAAACTGGAAATTAAAATTCCAAGGAAAGACGTTAGAATTATCGTAGAGAATTTTGCGTAAAATAAGGCTAAAACCAGAAAAACTACTTGGAAAATGAAAAAGTAAAATTTAATCTTTTTAAGGAAGAGAAAAGTTAGGAAAAACCCTAGAGCTAGCAAAAAGAAAAATGGAAGAAGGGGTAGTAATGCTTCATAGAAAACAAACCTGGCAAAATCTACCAAACCTGTCAGCACGTCGTTCTTTGCAAGACTGTCAAAGAAAATCAAAAAACTGTTAAACTCAACACTTACAGCTTTTGATGTGCTTAGACCAGAGAAAATCAAGTAGAATAAAGATAAGAGGAAGAATATATTCGGAATTATAGAAAAGATTATATCTTTCATTTATTTACTCCTTTTGGTTACTTCTTCCCACCTCTCCTTTAGTTCTTTCCTTATTTTTTCTCTTTTTGGCTTGTAAACATACTTTTTCTTTTCTGCTATATAACCAGTTTTTGTTGGCCAGAAAAGATAAATTAAAGCTATTGCCCCAACAGCTCCAACTATTACTATAACAATCAAGGTCCAGTTCAAACCTTCTTCAGGTTTTGTAATTTTTCCTAATTCTTCTTCAAGTTGGTTAAGCAAGGTTTGAATTGTTGGGAATAATTCTTGAGCAGCTGAATAGTTTCCTTGAGCGACATAATTCTCAGCCTCTTCTATTTTTTTCTTCAATTCTGAGAGGATTTCTTCTGCTGCAGAAACATTATAACCTTTTTCTTTACTTGCGTTTATTTGAAGAGAATAGTTGAGCATTTTAACTTTATACAGCAAGAGAGTGTCCTTTATTTCTCTTATCTGGCTTTCATTTGTAACTACTAAAGGAAGAATTCTTAAGGTAAAATCAGAAATTATTGTTTTGTTTGGACTGTAAACTCTAAACCTTCCTGCATAATCTTTAGCTTCTTCCATACCAACAGTAAAATTGACAAGAAACGCTACTTGTTGATTAGGAGCAAGAGTAGCTCCAGTTGAATTAATTTTATACCAACTTGAGTTTATGTTAAGAATACCAAACGATATTTCTTGGGAAGCGTTTCCTGTATTTTTAACTATTACTACAGTTGAGTTGGTTGAATTTTGCTTTAAGATGATTAAGGTTTCTGCTTTTATGAACGTTAAATTATAGAAGTAGGATGGTTGTCCCCCTCCAGGTCCACCACCAGTTTGTTTTGTTACAGTTGTCCAGAAAGTTAAATTCCAGAACCATGTTCCAGAAATTCCTTCAATTTTAGAATCGCAGGTTGATGTTGTATCACTTGGGGTACCAGCAGTTATGTTCCAAACAACATAACAAGCGTTTGCTTTATTTGCACTCAAGTTAAAAGTAACTTCTGAACCTCCTGTTAAAGTTACTCCCTCGCATTTTCCTGAGTGGAAAGCAACGCTTGCTAAGCAATTGCCTGGAGTAATCTTTATTTTTGCATTAATTGCGTTCGAAGGACCAAAATTATCTATAGAGACGTTTACAAGGTAGCTACTTCCATTACTAAGGGAAGGTTCACCTGTGAGTAGAGTCATTTTCAAACCAGTATCGTTTATTAGCAAATATTTAAAATTACTTTCCCCAATCAAACTTCTGTAAGTTGTTTTTAAACTTACAGTATAAAGTCCTCCAGGCTCTTGAGCTGGGAGAGTGAAGTTAACACTGTAATTTCCCTTGAATATTTCACCGCTAGCGTTTGTAACATCGAAATCTCCCTCAGAAGGAATTCTAAAACTTACGTTGGCATGGTTTAACCAAACACTAAAACTGTCGTTCAATAAATTCGTAAGCTTTGTGCCATTAACGAGACTGACGTTAAAGATTAAGGTTATGTTTTCACTTAAGCTCGGGTTCTCTATCTCTTTATTTCCATCCTTAGTTTTCAAATCATAAATCTCAACTTTTAATTCATTAGTTAGGTTAACTTGAAGAGTAAGGTTGAAAGCTTGGTAGGGTTGTGCCTCACTAGAGTTCAAATAGACCCAACCTTCGTACAAGCCTGGAGTGTCGCTTGTGTTTAAAGTGTTGATTTCTAAGGTTATGTTTAACCAGCCTGAAGAGTTTGGTGGAATGGAAGAAGGTGCTTTAAAACTTAAACTAATATTCTTGGTACTGCTCCCTAAGACAAGCGAGCTTGACGAACTAAGAGTTAGATTATAAGAGCCAGGATTCTCTACAGTTATGTTTAATGTTTTTGTTGTGTTAAACCCTGTGTTTTCTGTTAGTTTTATTAGACTTGAGTTGAAAGTTCCATTAACAACTAGCATCGAAGTATTAACAAAAGCATGAATTGGGACTTGAACCCAACTTAAACCATAGCCATCGTGTAAATAACTGATAACTCCACCATACTCTCCGTCTAAGGCTGCTTTTCCTAACCTCAAACTAACGTTTACAAAAGTTGTGTTAGTGTAATTTAAAATAGTTTGACTAAAGTTCGTTGATACCCAATCCCTTGAATTAAGATAAAGAAAGACTGTAAGGTTATAATTATCATCAGAAGGAGTAGTGTTAGTTACTGCTATTCTCCAATATCCTGGAATAAGGTTTTCTTGCGTAATTCTTAAGAATTCTTCCCTTTCAACACCACAAACTTTTGCACTTATCGATTTATTGCTTGATTCGCCTTTTAAATTTCCTAGAGGGTCGTAAACAGATAAAGAATAATTGCTGTTACCATTCCACACTAAAGAAATTTCTGTATAGTTTACTATTTCTCCACCAGGAATAAGAACATAGAAGTTTTTTGTACCGTTTCCTCCAAACTTTTTGAAATAATAGAAAGTTATGAAGTCTGGTCTACTAAAAATTTCAAGAGGCCTTTGACCTTCGTTTTTCAATCCTATTATAGTACTTTTATAGTTTTGGGTTGAGTTTAAACCACCAAAATCAATTTCATTTACTGTTTGACTTTCGTTTGTTATGTTTAGGGTAGTAAAAGTTAGAATTCCTGCATAAACAACACTTTTAGTTGAGTTTGCGATTCTCATCTCCCAAATTTTATTTCCTGGAAGGCTTCTGTAGCTTAAAGTTTTTATTTCAAAACATTCGTTATCGCATAAAGTTTGGGAGATAAATGACTTTGCTTTTAAATTTCCCCCTTCATCAAGAAGGAAGACATCCAAGTAATTTGTGCCGTTCACCTCTGTCCCAAATTCTTCACTTGCATTTATTAACGTTATTAACGTTATAGTCACTCCAGTAGAATTGGTGAAGTTGCTCGTGTTAAAATAGAAAGAATGATAAGTTGTTGAGTTATACGGAAAGACCCCTATAAAAATGCCTGTCCCGTTTTCATCAACAAAAATCGGCCAATCAACTTCTACTTCAACTGTAGAATTTTCTGTTGTGTTAGTAGAATTATAAATTGTGAAATTGCTCTTATACTTTCCAGGAAAACAAGTTTCGTTGCAGTATGCTGTCAAAGTGAAGTTAACTTGTGAGTTGTTTAGAACGAAGCTTTCATTTGAGTAATCTCCAGTACTATTGATTACTACCAGGAATATAGATGAATTTAAAGGACCATAGATGAATTCGACGGCCGAGCTGTTATTAAAAATCACTGAAATGTTATAATTCTTTTCATTCACTATAGACACATTTTCTGTGAAACCATTCTTAGGGTTTAAACTAACATACCCTGTTGCATTAAACTCTCCGCTTGTGCTTTCGTTAAAATAGGAAAAACTAACTCCTATTAGAATTAAGAAAATTGCTGCTGCAAAGCAGAAAACTTTTAAAATTTTATTCATTCTCTCTTCTTATAATTTTCTTTTTTATAAAATTATTGTTAACTTTTCTTGTAAGTTGCGTTTACTTGTTTTGTTTGAACTAAAATTTCAGAAAAAGTTTTGTTCCAATCAGTTTGAATTAGGGTAATTTCTCCAGACTTCAAAGGATCTTTCGGACTGTTAAGTATTTTTGTGGTTTGATTGTCAACAAAAACTCTTATTTGAGAAACCTCTAGCTTTCCTGTGTTCGCTACTGCGATCAAAAGGTTGTTTGAAGAATCTTTACTTACATCAACTATCTCTATGCTGTAAAGAATGTTTTTTATAGCTAGAATGATGTCTTGAGGGTTTGAGACTGAAGGAAGAAATTGGCCAATAAAAGGAATTTCTTTCAAGTTCGGAAGAGAGCCAAAAATTAAAAAGGAAGCTACGAGAACAAGAAAGATAAGTAAAGCACCAACTATTATGTTTTTCAAAATCTTTATTCCCACGTATACAGCAACGAGCAAAATTAAGATTCCAAACATTAATGGCAGCATAATTCTCATTTAGTTTTGATATTTTAAAAGTTTAATATTTTTGCACCAATTAGTTAAATGTGAATAAGCTTAAAGATTATATTGTAGAAGTAGCTTATAGCGACCCAAGTTTTCCTTTAATTGAAAATTTAGCTAAAATAGAAGAGTGCGTTTATTTTGATTCGACTACAGGCTACTTAAGAGATGGAATAGGCAGGTTTATTAGAATTTCTGAAGAAAAATTGAAGAAAAGTTTGCTAGAAGCAAAACTTAGAGCTTACGAAACAGCAACAGAAAAAGGAAGAAAAAACGTTGAATACTTGGAAAAAGTTGGGAAAAAGCTCTTTAGAATAAAAGAAATAAACAAAATAATAAAATCAGAGGAAGATTTAAAAAATCAAAAAGTATGGTTTTTAGCTAGACTTCCTAAAAATTTTGATGATTTTTCTTTCAAGAGCGAAGAATGGATAAAAGAAATCTATTTAGTTAAAAATAGTGCGCCTTTTAACCTTTACATAAGGTGTGATTTTGAAAATTCTTTAGACTTTCTGTCAAACGAGCTTTCAAGATTTTGTAAAGAGCCTTTAGAAAGAGAGTTAGTTATAGTTTTTACTACGTTTCAAAAATTTACTTAACGCCAGCTCATCCCTTTGACAGGAGTTTTCTTGGCTACCTGGAAGTTTGCCGGTAACTTGTCTTCCTGCTATTTTTATATACCGTGGTAAGATCTTTAACGGGAGGTCTTCCAAGGCTTTAACGGCGTCTGGCCTGAGAAACTGCTACATAAGAATAACTTTTTATTCATCTGTATTTACTCTCTTCCGTACAGTTTTTTATTTTTTTCTTCTAATTTAATTTATCCGTATGGTATTTGCTAACCTTTTTAGCAAAAGAAACGAGTTGGATGAGCTCAAGAAAAAGCTCGATGCTGCGCTACAAGAGCTAAACATATGCAAGAAATCGATTCAAGAAAAAGGCCTTTTACTAGAGGAGAAGAACAAAGAAGTAGATAGGCTTAAAGCTGAAAAGGAAAGCCTTTTGCACAAGCTTAAAGAGGAAACAGTTTTTCCTCTGCTAGAAAGACCATCAATCAACTACGCTTTGAAATACACACTAGAATTGATAAAGGACTCAAGGAAAGCTTATCGTAAAGAAATTGAAGGTAGTGAAGCTGATACGATCATCTTCACGCATCACGACGGTGATGGTGTTTGTTGTGGAGCCTTGTGTGAGAGATATTTTAGCGGAAATTCTGATAAGAAAATTTTCCACATAAGCCAGGGGGACAGATATCTGATTAGAAAAGTTACACCTAAGAAGATGCTCATCGCTGCTGACCTAGTTCTCGATAACGAGCTAACAGAACACCTTTCAGACCTTACTAAAAGAGGAATTGAGGTTAAGTGGGTAGACCATCATAAAGAAAGTCTTGACTTTTGCAAAGATCTTCCAGACTACCTTAAAGATAAAGTGGTAGTGAAAAATGCGAGATCAGCGGCGAGCCTAGTTTACGATTATCTCGGACTGAACGATGACGTATCTAGGAGAATTAAACTAATAGGTGATAGGTGCGATGGTGAGAAGCGTACGAATGAAGAAGTTAAAGAAGATGCGATAATCCTTAATAAACTTGCAAGGCTGAGTGAGCCAGTTGTGTCTAGAGCAAGGAGAGAGTTAGCACATCATGGATCAATAAAAAGTGATGAGCTCAAACAAAAAGCTGCAGTAGTTGATTTGTTGACGGCTTACGGAGAAAAAATCGTGAAAGAAAGGCTTTTCTACGAAACCAATGATTTTCAGGTTTACTGTTTGACTGATGCCCCTTATTTGGTTGGGATTGGACATATAGCATCGAGAATTGGTACTGAAAACCGAAAGGATGTGTATACGATCGTCGAGAGAAATGGTGTTACTACAGTTAAAGGAAAGGCAAAGTTCGGTGCAGACAGGATATTCCCAAAAATAGCAGAATCTCTTGGTGGCGTTAGCTACTCTTGTCGTCATATTGGTGGCTGTACATTTAATGGGAAGGTAAACCCAAAAAGATTAGTCGATATTCTAAAAGAGTTGTACGATCATGAAGAACTGCTGAAGGATATCTATACTGTTGTTAATAGCCCGTTAGCTGGGAAGTAGCTTCAGTTTAGTTTGCTACTTTTTTCAGTTCTCTCATTATATTTCTTATAGTTTGCGCTTTTCTTCTTGCCTCTCTTGCTACTTCTGATTCCTTAACGCCGTACTCTCTAGCTGCAAGATATAAACAGGTTGCTGCAACTGAATTTGGTGAAAATCTCCTTAGAATACCCTTCTTCTCTTCATAAATTTGCACTGCGCTTTCTTCAATCTCCTTTGAAAGGCCTAAGTTGCTAACATACTTTCTTATGTAAGATTTAACATCTGGTCGAGGAATCTTTTCCATCCCATAAAAGCTTCTAAAGTATTCTGCTACTTCCCATCTATCAGTATCAAATAGCTCAGCAATCTCGTTTAATGCTACTGCTTCTCTCTTTTCCCTTAAGACTTTATAAACCATGGCAGCAACTACTGCTCTTTTATTTGCCCCTTTTGGTAATGATAGCTCTTTTCCTACGATAAGAGCTTTACATTCGTTTAGCACAGCGTTTAAAACATCTTCCCCAAATTTCTCTCCAACAGACTCTTTTAACACTTTCTTCAAGGCTGTATATCTCAAATATCGATAATAACTTTCGAGTCCTTCCCTTTTAGCTAATTCTTGTCGATATGCACGGAATGATTCGTAACCCTTTCTTCTTGCCCATGTATCCCTGCTAACTTTCTGTTGGTAATGCTTGTCAGATGATTCGGGCATACTACCGTTGCAGAAAAGAAAATATTTAAAGCTTTTTACCCTTCCTCAAGAAGTCTTTTGCATACCTTAGCAAGGCTGTCTCCAGCCTGACTAGATCTAGCTTCTTTCTTCTTGCAAACTCCTTCAAATCTTTTATTTTCAGCTTTTTCATCGCCAACTTTACCAGCGGGGAAGGTTTAGGGTTTGCCTTTTCCCAGATGTAACGCATGTCTCTTAAAAAAATAGAGACTGTTGTATCTCCTATACCTTTTCCAAGCGATTTGATCTTTTCTTCCAAATCTTCGCTATCCTTAGCTTTCTCGTGTAACAATTTTAAATTCCCTTTGTACAGCTTTTGCAAATTTCCAAAAACTTCTAGGAGCTTGTCGGCGGTAGAAAAGTCGTATCTCGTGTAACCGCCTTCGTCGAGTATATCGACCAAACCATGCCAGCCTGTTTCTAAAATCTTTCTCGCGCTAGTTACACCATGTTTTAAAAAGCAAAAGTAGGTTTTCGTTGCAGAGCTTTCCCTTATGGGTTTTGCGTACAGAATTGAAGCAAGAAACCATTTTACGATCTCTTCGTTCTTCCCTGATTTTAATTTTATTCCCAGCATCTCAGAGAACGGCTTGCCGTAGGCTTTTACTAGTTCTTCAATCTTCATAATTATCCCTGCCAAGACTTAAATTAGGTAGATTGCAGCTAAACTTTTCTTTTTACGCCCTCGGAGGGATTCGAACCCCCAACCAACGGCTACTTTCAAAAATTAGGAAGCCGCTGCTCTATCCAAGTTGAGCTACGAGGGCTAACTATTAAATTATTCTCAATTTAAAATTATTAAATATGGTTTCAGAAAAAGAGCTGCAGAAAATCGCAAAAACAATAATCAAAGTCAACTTAGGTGTAAAAGAAAAGGACGTTACTTTGATAAACGCAGGACCTAAATCATTAAAGTTTGCTGAAGCTTTAGCTCTAGAAGCTTCTAAAGTTGGAGCTCAGCCTACTATTTTCTACGGAAGCGATGAGTTAGCTCTTAAAACTTACAGTTCAGTAAAAATAAAATACTTGAAAAATTTTCCTAGGCTTGCAGACGTTTTGTCAAGAATTGCTGATGTTGAAATAATAATAGACGATTCCAACCCCTTTATTGCAAGACAATTGCCACAAAAGAAGATTGAAATAAGAAGAAAAGTTACTAAGCCTATAAGAGATAGAAAAGAGAAAAGAGAGATGAAAAAAGAATTAAGGACTGCTTTAATTGGTTTTCCTAACAAGGAAGTTGCAAAGGCTTTAAAACTTCCTTTTAAAACTCTGGAAAAAATTTTTTGGGATTCTATGAAAATAGATTACTACAAGCTTTATGATTACAATAAAATGCTTTTAAGGAAGTTAGAAAAAGCAAAAAAAATTAGAATAGTTGGTGAGCAGACTGACTTGGAATTTTCAATAAAAGGAAGAAAGTTCATCAATTCTTGTGGGATAATCGATAAAGAAAATTTCGGTTATATTAATCTACCAGAAGGAGAAGTTTTTTGCGCGCCAGTAGAAAATTCAGCTAACGGAGAAATTTATTTTGACTTGCCTTGCATGTGGCACTATGGAAAGCAAGTAGAAGGAGTTTGGTTCAGGTTTGAAAACGGAAGAGTTGTGGAGTATGATATTAAAAAGGGGAGAAAGAGTTTTGAAGATGTGATGGAAAATGCTTCTGGAGATAAGGATAGGATAGCTGAATTTGCCATAGGAACAAACCCGAAAGCAAAAATTACTGGCGGGCTAATAATAGTTGATGAAAAAGTTAGAGGAACTATTCATATGGCAATAGGAAGAAACAAGCATTTTGGTGGAAAAAACGATTCAACGATTCATTGGGATTTCTTTAAGGATATGAAAAATAGCTCACTTTACGCTGACAAAAGACTTGTTATGAAAGATGGAAAATTTTAATGATGCATAAATTTGAAGGTGAAAAGTATGCGAAAATTGCTTCAGAATGGTTTAAAAAATGGCTAAAGTAAATCTTTTGAAAAACCAAAAAGAAATCGAGTTGATAAAAAAAGCGTGTGAAATTTCAAATTCTTGCTTAAAAACTATCGAAGAATCTCTAAAAGAGAAAATTACAGAAAAAGAATTGAGAAGAAGGATAGAAAAGAACATAAGAAAGCAAAGGGCTTCTCTTTCTTTCAGGACATTGGTTGCTTGTGGTAAAAGGGCAGCAAAAATTCACCCGAAACCAAGAGCAACAAACAAAATAATTAAAGGCTTAGGTTATGTTGATTTTGGTGCATGCTATAAAGGTTACAAATCTGACGTAACAGTTCCTTTCATCAAGGGAAAGATAAGCAAAAAAGAAAGTAAAATGGTTGAAGCGACTTTGAAAGCTTACGAAGTTGCGATTAAATCAATAAAAATTGGAATGCCTTGCTGGAAGTTGCACGAGAAAGTTGATTCTTTCTTGAGAAAAAAAGGTTTTAAATTATCTCACTCTTTGGGTCATGGAATTGGTAAAAAAACTCATGAGTTACCAACTATAGGAAAACCTAAATTTAAGAAGAAATTAAGCAAGAAAAAACTGGAAAAAATAAAAAGAAGGTGGGAAAAAATAAAAAAAATAAACTTTCAGCCAGGAATGGTTTTCACGATTGAACCTGGAATTTACATTGAAGGAATTTCAGGCTGCAGAATTGAGAACGATGTTCTGCTGACAAAAAAAGGAGTAAAAATTTTGACAAAATCCAGACTTATAAGAATCGATTAGCTTAAATCCTTTTATTTCTATCTTTTTAAGCATGAGATTGAAGTTCTGGAAGAAAGAAGAAAAAGTAGAAGCAAAACCTAAAGAGGAAGTGAGAATAACAGAACTAGAGGAGTTTCTTGCTGATGATAAGGAAACTTATGAGATGCTTTTTGACACGATGTTTATTGACCCAAGAAAAATTGGAACTGGCATGAAAGAGGCTTATGAAAACGCTAAAAAATTTGAAGAGGCTAAAGATTTAACGAGAGCAGCTTTATGGTACAAGGTAGCAGGTGGGTTGGCAATTTACGAGGGAAATGTTAAGAAAGTTAGAGAGTATTTTGAAAAATATGAAAAACTATCAGGTAAAACTCTCCTGATTCTGAAAAATCCTGAGAAGGCGGTCAAAAAGGCTCAAGAGTATTATCAAAAGTATTTGAAATAATCTACACAAGAACTTTAATTTTTTTCTTAGAAAGAATTGCTTTAACTAAATCTTTGCCGATCTCAGAAGATTTCGTGATTTTTATTATCCCTTTCTTTCCTATTGTCGCTGAAAAAAGAAAGTTATCGTCAACATAAAAGTTTGCAGACCTCCCTGTAAGAAGTCTATCAAAAATAAATTCTAGACTATTTCCTGTTTCGTTTACTTGAAAGAAAACCTCTTTTCCTAACGCAGGGACTTTTGGTTCAACTTCTATACGAACTCCAAGCTTTTCTTCTATACTTGAAATCATGCTTCCATTTTTTCCTATCAAGCGAGGAATAACTTCATTATTGACTCTTACCAAAACTTTTTCATCAGAAACAAACTCGACTTCTGCCTTAGGGTCAAACTTTCTTATTTCTTGCATTATTCTTTCGGTGGCAAGCTTTTTTACAGCAGGCATTCTTTCTTTTTCACTAACAGGAACTATAACATTCTCTTCTCCATAAGTGTAAATTTCATACTCAAGCTTGTCGGTCTCAAAATCTCTAACTTCAACTACTGGCCTTGCTAAATCAGCTTCTGTCATTCCTGTAGGAACTTTCACAGTCATCCCTAGCTTATAGACTTTTTTTACTTCACCATCTTTAACGAATATTATTGTGTCTATTATATGAGGAATCATCCCCAACTCAACTCTAGTTATAAACCTTTGGATGGCATCTATAGGGTCGGTAGCATGGACAGTACCAATCATACCAACTCCTGACAGACGCATGTCAGCAAATATCTCAAAATCTTTTGTTTTTTTCACTTCATCGAATATCGAATAGTCTGGTCTAACGAGCAAAAGAATTTCAGCGGTTTTTTCAAAATCTCCTTCTAAAGGGCCGTACTGAGTGATCTCTGGGCCAACTTGCAAATCTCTAGGCGATTCAACAGCCTTAACAATTTTTCCTTGGTTCTTGTAAAATTCTGCCAAGCTTGAAGCTAAAGTTGTTTTTCCGCTTCCTGGCGGCCCTGCAAGCAAAATTCCTGCAGCCTTTTCCTTCAACCTTTGCATGAGTTTTTCAGAGAGTCTATAATCTTCTAGGCTAAGCTTAACTATCGGTCTTACTATAGTAACTTCTAAACCGTCAGAAAAAGGTGGTCTTGCTATAGCTATTCTGTAATTTCCTAGCTGTAGAACTGTGGCTCCTGAGCGAGAAACTTCAACATACCCTTCTTCACTAATCCTTGTTGCTTCAGAAATTTCTCTAATAATTTCTTCTATTTCCTCAGAGGTGCAAGGCTCTTCTCTTATTTTCACAAGCTCAAACTTTCCTGGCTTGCCTCTTTTTGCTAAAGGAGGAACTTTTTCTTTTAGATGAACGCTTAAGGTGTCAGGGGTAAAGAATTTCTCAAACTTAAGTCCAGTAGTTTTTATCTCTGGAGCAATGTACTTTACCCCAACTCCTTCTGCTTCTGCAACCAGAGCCTGAACGTAATCTGCTGTGACTAGGATTGCTTTTTCTGTTTTAGCCACATCTCTTATAAGAGCATCTATTCTTCCACTTCTTGCGAGTCTTATGTCATCAAGACTTGGTCTTTCTCCAGTAAACCTTAATTTTATTTTTCTTTCATCACAAAATTCTCTTATTTTTTTAAGTTCATTCAAACCGATAAAACCTGGCTCCTTTCCTTTTGAAGCTTGAGCTTGCAACTCATCAAGAACAGCCAAGGGAATAATTATTTCTACTTCTTTTTCTTTTTCTATCAGTTCCTTAACTTTTCTATCGATTATTATACTTGTGTCAAGCACAAACTTTGTCATGTCAATCTCTTTAAAATTATTTTTTGGCTATTTAAACTTTAGATTTTACTTCTAAAAAATAGCTTTTGTTCAACAGAAAAAAATTTAAGTTTTGTGTGATGTTTTTATTAAGGGTAGAAAATGAATACATGTCCAGAGTGTGGAAGTAAAAATCTGGAAAGAAAATCGAGCGAGCTTGTCTGCAAGAGATGCGGCCTAGTAATTTTAGAGTCTTTTGAGGCTAAGGAATAAAGCTTGCTTTTTCTTGTTTCTGTATCTGTTATTACTTCATTTTTCTAGAACTATAAAATTTTAAGCAAAATGTCTAAAGAAGCAATAAAATCAAAAGGTTTGAAATCTCTTTTTTAAAAAATCAATAGCTTCGTTCAGTTCCATTTCTTTTTCAATTTTTTTCTCCATGTCTCTTAACTTAAACTTTTTTTCTTTCAACTCTCTTTCACCGATTATCAGCACAAATGGAATTCCCAAAGAGTTTGCATACTCTAGTTGCCTTGTTAGATTTCTTTCTCTTAAGTCAAAATCAACTCTTATCCCACTTTCTCTTAGTTTTTGAATTATTTCCAAAGATTTCTTTAGGACATCCTTACTTACAGTCGCAACAAACACTTCAACCTTAGATTTTTTTGTTTCTACCATCCTTTCTTTCATGACTTCAATTATCCTTTCAATTCCTAAGCTAATTCCTGTAGCAGGAACTTCTCTTCCTGCAAATATTCCGATTAGCTTATCATACCTTCCACCACCAGCTATACTTCCAATTTTCTTTTCAGCAGAAATTTCAAATATAGGGCCAGTGTAATAGTCTAGGCCTCTTGCCAAGCTTAAGTCAATTTTAACTTTTGCTCCAACTTTCATCTTTTCAAGGTAAGAAGCAATTTCTTTCAGTTCATCGATTCCTTCCTTTCCTTCTTCAAAGCTCAAATCTTTTATTTTATCGAAAATTTTTTCTGGGTTTTCAACCTTGATAAAATCAAAAATTTTCTTGATAGTTTCTTTTGGAATTCCCCTTTCTTCTAGCTCTTTTTTAACTTTTTCCTCACCAATTTTTTCAAGTTTGTCTATGCTTCTAAAAACATCTGAGGCCTTTTCTTCTATGCCAGCGAATTTTACTAGAGCGCTTAAAATTTTTCTGTTGTTTATCCTTACTAAAAAGTTTTTTAAACCTAGGGAATTTAAGCAGGAAATTGCGCAAGCTATTACTTCGGCATCGGCTAGCATACTTTCAGAGCCAACTATATCTATATCTGCTTGCAAAAACTCTCTTAGTCTGCCTTTTGAAACATCTCCATACCGCCAAACATTTTGGATTTGATATCTTTTAAAAGGTAAAGGCAAATTTGGGTTTGAGGCAATTACTCTTGCTAAAGGAACAGTTAAGTCATACCTTAGTCCAACCCTCCTTTTCCCCAAATCTTCAAAGTTATAAGTTTCTTTCAAGATTTCTTCTCCACCAGCACCTTTTGCAGAAAGTATTTCCCAGGATTCTATCGCAGGAGTCTCCAAAGGTTGAAAGCCAAAAACTTCAAAAACATTTTTGATTTTATCCAAAATTTTTTGCCTTATGATCATTTCTTCTGGCAGAAAATCTCTTGTTCCTTTCAAAGGTTTAAGCTCCATACTATCACTAATTATATTTGAATTTTTATAAGTTAGGTTTTAGTGGCGTGGGGTATTATCCCTGTATGAGAGTATCGCTACATGCTTTTTATTTTCTATTTCTAATCTAGCTATTATTTGGTATTCGTCCAAATCGTTTACAGGAAAAATTAACTCGATACTTATCCTAGCATAATTCAAGTCTCTGACAAATTTTAAAAGTTTTCTGTAGATTTCGGTTTCTAATTTTTTCATTCTTGTGTACAATTCTTCTGCTGGCATAGCGTAGCCTTTTTAAGGCCAGAAGCGGGATTCGAACCCGCTCTAGAGGCTCCACAGACCTCTGTGCTGACCGTTACACTATTCTGGCCATTTTCTGGAATTAGGATCAGTTTATTTTTTCTAAGTAGAATTTTGACTCTAGAACCTTCTATAAGTCTCAACATAGCTCTTAACTTGATGGGAATTGAAATTCTTCCTTTTGAGTCAACTTTAGAAACAGCACTAAACAAAGTGAACTAAATCACTTTTTGTGGGAGCGTTCACCTCTCATCCTTTTCACTAAAAATAAAATAAAAATAAGCTTTTAAATAGTTTTAGGTGGGAACTAAACTATTTATTTTTTAACAGTTTTAATTTACTCATGAGCTCAGCCTCATGCCAAACGTTTTTTCCTGAAGAGGAAATAAAAAGGTGTGATGTAGGTTATATTTTGATTTTTCAGCATACTTACCATAAAGTATGAGTGATGAAATGGAAGAGGCCTGCGGTGTTTTTGCTGCTTATTGTTTTGATGCCACTCCTGCTTTTCCTTACGTCTATTGGGGCTTGAGGGCTTTAAACCACAGAGGTCATCAGTCTCATGGAATTTTGACATATAACGGAAAATTTAATGTTTATAGAGCTTTAGACTTGGTTCCAAAAATTAAGAAAGAAGATGCTAAAAAATGGGAGGGAAGGTTGCCTGGAAACATAGGAATAGGGAACGTGAGGTATGCAACTTCTGGGAAAAGCGATGAAAAATCTTTAATTAAAGGAGCTCAACCTATAGTTGTTAACGGAAAAAAACTTAGGCTTGCAACAGTTTTTAACGGAAACGTTGTAAATACCAAGGAAATTAAAAATGAGATTGGAAAAAATTTTTCTTATGAGTGTGATTTAGAATTGCTGACTAGAAAGCTTTATCTTGAGTTTAAAGAAGAGAAAGATATTTTTTCTGCTGTTGAGAGTTGTATGAAAGAAGTTGAAGGTGCTTTTTCTGTTGTTGGTTTAAACAATAAAGGTGAAATGTTTGGTTTTAAAGATCCTCACGGAATAAAGCCTTTATGTTTTGGAAAAGCTGAAAACCTTTATGCGTTCTCTTCAGAAAGTGTCGGGCTTGACATAAACGGAATAGATTTTATGTTTGAAGTAAAGCCAGGAGAGATTATAACTTTTGATAGGAAAGATTTTCATCGATGCCAGTTAGTTAATCCTGACAGAAAAGCTTTTTGTTCTTTCGAATTTGCTTACTTCTCAAGACCAGACACAAGGTATGGAAACAAGTATGTTTATGAAATAAGGGAAGAGTTTGGGAGAAATTTAGCAAGAGAGTATTCTGACTTACTGAAAGATGTTGATATTATCATTTCTATGCCAGAAACAGCTGACGATGCTGCTTACGGCCTTCATGAAGAAAGTGGGATAAGATGGGAGAGAGCAACAAGAAGGCATCGATACGTTACTGAAAGGGCTTTTATTCTTTTACCTAACCAAAGGCAAAGAACAATTTCTAGGAAAATTAATATTTTAGAGCAAAAAGTTTTTGGAAAAAATGTTGTTGTTACAGATGATAGTATAGTGAGGGGAGATACGACAAAAGTTACTGTTAAGAAATTAAGAGATATGGGTGCAAAGAAAGTTTATATTTTTGTTACTTTTCCAAGAATTACTTCCCCTTGTTTTTATGGAATAGATATGGCAAATTACGAGGAGCTTATAGGTTCAAGGTACGAACCAGAAGAAATAGCAAAAATTGTTGGAGCAGATGGAGTTTATTATCAATCTTTAAAAGATTACGTTAAGGCTACAGGGTTTAGAGAAGAGGAGTTATGCTTAGGTTGTATTACTGGAAAATACCCTACAAGAAAAGCTCAAGAAATTGCTGACTTGGCAAGAAAAGATTTTGAAATGGGAATAGAAAGGAGAAAAAGAATTTATGAAGATTTTTAACTCGATTTTTAGTTCAACTTAACTCTAAAATAAAGCCAAAAATCTGTTGTCAATAATGAGCTTTATATTGGCTTTTGATATACCAAGCGAGAGATTGCTAAAGTTAAGAGTTAACAGAATGTTGCACAAAATTAAAGCTGAAAAAATTCAATTTTCTCTACGGGAATCTGACAGGTTAGCAGGACTAGATATAGCTAGGTTTATTCGCGCTAACAGTTCTGCAAAATATTAGAAAAAAAGTTTGTTTTTTAGCTTAACTTTAAATACCTATTTTTTCAAATTTTTTAAGTGGTTCAAGTGAGTGGTAAGCGGATCTAATTCTAAATTTTTATTTACTCCAATTTCTAAGGTGAATTTATGAAAGAAGAAGAAATAATGAAGTTCTGGGAAGAAAACAAGATTTATGAAAAATTGAAAGAGTTAAGAAAGGAAGGGAAAAAATTCTTTTTCTTAGATGGCCCACCTTACGCTACTGGCTCGATTCACGTCGGCACAGCTTTCAACAAAGTAATTAAGGACTGCTTCCTGAGGTTTTTAAGGATGCAAGGTTTTAACGTTTGGGACCAGCCTGGTTATGATTGCCATGGCGTGCCGATAGAAAATAAAGTAGAAAAAAAGCTTGGTTTCAAGTCAAAAAAAGATATAGAAAAATTTGGTGTTGAGAATTTCGTTAAAGAGTGTAGAAAGTTTGCTACACAATTTATCGATACTATGAACAATCAATTCAAAAACCTTGGAGTTTGGATGGACTGGAAAAATCCTTACTTAACTTTAACTAACGAATACATAGAAGGAGCTTGGTTTACTTTCAAAAAGGCTTTCGAGAAAGGTCTACTTTACAAAGGAAGTTATCCTGTCCATCTCTGTCCTAAGTGTGAGACTGTAGTTGCTTATAATGAGATAGAATATTCTAAGCTGACAGACCCTTCTATTTACGTTAAGTTCAAAATAAAAAACAAGGAAAATGAATTCTTGCTTGTATGGACCACTACTCCCTGGACTTTGCCTTCTAACACTGGTGTGATGGTTAAGCCTGATGCAGAATACGCAAGAGTAAAAGTTGGAGAAGAAGTCTTGATAATTGCTAAGCAATTAGTTGAGAGTGTCCTTAAAAAAGCAGGGATAAGAGATTTTGAAATTCTGGAAGTGTTAAAAGGAAAGGATTTAGAAGGTTTGCGATACGAGCCTCCTTTAAAAGGTCTATTTCCTTTTATAGATAAAATAGAAAACGGTTTTAGGGTTGTTCTCTCAGAGCAATTCGTTACTCTAGAAGAAGGTACAGGCTTAGTTCACACTGCTCCAGGCCATGGTCAAGAAGACTATAAAGTTGGTTTGGAAACAGGCTTGCCAGCAGTTTCTCCAGTAAGAATGGACGGAACTTACGATGAAAGCTGTGGCGATTATACAGGAATTTTTGTTAAGGATGCCGATAAAAAAATAATAGAAGAGTTGAGGAAAAGAAACCTGCTTTTCTATGAGGAAAAAATTACTCACGATTATCCTTTATGCTGGAGGTGCGATTCTCCTCTACTTCTCGTTCTAGGCTCTCAATGGTTCTTTAAGGTTACTTCCATAAGGGAAAAGCTTTTGGAAGAAAATGAGAAGATAAAATGGGTTCCTGAATGGGCAAAGCAAAGGTTCAAGAACTGGCTAGAAAGCCTAGGGGATTGGCCGATTTCAAGGCAAAGATACTGGGGAATTCCTCTACCAATATGGGTTTGTGAGAGTTGTGGAAGCATTAGAGTAATAGGTTCAGCAAAAGAATTGCCTTTTGTTCCAAAAGATTTGCATAAACCTTATATCGATGAAATTCTTTTGGACTGTGAAAAATGTGGGAAGAAAATGAGAAGAGTTCCCGATATTCTTGACGTCTGGTTTGATTCTGGTGTAGCTCCTTGGGCATCCTTAGGATATCCAGGAAAAAAAGACCTTTTTGAAAAGATGTTCCCTGCAGATTTTATTCTTGAAGGACCTGATCAAATAAGAGGATGGTGGAATTCTTTAATCATAACTAGTGTTATGACTTTTGACAGAGCTTCTTTCAAGAGTGTTTTGTTCCACGGTTTTGTTCTAGACGTTCATGGTTTGAAAATGTCTAAAAGCGTGGGCAACATAGTAACGACAGAAGAGGTTGTAGAAAAATACGGAAGGGATGTTTTAAGGTTATACTATCTGCTTAGCCCCCCATGGGATGATTATTTTTTCAAATGGCAAGATGTGGAGGAAATCGCAAAATCTTTTCTTATAGTTAAAAACACTTTCAACTTTGTTAAGACTTACGTTAAGAGTTTTGAAAAAACAAGAAGGCTGAAAGAGGAAGATAAATGGATAATTTCAAGACTTAACTCTTTGATCGAAAGTTGTGAAAAAAATTTCTTGAATTGTCATTCGTTCAAAGCAGCCCAAGAGATAATCGATTTCGTGCTGAACGATTTCTCAAGATGGTACATTAAGCTGGTAAGAGATAGGGTTTGGCCTGATTACAAGGGAAAGGATAAGAAAGCTGCATTCTTCACTCTATTAACAGTAACAGAGAATCTTGCAAAGCTTCTTGCTCCGTTCACTCCATTTTTAGCCGAGGAAGTTTACCAAGAAATAGTTAAGCCCTTGAAAGGAGGAGAAGAGTCTGTTCATTTTTGCCTTTGGCCTAAGGCTAACAAAAGACTTATAGACAAAAAACTGGAGGAAGAGATGGAAGTTGCTAAGGAAATTTTTGAGGCTTGCAGTGCAGCAAGACAAAAAGCAAAGATTAAGTTAAGATGGCCTGTTCAAGAGGTTATCGTTTTTTCAAAAGATGAAAAAGTTCTACCAGCAGTTAAAAGGTTGGAAGAAGTTTTGCTCTTTATGTGCAATTCTAAAACTGTTAAGTTAGCAGAAGAGGAACCAAAAAATTATTCTGAAGCAAGCTTTGACTATGGAAAGGTTTTTGTTAACCCAAAGCTTGATGAAAAGCTTTTGGAAGAGGCCTTGATGAAAGAGCTGATAAGAAAAGTGCAGGAAATGAGGAAGAGGCATGGGTTTAAAGTTGAGGAGAGAATTGCTTTAACTTTAGATTCTGATGAAAAAACTAAAGCAATTATTAAGGCTTATTCTAAAAGTTTAAGGAAGGAAGTGGGGGCAAGCAAAATTTCTGTTGGCAAGGTTGAAGGAGAATTTCAAGATACTTTAAAATTTGAAGGTAAGGAAGTTAAGATAGCTTTCCAGAGATTACCACCGAAGTAAGTTAAAATATTATAAAAGAATTTTGTCCTTTTCTTTCAATTATGACTAAAAATTTCTTTACTGTTATTTGCTTTCTCTGCTCTTCTTTAGGCCTAGTTTTGATTTATTTTTCTGCCTTGAACATTCAACCACAAGAATTAAAGTTAAGCGAGATCAACTTTGAGTTTGTAGGAAGAACTGTGAAAACAAGTGGAAAGATTGTTTATGCTAACTCCCATCCTTCAGGTCATCTTTTCCTAACGATTTCTGACGGGAAGAAAAAATTGCAAGTTCCCCTTTTTTCAGGGTTTATGGAAAAATTAAGTGAAAGGATAAACGAGAGCGAGTTAAAGGAAGGAAGAGTTATAACTGTTACTGGGATTGTTAGTGAGTATAAAGGAGAGCTTCAAGTCATTCCTCGAAAAGTTGAGGATGTGGAGGTCGATTCTCATGATTTTTGAGACCTTGATTTTTTGTCTTCTTGGAATTGTTTTTGGAATAGTTTGCGGTTTGGTTCCTGGTTTCCACGTTAATCTTGTGATTCCGATCATTCTCTCTCTTTCTTTTTTAGTTCAAAACCCATACCTTCTTGCAGTTCTAATAGTTTCAACAAGCATATCAGAAATTTTCATGAATTTTATTCCTTCTATATTTCTTGGCGCTCCAGACGAAGACACAAGTCTTTCTGTTCTTCCTGGCCACAGGCTTTTGTTAGAGGGAAGAGGTTACGAAGCAGTTAGACTTACTGTTTTAGGAGGAGTTTTGTCTTTAATTTTGAGTTTGGCCTTCATAACTATTTTTGGAAGTGCTTTTGTCTACCTTTATGAAATTTCCAGGCCTTACGTTCATTACTTGATAGCTTTTGTTTTAATTCTTATGATAGTTTCTGAGAAAAAGTTAAAGAAAATTTTTTCTGCAATCCTAATAATTTTTCTTTCAGGCTTACTCGGGATAATAACCCTTAACTCTTCTTTAGTTTCTCAGCAGAACGTTCTTTTTCCGATTTTAACAGGACTTTTTGGCTTAAGCACCATTATCCTAAGCTTAACAGAAAGAGCTTTTATCCCAAAGCAAGAGGAAGACCCTAACTTGAAAATTCCCTTCTTTCAAATAATAAAATCAGTAGTTTTAGGTTGCTTTGCTGGAATAATTGTTGGGCTGCTTCCGGCAATAGGAGTTTCACAAGCTGCTACTTTAGTTCAGTATCTAGGAAAAGCGAACGATGCAAGAAGCTTTTTGATTACTGTTTCTGGAATAAACGTTGGTAATGAAATTTTTTCTCTAGTTAATTTGTTTTTAGTGGGAAACCCAAGAAGTGGCAGTAGTGTTGCTGTTCAAAGGATTTTGACAGACCTAAATTTTTATGATATTGTTTATCTCATCGGTTCTGTTTGCTTTTCTGCAGGAATAGCTTCAGCTTTAACTTTAATCTTAGGGAAGAGAATCTCCAAATTTTTAGAAAGAATAAACTACAGGAAGCTTTGTGTTTTCATTTTAATTTTCATCTCAACAATAATCTTTTTGATAACTGGATTTTTTGGTCTGCTTATCGCTTTTACTTCAACCAGCATAGGCTTGCTTTGTGCCAGTTTAGAAATCAGGCGTTCTCACTGCATGGGCTGTTTGCTAATTCCTTCAATCCTTTATTTTAGTGGTCTGAACCCCTTGGTCTTGTCTTTGTTTAGGGTTTAAATAAATTCTTTAAAATAAAAAAGTTAAAAGTGATATTATGATGGACTCAGAAAAATTGATCGAGATTTACATAGAATTTTTCAAGGAAAAAGGTCATAAAGTAATCCCCAACGTTTCACTCGTTCCCGAGCACGACCCCACTGTTCTGTTTACTCCTGCTGGTATGCATCCCCTAATTCCTTACCTTTTAGGTCAGCCTCATCCTTTAGGAAAAAGACTTGTTAACGTTCAAAGATGCTTGAGAACTGATGATATAGAAAAGATTGGTGATGCTTTTCACTTGACTTTTTTTGAAATGCTTGGAAATTGGTCGCTGGGAGATTATTTTAAAGAAGAATCTATTAAATGGAGTCTTGAATTTCTAACAAGCAGGGAATGGCTCGGCTTGGATAAAGAAAAAATTTACGTTACTGTTTTTGCTGGAGATGAAGAATTGCCTAGAGACGAGGAAAGCGCAAGAATATGGCAAAAATTGGGAATTCCGAAAGAAAGAATTTTTTACCTTCCAAGAGATGAAAATTTCTGGGGACCTGTTGGTTCAAAAGGGCCATGTGGCCCGTGTACAGAAATCTTTTATGATAGTGGAAAAGAGCCTTGCAGCAAAAATTGTAGGCCAGGATGCAACTGTGGAAAATATTTTGAGGTATGGAACAATGTTTTTATGGAGTACAACAAAACAAAAGAAGGAAATTTTGAACCGTTAAAACAAAAGAATGTCGATACAGGAATGGGAGTCGAAAGAACTGTTGCAGTATTACAAAAAAGAAAAAGTGTTTATGAGGTTGAAACTCTAAAGCCAATCTATGAAAAAATAAAGGAAGTAGCTAGAATAAAAAACCCAGACGAAAAACAAGATGTTTCTATAAGAATTATTACTGACCATATAAGAGCTTCAACCTTTATTCTTGGAGATGAAAACCCAGTTTTGCCGAGTAATGTTGATAGAGGTTATATTTTAAGAAGACTTATAAGAAGAGCGATAAGACACGGGAAAATTTTAAAGATAGAAAAAGAATTTTTGGGTGAAGTAGCAAGGGTAGTCGTAGAAATTTACAAGAAAAGATACCCTTTTTTAAAAGAAAGAGAAAAGTTTATCCTTCAAGAACTTAAAAAGGAAGAGGATAAGTTTAGGAATACTCTTTCAAAAGGCTTGAGAAAATTTGAAGAGATGGCTAAAGGGAAAAGAATTAGTGGGAAAGATGCTTTTCTTCTGTTCCAAAGCTTTGGCTTTCCTTTTGAAATGACAAAGGAGCTTGCAAGAGAAAGGGGGATAGAAGTTGACGAGGAAGGTTTTAGGAAAGAATACGAAAGACATAAGGAAATTTCAAGAAAAGGAGCAGAGAAAAAGTTCAAAGGTGGGCTAATGGATGCTTCAGAACAAACTGTTAAGTTGCACACAGCAACTCACTTGCTTAACGAAGCTTTAAGAAGAGTTTTGAAAAGAAAGGATATCGTTCAAAAAGGCTCTAACATTACACCAGAAAGGTTAAGGTTTGATTTTAACTTTGAAAGAAAGCTAACAGAAGAAGAAATTAAAAAGATTGAGGATTTGGTCAACGAGCAAATAAGAAAGGGTTTGCCTGTTTGGAGGGAAGAAATGAGTGTTGAGGAAGCAAAGGAAAGAGGGGCTCAAGCAGTTTTTGAGCATAAGTATGGAGAAAAAGTTTCTGTCTACTTTATAGGAGATTTTTCAGTCGAGATTTGTGGAGGACCTCATGTAAAAAACACAAAGGAATTGGGGAGGTTTAAAATAGTAAAGGAGGAAGGGGTTGCTGCTGGAATAAGAAGGATAAAAGCTGTATTAGAAGATTAAACTTTAGGAAGAATCATCAGAACTTCTTTTTTATCCCCTATCGCTAAATAATTTTTTTCCAGATAAAACTTTCCCACCAAAGCACAAGTTATAGCATCTAGCTCATGCTCGCTTATTTCTTCCTTTATTCCTTTTATCCCAAGTTTTATCAGCCCTTTTCTCAACTTCTCCTTTTCTTTTCTTCTTGGTATTTTTAGCAAGTCTTGAGCTGCTCCAGGAAAAGTTTCTATAACTTCAAACCCCTTTTCTTCAAAAATTTTTTTCAACTTAATTCCCCTTTTTGTTAGCTTTCTCATAGGCCCAAGGGTTATAGGAAAAAACCTTATCCTCATCCTAAGCAATTCCCTATCACATTCCCTCAAGTGAGGATAATTCTTGTATTTTTTTGAAAGGCTTGGTCTTCCTTTTGGCAAGGCAAGAGGAGCGTCTATGCTTATTACTTTTGGCTTCACTCTTTCAACTTCTTTTATTATTTCCTCGTCCTTGAAAAGGACATAAGTTTCTGCTTTTAATTTTTCGTCAAGAACACAAAAACCAGTTTCTCTTTTTTCACTCCCAGCCAAATCTATTCCAACAACCTTCATGTTAAACCTTTCAAAACGCAGTTAGCCGGTGGCTTGAGCATCAAGTCACAAAATGATTCAAAAATAGCATCTTGAGTAGTATTTTCCAAGATTTCCTGTCCTCTATAACTCTTTATGATTATTTTTGTTGAGTTTGATTCCAATTCTTCCATCAAAACTTGATTAGAGTTTTGGTTTACAAAATTTTCCAAGTAATTCTTTATCCCCAAGCAATCAAGACAATTTTTAGGGAAATAAGCTTTAACTATGGTCACACCCCTCTCCAAAAGATATTTTTCCTCGTTTATCCCAAGCTCATAATCGATTATACTTTTCTCAGGAAGTTTTATAGCTGAACCAGTAGGACTGAGAAAACTTTCTATTCCCACGATTATGCTTGAACCAAGCATTAAAAAAATCATTACTAAGCCTATTGCTAATGTCTTGTTGATTCTTATCTTCATACTAAGAAATTTATTTTCTTTTCACCTATTTAAATTTAGAGAAAATGGTTCTTGAAAAGCTTGTCCCCTTAAAATCAGCAATTAAAAACCCTTGGATAATGCTAATCAACGGGGTGATAGTTTCCTTAGCTTGTCTTTTCATAGCTTCTTTTGTTTTTGAGTCTTCTGTAGGTTTGATGACAAACCTTCTTATAACTATTGCGATGATGCCTTTCATGCTCAATTTGATAAGATACCATGAGGCTAGAGAAGAAGAAGTAATCGAAAGAGAAACTTCTCTTTTAGGAAGGCATGCAGACATTTTAAAAATATACGCAGCTTTTTCTGTTGGTGTGGTTATTGCTTTGTCTTTAGCTTATGTTCTTCTCCCAGAAGCAACAAGCTACAGGCTGTTTAAAGACCAAATAGACACGATAAACGCTATAAGGGGGAAAGCAACCTTTGCAGACACCTTTCAGGCAATTTTTTTGAATAACGTTGGGGTAATGTTTTTGTCTTTCTTGCTCTCTTTTCTTTTTGGTGCAGGTGCAATCTTTATAATTTCTTGGAACGCATCGGTTCTAGCAGCAGCTATTGGTTCTTTAGCAAAAACAATAGGAGGGGTAAAAGCCTTGCCAGTAGCAGTTTTGCCTTTTCTCCCCCATGGCAGCTTAGAATTTCTAGCCTTCTTTATAGGTGCAATCTCAGGTGGTTTGATATCGATGGCTGTAACAAGAAGGAAGTCAAAGAACTTCTGGCTGATAGTTTTTGACAGTCTTAAACTTCTTTTAATCTCTGTTTTTATTCTTGGGGTAGCAGCCTTTATAGAAACTCTTGAGTTGGTTTTATGAACTATTTTCTAATTTTTTTGTTGGTTTCAGCTGTTTTGGTTGCTTTAATTTTCTTCATAATCTCCCAAACCTTTAAGCCTAGTGTAGGAGTTTTCCACTGTCTTTGTTCAGTCCCAAACTATGGGGAAAAGGAAGTTTTAGTTACGGTTCAGGTTGTTGGGGAAAACTGGGGGGCAAGTGTTTTAAAACCGACTAACATCTCTTTAAACATCTTTGGAAATTCTATTTCTTGCGATTGTGAAAGTGTTTAGTCAAGATAAATTCCTGGCTTACCATATTTTGCTCTGCCTGCTTTATTTTCAGGGTCATACTTCTTTTCATCAGAAGCTCTAAAAACAAAGGTTTTTTTGAAACCAAAACATTTAGAAATGAATTCTTCTGCCTCTTTGAAATAATCAAACTCTTGAGGGGAAGCTAAGTAAAAG
>JBMFPE010000005.1:0-25604 GCA_049969275.1 Candidatus Aenigmatarchaeota archaeon | reverse complement strand
CTTTTAACTGCTGACAAAAAATTTATAGAAAAAGGAATTTTAATCTACTCGAACATAGTTACACCAGAGGAAATAATTCTTGAATATTCTGATTTTTTAAAAGCTAATAAACTTTAAGAAAACAATTTATTAGTTTTTTTATATTACAAATAATAGGGGCCTGTAGTCTAACGGTAGGACGTGGCGCTTACAACGCCGAGAACCAGGTTCAATTCCTGGCAGGCCCATTTAACTAATGTTTTAAATAAAACTTGAAGCTCTTTTAATTTTTAAGTTAAAGAATAAATAAGGAGAAATTATGGAAAAGAAAAAATATGAATTTTGGGTTGATAAAATAGCAAGGCAAGTAGTTGAAAGAGAGAAAAAGTTGAAAAGAGGAATAAAAGTTTTTAGAACAGAATCTGGCTTAGGGGCTTCTGGTTTCCCGCATTTGGGAAGTTTTGGTGATGTTGTTAGGCAGTATGGGGTAACACTAGCCTTAAGAGATTTAGGATTTAAGTCAGAGTTCATCGCTTATTCTGACGACAGGGACGGCTTGAGAAAAGTTCCTTTAACTTTACCGAACTGGTTAGAAAAATACATAGGAGTACCTGTCACAGACATTCCTGATCCTTTTAACTGTCATTCAAGCTACGGCGAACACATGAGCTCATTGCTTATAGAAGCTGTAGAAAAGGCAGGAATAGATTTTGTTTTCAACTCAGGAACAGAAAACTATAGAAAAGGAATTTTGGACAAACAAATTGAAGAAATACTTTTGAACGCAGAGAGGATTGGAAAGATAGTAAAAGAATTGATTGGCCAAGAAAAATTTGTTGAAATACTTCCTTACTTTCCTGTTTGTGAGAAATGTGGAAAAATTTATACAACAAGAGCCTATCAGCTAATTCCAGAAGAGCATAAACTTCTTTATGTTTGTGATCAAGAGTTTGTGGGAAAAAACCTTAACACTGGAAAAGAAATTATAGTAAAAGGTTGCGGGTATAAAGGTGAAGCAAGTTATTTTAAAGGAAATGGTAAGCTAAGTTGGAAGGGTGAGTTTGCAGCTAGATGGAAAGCTCTAGGAATAGTTTTTGAAGCTTGTGGAAAAGATATTCAAGACTCAGTTAAGGTTAACGATAGAATTTGTAAGGAAATTTTAGGTTTTGAGCCTCCGATTCACATAATCTATGAGATGTTTCTTGAAAAGGGAGGGAAAAAGATTTCAAAATCTTATGGAAATGTTTTTACTCCCCAAGTTTGGTTTAAGTACGGAAGTGTTCAGAGTTTGATTCTTTTGATGTTTAAAAGGTTTGAAGGAACGAGAGAGCTTGACATTACTGATATACCAAAATATATGGATGAACTGAATAAACTTGAAAGAATTTATTTTGGCCTTGAAAAAGTTGATAACGAGAGAGATTTGGTCAACATAAAAAGACTTTTTGAGTATGTTCATTTTCTCAAGCCACCTAAAAAACCTTCTCTGCACATTCCTTATTCTAGACTGATAGAAGTTGCAAGAATGTTACCAGAAAAGAACCAGCTTGAATTTGCAATCGAAAAATTAAAAGAGATGGGCTTGATTAAAGGTGAACTTAGAAAAGAGTTAACAGAAGATTTGAAAAGGAAGTTAGAGTTCGCTAAAAATTGGGTAGAGGATGAGAAAACAGAAATAGAAATTGAAATTTCTGAAAAAGAGAAGCAAGCTATAAAAGAGCTTATTGAAAGAATAGAAAAAGAAGAAAACGGGAAGAGGCTACAAACAGAAATATTTGAAATCTCAAGAAATCATGGTATTAAACCAGCAGATTTCTTTAAGCTTCTTTATAAGATAATTTTAAGAGCAGAAAAAGGTCCAAGGCTTGGGCCTTATATGGTTGAAGTAAAAGACGAAGCTATTAAAAAGTTAAAGGAAGTTTTATGATAAATTTCCTTCCAGAAATTGGGTCAAAAATTTTTAAGAATGAGGAAGTGTTATCACCAGAATACTTGCCAGATTTCTTACCACATAGAGAAGATAAAATAAAACAGATAGCAAGAAACTTGATGCCTGCAACAAAAGGTGGAATGGCGCAAAATACTTTCATATTTGGACCACCTGGAATCGGTAAAACTCATGTGATAAAGTTTGTTTTTCGTGAGTTAGAAGAATTTAGCGAAAACGTTAAGACTATTTACATAAATTGTTGGAATTACAACACACCTGTTTCAGTTCTTTCGAAAATTGCTACAGATTTAGGAGTGTTTGTTCAAAGAAGAGGAATGGGAAAGGATGAGGTTTTTGAAAGAGTTATCGAATTCTTGGGAAAAACAAAAAAAGGCTTAGTAATATGCTTGGACGAGGTAGACCAATTGGTTTTTAAAAGTGGGGAAGTTCTTTATGATTTACTTAGAATAAACCAGTATGTTAACAACCCAGTTTGTCTTGTTTTTGTCTCGAACTTTAAAGATGTTTTTGTTAACCTTGACGGAAGGATCAAAAGTAGTTTAAGAATAGAAGAAATAGAGTTTAAGCCATATTCTGTTCAGGAAATGAAGGATATACTTGAAGAAAGAGTAAAAAATGCTTTTCATTCTGTTGAGGAGGGGGTAACGATTCTAGTAGCAAATTTTGCAGTTCAAAAAGGAAGTGATGTTAGAGTTGGGCTGGAATGTTTGTTGAAAGCTGGAAGATTGGCTGAAAGTGAAAATTCTGAAAAACTAAAAGTTTCTCATGTCAAAAAAGTTTTGCCAGAAATCGAACCTGCGAAACCAAAAATTCTTAAGGAAAGCATAAGCGAGAACGAAAAAATTATTCTTGATATTTTAAGCGAGAAAAGTTTTCGGTCTGGCGAGCTCTATGAAGAATACTGTAAAAGAGTTGAAAATCCTGTGAGTGAGAGAGCTTTCAGAGATTTTATCAAACATCTTCTTCAAATCAAAATGGTCAAAGTGAAGGAAGTTAAGAAAGGTGTAAAAGGAAGGACAAGAATCATATCAAAAGCTAAATTTTAAGGTTTCTGAAGCTCAAGGGTCTAGCAATCTTCCATAGAGTTCTTGCATAATTATCAAAGAGTTTTACTAAAGATTTGTTCTTAGACCAGATGAATTGAAAGTAAAAGTTCTTTTTTGAAATATTCGTCTCAAGTCTTATACCAACTTCTTTTCCGTCTACTATCAAGACTCTTGGATGATTTTCTGTTTCAAAAATTTTTATTTTCAAGCCATTATCATAAAACCATTTTACTCTGTAAAGGCTTTCTCTGTCAAATTTTATCGTGCTTATTGTCATTAGTTTTATTCCTTTTCTCGCACACTTTCTTAAAGATTCTTTTAAAGGTTGTGTCAGGGAGAAATCTTTTGTTACATCAAAAGCATATTCTTCACAGTTATCCAGCATTTCTGAGAATCTGTTTAAAACTTCCCAGTTTTTCTCATTTTTTTGGACCCAAATTCCTTCACAAAAATCTTCTTCATCTTTAAACTGCCCGAGAGCTTTACTTAAGAAATTGATTTTATCCCTCAAGATTTTCAAGTTCTCTTCTTTTTTCTGTAAAAGATTTTTAAAAGCTAACCTTGGGTGAATAGCTCTAAATTCTTTTGGTCTTCCGTCAAAAACTTCAACTAGCTGTTTTTCTGTCAGTTCCTCTAAAACACCATAAATTTTTGACTGAGGAACTTTTGATATTTTACTTATCCTTCCAACTTTTGAAGGGCCGAGAAAAATTAATGTGTTATAGACTTTAGTTTCATACTCACTTAAACCAAATTCCTTGAACGCTTCCAAAAGTTCAGACCTTTTAATTATTTCATCATCAGTTTTTAATTCAGCATCTACTGTCGAATCCATTAATTCACCTAAAAATTTTTTTAAGAAATGAATAAGTGGCCCTTTCTATCCTCCTTGCTAAAAGTAGGCCAGCAATTCCCCCGACAAAAGCAATTTTTCCAGCACCATCCCAATAGTTTGAATAAAGAAAAACACTTAAGTTTCCTGTTTGAATCGCCTGTGGAAGTTTATTTGTTATTATGTCATAAAGAGAAATTGCAGTTAAAGACCCCCAATACCCAACTGCCGTTCCAACAGCACCCCCAAGTAAGGAAGGTAGAGTGAAATAACTTTTTATGTAATTTTTTGTTCTTTTCAAAAGGCTTTTTTCTTGGTACATGATAGAAAGAAGAATTTTCTTTAAATAATTAGGTTTGTAACTTTACAAGTAGGAAAAGAAACCAAAAATACCACTTTTTTGGTAAAAATATATATAAAAGTTTTTTCAATTAAAATTAGGCGAGCCTCCAGGATAGCGGGGTAGAAAGCTTATGTGCTTACCTAAAGCAGCCTGGAGTTAGTAACAGTATGCTCGCCGGGCAATTAATTCCGGAATCATAGCTCCAGGTTGGGAGACCCGGAGGTCCGTAAAAGTTTAGCGTGAAGCTAAACTTTGGATAAGGTTCAAAAGGCGACTATCGCCTGGAACTCCACGCCCCGCTACCTTTATTTATTAAGCCTAAAAATCTAAATCTGGTTTTTAAGTGAATCTTCCTCCAATTTTTGAAATTTATTCCGTAGAATAAGAAATTCATCTATAAGATGCTTTGCATATTTTTTAGCATCTTCTAAGGTTGGAAAATGTTTTGAAATCTCATATTTTTGTAATAATTCATAAATGGCTTTGAGCAAAGTTTGTTTGAAGAAATTATTATTGCTATATATTCCTGCCTTTTTCGACTTACGAATTCTTATATGTGTCAAAGAGCCACCTATTTCAAGAAAGTGTTTTATATCTTTCTTTTTAGTAGTCCTTAGTCCACCTAATCCGCTCCATCTTCGTGGATCCTTTAAAACCTTAAACCCGAAGCCCAACTCTTTAAGTAACCAATAGAGTTGTTGTACAAGCACGGGATGGATTAAGTTGATTTGACGTTGTAAGTGTATAAGAAAAGGTCGTGAGTAAAGTGGTGAAGTATATTATTTGGTTTTGTTTCTAATCTCCATTGACTTCTTTTAAATGGACTTTGTGGGTATATGGCTCCATACCCATCACAAAGACTAATAACACAAATAAGTTTTTTAACTTGGGTTGTAGTGAGGTGAAATTTCTTTATAAGGTTGGGCATGATTTTTCCTTTAAATTTTAGCCTCATCTTAATCTTCTCCAATCTTCTTTAATTAACTTAATTTCTCTCACAAATACTTTTGAAGTAAATTTTTTAATAAAATTTGTAATTTCTCTTTCACAACCTTTCTTAACAACAATTGCACTTCTTGAAGGAGTAAAATGAGATATTTTATCTAACAATCCTTCTCTATGGTATTCATACTTTCCGAATTGGGAGTAGTCGGTATACCCGTATAATTTTCGGTGAAACTTTATTATCTCATTTCTTCTCAATCTTTTTGTATTTATATCATAAACTATAATCACACCTTTCATATATACTGTAATTAATTACAGTATTTTTATAAATATATTTTTGTAATTGAATAGATTTTATTTTTCTAGTTCAACTTACAATAAAAAGCAAGAACTCCGGACATTCGTTTCAAAAGCCAGAACACTATAAAAAAATGGATAAAGAATATGAAGACGGTTATCTAATTTTATCTGGCTTTTCTCCAAAAGGTTATACTCCTCGTTATACAGTAAGAAAAGAAAGGAATAAAATAAATTAATGTTGTGTTGTTCAAACTATTCGCTAAATGGTTTAAGAAATTCATCATAAACTTCTTTCAGTTTCATTTTTTTAATGTTATAAGTTACTTCCATTTTTCCTTGAAGAAGCCACAACTTTTCAGCAAATTCTTTATAACCTAAAGCTTCAGATTTTTTTCTTGCATCATCCAAATATCTTATGACTTTGTTATCCTTTCCCAACTTCAAGTTTTCAATAGCCCAATAAAGGTTTTCGACAATTTCGCCAGCTACTTTCATTCTTTCGTCTTCACCAATTCCCTTTGGTTGAACTTCCCTAATTCTCTGGTAAAATGTTTCAGCTTCGCTAATACTACTTCTAAGTTCTTCTAAATATTTCACTAAATTGTACTGACTTGTTATTTCTTTTAGCCTTTCCCCCATTTCTTCCTCTCTTATTTTCTTCAAAATTCCTACTTTTTCTGCAAGTTCCCTTTCGTTCATGCCTAAAAATATTATGAGAAAGGTTAAAAACACTATCGAAATAGAAAGAGGGAGCCAAAAATTTGGATTAACTTGGGAGACACTCATTGCAGTAGGGTTGTTAAGAAGCAAATAGGAGACGAAAGAAAATAAAAATATCCCAAAAATTGTTAAAAATTTTTTGAGCATAATTTTAAATTATCATCAGAAATATTTAAAATAAAACTTATAATTATGAAGATTTTCCTAACAGGAAAGCCAGGCTCTGGTAAATCTGTGGTTATAGAAAAGGTAGTGGAAAGGCTAAGGCAAAAGAATATAAAAGTAGGTGGTTTTATCACTCCGGAAATTAGAGAAAAAGGAAAGAGAGTTGGTTTTTGTGTTAAAGACATTTATTCTAATGAGGTTGGAATTCTAGCAAGCAAAGATATAAAAGTTGGTCCAAGGCTAGGAAGTTATGGTTTAAACATAGAAGATTTTGAGAGAGTTGCGCTTAAAGCCTTAGAATTTGCCGTGAAAGAATGCGATGTAATTGTTATAGATGAAATAGGAAAAATGGAATTTTTCAGTAAAAGATTCAACGAAAAGGTTGTTGAGCTTCTTCTTTTGGAAAAACCTTTAGTAGCAGTATTGCACAGAAGTTTTTTGAGTAAATTCAAAGATTTTGGTGAAATAATAGAAGTTACAACTAAAAACAGAAATAAGCTACCAGATTTAATCTTGAATTTGCTTGAGAAAGAGGTTTAGTTATTTGTACTGGAGAACTGCTCTAACCAATTCAGAACTAGAAACCCCAAAAGCACCAAGCCTTATTTCAAAATCTTTTTTTAAAATTTTTATAGTCCCCAAAAAAACTACCATAGATTTAAACTCAGGGTTTGCTTTAATACTTTTTAGCAGTTCTTTGCTCCATTTTTTTTGAGTTAGGTAAAGAATAATTTGATTTGAGTTAGGTTTAAAATCTATTATTATGTCAAAATTCTTATGTTGAAGCAAAAATTTTTTGTTTTTTATACTACTCTCCAGCTTTTCTTTGCTTAAATCTAAAGATTCAAGTGATTTTTCTAAACTTTTGTGAGAAAGGTTTATAGCCTTTCCAAAAATTTCTTTTATTTCCATACTTTCTTCTTACTTTTCAATTTTTATTAATTTAAGAAAAACTAAATGGGCCCGGAGGGATTTGAACCCTCGACCTATCGCTTTCTCACGAAAGCGAGCCATATAAGGCGATTGCTCCAACCAGGCTGAGCTTCCCGGATGTCTTACGGGCCCAGCTCTGGTATTACTATAATGTTTATCCTTATTATTTTTTAGTTTATCGGATGTGATTATGACCGTATTTTTAACCATATTCTTTATTGGAATTCTGAAACATTTAAAATAAAAATCTGTAAGAATTCATATACCTACATACACATTTATTAGTTTTCCTTTTCAATAATTATTTGATGCAAATGCTTGATAAATCTCTTTTGACTAAAAAAATAGTTGATTCTTTACTCTCGCACGAGTTTCAAGTTTTGATCAGTGAAGGAGCTTTTGACATAGCAGCAAAAAAAGATTTTCTGATGTTGATAAAGACTTTGGTCAATATAGATGGTTTAACCCAAGAGCAAGCTTTAAGTCTAAAGGCAGTTTCTTACTTTCTTTCTGCCTATCCTTTAGTTATTTCTCTTAAAACAAACAGAGAATTTTTAACAAAAGAAGTGATTTATTCAAGATTTCAGCTTCCAGTCATCACTCCTTATTTTTTTGAAAGATTTTTAGAAGAAAAAGTTCCAGAAATAGAAGCTGCTAAAGGAAAACACACGATTCTGATAAACACAGAAATTTTAAGAAATAGGAGAAAGGAATTAGGTTTTACTCTAGAAGAACTTTCAAAACTGGTTAGAATAACAAAAAAAGCTTTGTATGAAATAGAGAATAAAAGAGTAAACCCTTCTGTAGAGACAGTAAAAAAATTAGAGTCTATACTTAAAGTTGATTTAAAGACTTCTTTCAAGCTTAAGTCTTCTGAACCAACTTACCTTAGGCCAAAGGACGAATTTCAGAAAAGAGTCTCAAGAGAATTTTCAAGAATAGGCTTTACTAACACTCCAACTTATTCAACACCTTTTGAAATAGTGGGAAAAGAAAAATTTTCTATGATAGTTGGTCTTTCAAAAAACACTAAAAAAATTGAAAAAGAAGCGACGATTATAAAGAATATGTCTTCTATTTTTTCATCAAGGTGTGCTTTTGTGGCAAAGAAGTGTGAGAAGAAGGCTGTGGAAGAGGTTCCAATAATTCTAGAATCAGAAATTCCAGAGATAGAAAGTGTGAAAGATCTAGAAAGATTGATGGAAGAAAAAATAGAGTAAAGTTTAAATATTTGTATACCTACATACACATTTAGGATTTCTTGGTGTAGGAGGGATGATATGACAAATGGGAAAGCTATGATTGGTCAGTTAGGAGGCCAACCAGTTTTGATATTACCAGAAGGCACACTCAGAACAGTTGGAAGGGATGCTCAAAGAAACAATATCGCTGCTGCAAAAGCAGTGGCAGATGCTGTCAGAACCACATTAGGACCAAAAGGAATGGATAAAATGCTAGTTGACTCTGTTGGTGACATAGTAATAACAAATGATGGGGTGACTATTCTTGAGGAAATGGAGATAGAGCATCCTTCAGCAAAGATGATGGTGGAAGTTGCTAAAACACAAAATGAAGAAGTTGGTGATGGAACAACAACTTCAGTAGTTATTGCCGGTGAACTTCTTAAAAAGGCTGAAGAACTTTTAGAGCAGGAAATTCATCCTACAATTATAACAAAAGGTTTTAGAATCGCTAAGGATGAATCGTTAAGGGTTCTCGAGGAAATAGCAAAACCAGTTTCTTTAGAAGACAAGGAAATTCTTAAGAAAATCGCCCTGACAGCAATGTCAGGAAAATCTATGGAAAAAGCTTCACCAAAACTTGCCGATATTGTTGTTGAAGCTGTGAGAATAATCGCAGAAAAAGAAAATGGAAAGATTGTGGTTAATAGGGATAACATAAAAAGAGAAAAGAAACATGGAGGCTCTGCTGACGACACAGAGTTAATAAAAGGAATTGTTATAGACAAGGAAGTTGTACATCCAGGGATGCCAAAAACTGTTAAAAATGCTAAGATAGCTTTGTTAGATGCTGCTCTAGAAATAAAAGAAACAGAAACAGACGCTGAAATAAGAATTACTTCTCCAGAGCAAATGCAGGCCTTTATAGAGCAAGAGCAGAAAATGCTTAAGGATATGGTAAAGAAAATTGTTGCAAGTGGTGCAAACGTTGTTCTTTGCCAGAAGGGTATAGATGATTTAGCTCAACATTATCTTGCAAAGGAAGGAATTCTCGCCTGCAGAAGGGTTAAGCGCTCAGATATGGAAGCTTTAGCAAAAGCTACAGGAGGAAGGATAGTTACAAACTTAGACGATTTAACACCGGAAGATCTAGGTTTTGCAAAGATTGTTGAAGAGAAAAAGATAGCAGGGGAGGCTATGACTTTTATTCGTGAGTGTAAAGACCCGAAGGCAGTAACGATTCTTGTAAGAGGAAGCACAGAGCATGTGGTTGACGAGGTTGACAGAAGTATAGAGGATGCTGTAGGAGCAGTAGCTTCTGCTCTTGAACTTGGAAAAATAATCCCAGGAGCTGGCGCACCTGAAGCAGAAGTTGCAAGAAGATTAAGAAAATTTGCAGAAAAGTTTTCTGGAAGGGAACAGTTAGCAATTCTTGCTTTTGCTGACGCCATGGAAGTTATACCAAGAAGCCTTGCAGAAAACGCTGGTTTAGACCCGATAGACATGCTTGTTGAGTTAAGGTCTGTTCACGAGCAAGGTAAAACCTACTATGGTTTAGATATATTCAACGGAAAAGTAAGGGATGCGGAAGAGATGGAAGTTATAGAACCTCTAAAAGTCAAATTGCAAGCAATAAAATCAGCAGCAGAAGCAGCAGAGATGATATTGAGAATAGATGATGTTATTGCAGCAAGCAAGCTTGAAAAAGGTACGCCTTCAGCACCACCAACAGGCGAGGAAGAAGCCTAGTTAGGTAACTTTTATTAATTTCTAAAAGAAATATTAGTTAGGTGAAATAATGGTTAGCGAGGAGGCTCAAGAAGAGGTTGAAATAGTTCCTTTATCTCCCTTAAGAAGATTAGAAAAAAGGATTGAGCAACTAGAGGCTTCTACAGTTTCTTTTGACACCAAAGGAATTTTCAAAGAAGTTATAGAAATAGTTAGAATTAACCAGCAACTTGTAGATGAGCTTGCAAAAGCCAATGATGCCTTAAGAATAGAAATTTCTAAGCTTCCAGCAAGAATGGACGAGCTAATAGAAAATTTGAACGAGCTTTTGAACTATATAAAGGCATCTGCTCCAGAAGAATCCCAACCATCCTTTAAACCACTTACTGAGAAAATAGAAAGACTTATAGAACAAAACCAAAAAATCATAGAGAATAACCAGTCAGTTTTGAATGTTTTGAGTGATATAAGTGAAAAATTAAGGAAACCAGTGATAAGTAGGCCTGTTTTATATCCTAAGCCCACAAAAGTGTAGATACTTATGGGATTTAAAGCTCAGGCAGATGTTATTACTGCTGTTATTATAATTCTTCTAGCAGCAGCTTTAACAACTTCAGCATACTTATGGGGTATGCCTCTTGTTCAAAAAAGGCAAGAAGTTGCTATGGTTGAAAAGGTTAGTAGCTATTTTGACAGGGAAAACTCAAACTCTTTGGTTAAAAAAATTGAGTATATAGCAAAAAATGGCGGTGAAGAAACTTTCACTTCTGAAGTTAACGGAATATGGGAACTTTACCCTTATGATTTTTCTGGTGTTCAAAACAACTCTATTGAGTTTATGTTTAGAAGCAAAGCAACTAACATAGCTCCTGACGTGGGATGGGTTCCTTTTAAAACTTCTAGCATTTCCTCTCCTGGCTATGTGGGAATAGACGACCAAAGTGTGGTTTTTGCCAAAGCCGAAAGTGCTCCAGACAACACTTTCTTAATTAGGTACAGAATATGGTTTAGAAGGCTAGAGTCAAGTGATGGCAAGAGCTATGAAATAAGGCTTTATCCAAGAAATCCTTCAAACCCGAATGCTTCAACCATAAATACGATAAGAATTTCAAGGGAAGGGATACCACAACCAGACCCTAGTAACAATAACTTGATTATTACAAAAATACAAATACTTCTTGGGTAGGAATGAAAAAAGCCCAATCTTACATAATCCAATTCATAATATTTTTTACAGTAGGGTTTATAGTATTTTTAAGCATAGGCAGTTTCTTCAGAATGCAATCAGACTATTTTATCGATGAACTATCTTACAAAAATTCAAAGATTGCAGCAAATTATATGTCTTCTTTAGCGATAAGCTTGGTAGATTCTTGTAAGCAGTGTGATTATTCTAGGGTTCGAACAAGCTTCGAGTCAAAGTATGAGTTTATAATTAAAGCAGGAAAAATCTGGGAAATTATTTTGCCGCAAGAAAGAAAACATTCATTCTCATTACACAACTTGAACTTTTCAATCAGCTCAGAAGGAAGCGTGTTATCATCAAAAACAATAACTTTAACATTTGATAAAACAAAAAATAAATTAAAGGTAGAATAGTATGGTCAAACTCTTAAGAGATTTTTTGAGAAGAGCAAAGCTAGGTTATAAAAGATACATGAGCAAACAAGGTATTCAGGTTTTAGGACCCCAAGTCAGCCTACAAGGTTTAGCACCTATAACGATCCCGATAAAAATAGAAAGAGTTGAAGAAGAAAAGAAAGAGGGAAAGGAGGAAAAAGAAATAAAGCCTGTAGAAAAGCCAAAAATTTTGGAAGGTATAGAAATACCTGAATTTTTGCCAGAGAAGGTAGAAATCGGTGAGATACCCTTAACAGAGGAAGAAAGAAGAAAAATTACCTTGGCTTATCCTCTCATCCCAAGAAAGCCAGGGAAAGACGAGCTTGTTTTTGCCTACGCAAAGATTTTTTGGGATTCTTCTTTAAACAAGTATGTGTATCAAGTTGTCGAGCCAGAGCTAACAGAAAAAATGAAAGAAATAATTTCTAAACTTAAAGAGTTGATACAGGAAAAGCTTGACATAGAATTTGGAAAACTGAAAAAATTTGAGTTGAAAAATTATCTTTTCAAAACTATAGATGACCTATTGAATTATTATAAAATGGAAGTTAGTGAAAGGGAAAAACTCGTTCTTAGGTATTATATTGAAAGAGATTTTATAGGTTTAGGAAGAATCGAACCTTTGATGGCAGACGAGAACATAGAAGATATAAGCTGTGATGGGGTTGGAATACCGATATTTGTCTTTCATAGAAATCCAAAACTAGGCTCGATAGTTACCAACATAGTTTTTAACGAAGCTGACGAGCTTGATTCTTTTATTCACAGACTTGCCCAACTTTGTGGGAAGTCGATTTCAGTAGCTACACCATTAGTTGGTGGTTCACTCCCTGATGGAAGTAGAGTTCAAGCTGCTTTAGCTACTGATATAGCCAGAAGAGGTTCTAACTTTACTATAAGAAAGTTTACTGTCGAGCCTTTAACACCAATTCATTTGCTTAAGTATAATACCATTGATATTCCGTCCTTAGCTTTTCTATGGCTTGCAGTAGATTTTGGAAGAAGTGTTTTAGTCGCAGGTGGGACTGCTTCAGGTAAGACAACCCTTCTGAACGTTCTTTCACTTTTCATCAGACCAGAAAAAAGAATAGTTTCAATAGAGGACACACCAGAACTTAAGTTGCCGCACCCTCACTGGGTTCCTTACGTTGCAAGGACTGCTATAGGAACAGAGGAAAGAAAGTTAAGAGGCGAAATTGATTTGTTTGATTTGCTTAAAGATAGCCTAAGACAAAGACCTGACTATATAGTTGTAGGTGAGGTAAGAGGAAGAGAAGCTTACGTTCTTTTCCAAGAAATGGCCACAGGTCACCCATCTTTGGCAACTATACACGCAGAAAATATTAACAAACTTATAGATAGGTTAACAACTCCACCAATTTCTCTACCTGCAAGTTTGGTTGGAAGTCTGGACTTGGTAGTCTTTCTTTTAAGAGTGAGGTATAGAGAAAAGCATGTAAGAAAAGTTAACCAAATAGTTGAAATAGTTGGGATTGACCCTGAAACCAAAGAACCAGTTACTAATGAAGTCTTTAGATGGGATGCCATGAAGGATAAGATTGTGGCTGTTAACAAAAGTATAACTTTGAAGAAAATCGCAGAGTTTATGGGTTTGACCGAACAGCAAGTAAAAGAAGAGATGGAAAGAAGGATGGTTGTTTTAAACTGGATGATGGAAAAAAACATAACTCGCTACAAAGATGTTTTTAACGTGTTCAATATGTATTACACATCTCCAGAAAAAGTCTTGGCTTCTATCATGGGTGGAAGGTAGTGGGGTTCTATACTAGAATAGCTATGAAGTATTTTGGTGAATGGGGTGAAAGGTTACTTCCTTATTATACAGAAGTAAAGATGGACCTAAAAAAGGCAAGAATGGGCTATTCCCTTCAAGAATACATAAGCATAGCAATTTTAACTGGTTTAATTGTTTTTTCTGCAGAGTTTCCTATGCTTTGTGTAATTTTTGTTTTACTTTCTCAGAACCCTTTATTCAGTTTTATCTTTTCCTTTACTATATCGATTTTTCTTTCTCTAACTTTTTTTTATTCTGTGATGAGCTATCCAAAAATTATAATAATGGAAAGAGCAAAAGAAATAGATAAAGTTCTTCCTTTTGCTTCTGTCTATCTTTCCACGATAGCAGGTTCAAAAGTCCCTTTGCACAAAGTCTTTAAAATTTTTTCAAAGTATAGCGAGTACGGCCAATTTACAGAAGAAATTTCTTCAATAGTTAACGACACAGAAACTTTTGGGATGGACGTAAACACTGCCTTAGAAAGAGCGGCAGAAAGGTCTCCGTCTAAAAATTTGAGAGAGTTGTTTTGGGGGCTCTTGTCGATGAGTAGGACAGGTGGTGATATTAACCTCTTCTTAAGAGAAAAGGCAAAAACTTTTATGACAGAGTATAGAAGAAAGTTGTACGAATTTTCGCACCAGTTAACGATATTTATAGAAATTTATATAACAGCTATAATTCTTGGTGCCGTTTTCTTTACTATTCTTTCAGCAATTTTTAGCGGTCTAGCTGGAATTGGAAGCAATATAATCTTTCTCCAGTTTTTGATAATTTTTCTATTCTTGCCCATAGTTTCCGTTGCTTTCATCATTTTTATTAAAAGTATAACACCTGGTGGGGAGTAATGAAAATAAAGGATATGAAAAAAATTACAGGAAAATTAACAGAGAAAAAGACCAAGACTTATACCAAAAAATTTGAACTTACCACAAATACAAAGATTTTACTAGCTTCTGTAGTAGCTTCCATCTTTTTCCTAGTTGTTGGAATAATTAGCAACGATAGAGCAGTCCTAGGAAATTCTATAATTCTTTCAGCTTTTGCTATAGCCGGTCCTGTCTTTTTCTTCAAGTATATGAAAACAAGAGAAATAAAAGAGATGGAAGAAAAATTCCCATTCTTCTTAAGGGATGTTATAGAAGGGTTAAGGTCTGGTTCACCACTTCATACTTCTGTAACAATGGCAAGTAAGTACGAGTATGGGAAGCTTACACCAGAGATTAAAAAAATGGCGTCTCAAATCTCTTGGGGGATGTCTTTCGATAAGGTTATAGATCAATTTGCAGAAAGGGTCAAAGCGAGCAAAAGACTCACAGTAGTTTCAAAAATAATCAAGGAGGCTTACCTTTCCGGTGGAGACATAATTTCCACTTTAGAAACCGTGGCCGATAATATGACAGTTTTAGACGATTATGAGAAGGAGAGAAGAAGTTTGCTAAGTCAATATATTGTTCTTATGTACATCATAAACTTCTTGTTCATAGGTATAGTGGTAGGAATAAACAGACTTATGATTCCTATATTTAAAGTCGAAGCTGTCGGGCAACTTGAAATGATTGGGTTGCAGAACCCCTGCACTTTTTGCTCCCAACTTTCTTGTGTTTTTTGTGATATCTTGGGAGGTATTTCTTCAATTTTTAACTTAGGTGACGTGAAACTTTTAGAGAACATGGGTTCTTATTATACTTCCCTGTTCTTTTTAATGGCAATAGTCGAATCAACATTTTGCGGTCTGGTGGCAGGAGAAATCAGTGAAGGTTCTGCAATAGCAGGAATTAAACACAGCATCATAATGGTTGTAATTACTTTTGGTTCTTTCTTTATACTTGTGAACTTTGGAATAATGGGAGTATGATGAAAGGTGAACTAAGCTTTATCGAGTACGTAGCTTCTGTTGGAATTTTTATAAGTTTTGTAGCCTACATTTTTTTCTTGCTTCTGAGGTACTATCCTCTTTATGTTCAGGAAATGGAAAATGAAAGGAAAAGGTTAGAAGCTTACCAAATTTCTGAAGTTTTAATTAATGATTTTGGCGACCCTATAAACTGGGAAACTTTTAATTCTTTAGATTCGGTCAATAGAATTGGTCTTTCGGATAACTTAAGAAATAAGACAAACCTTCTTAATCTAGCAAAAATCAACAAGCTGAAAAATTTTTGCAACCTGAATTATGAGGAAGTTAAAAAAAAGGTTGATTCTGAGTTTGACTTTTCTTTAATTTTATTCGATTTAACTAACAACAATCTTTTGATTAACTGTATGCCAACTAAGGTTGTTATAACTCCTTCAAACATAACTGTGAGGAGAATAGTAGCGTTCTCTTCAGGAGGTTATGGCGAGTTGATAGTTCAGGTGTGGTGAATGAAAAGTAAAGGCTTTGTTTTTATTGTTGAGATGATATCTGCTGTTATAATTCTTTTCATAACTTTTAACTTTTTCTTCCCTCCAATTTCTTTTAAGCAGGAATGGGACGAAGCTTTACTAAGCTTACTTTCTAGAGATATAATTCTTTCGCTAGAAAGAAATGGCGAACTCTACAAGTATTCTTTTGATTTTCAAAGTCTGAAAGATTTTCTCTACGATAAGAAATTAATTCCTAGGTCTTTAGTTGTTTGGCCGGAAACAAAAAACGCAATCAAGACAAAAATTAAAGTAGCTTGTAACTGTCCACCAAGTGTAATAGATGATTTAGAAAATTTGCTTGCTGGTTTAAAGATAAACGATAGAGAAATAGATTTTGAAATAGTTGACTCTGGTTTAAGCATAATTAAACCTTCTGACGTCCTTTTAATATGGGGTTATAAGGACTTAAGTAATTTTGTGCAGCCCCTTGAGGATTATCTAGCAGAGGGTAATGGTATAGTTGAAGTTTCTGATATAACTTCTACCCAAATTGACGCAGACAAAGGGCACAAAGAAATATTCGGTTTAACTAGTAGCACTGCCAGTATAAACAATGTTATTAGTTTGGAGTTTTCAAGAGAGCCGGAAAACTCTAGGGATATTGTTTTTGGTCCTTGGAAATATTTCTATCATGTTCCAATTCCCTTGGGTGCATCTCCAGCAGGAAATCAAATACCCCTTGACACTGGTTTTAAGGTTTGTAATTCTGTTTCAAAAGGGAATTTTTCGATTCAAATTAACCCAGCAACGTTAGAGCCGTATTATTATGATTTTTGGATTTGTGACTCACAATCTGTATATTTTGATACAGATTCTACAGGAAAAGGTGACCTGGAGCTTAAGGAGGGGGATAATTTTAACTTAGGAACTTGGAGCTTTACTCTTTCTTCCATAGAGCAGAATAGAATTTATGTAAGGTTTAATCAGAACTACAAGTTTTCAGATTTCTTAGCAGTTTCTTGGCAACCAAAGACTTACAATAAAATAATTGCGATAGACGATCAAAAAGTTCTTTTAAAAGCCTCTAACGAAGTTATTCCTGCCGTTGTTTTGAATGAAAAATATGGAAAAATTGCTTGGGTCGTAAACTTTACAGAAATGAAAATAAGTGATGACGAAAGGTTACTTTTAACCTCTCTGCTGCTTTGGGCCTCTAAAAAGTATGAAAAAAGTACAGCACAAGCTTCCAAAGAGTTTTCAAATCATTTTATAAATGTTTATGACAAAGATTTTTTTGAGGTTTACAGTTTTAATCTTGGGCTAGGGTATCTCTAAATAATAAATATTTTCAACCTTTACCTCCATTTATAGAGACAATAGCTGAAGTAAGAGTAAAAAATTTCATCGAGAAAAACCTAAACAAATCAAATTATAGGCTAATAACAGTTTTCTTGGCTAAAAAAATCACCGTTGCAATTCCTATCAGTAAAACAATCGAAAAAATGTCCAAATCATCCATACTGCCACTTCCAATTTTAATAATTATACTCAATTCTTTCCTTTTTCCTGGGTCTGCTTCTGAACTTACAGTAATGTTAACTTCTTCCTTAGAAGAAACGGCAACTAATTTTATTTCCACCTTTGTAGAAACTATAGAACTTGGAAGAACGTTAGAAATTTTTGAATCGTAAAGTTTTGCTTGAACGTTTGAAGAAGAAGTTTTAACTTCAAAGTTATAATTGTCTTTATCACTTCCCTTATTCTTAACATAAATGCTAACAGGAAAAGTTTGGCCTAATGTTGCGCTTAATTCTTTTATTCCAAGCCAAGCATCGAAATTCACCTGCGCGCTACCTACACACCTGCAAGAAGCGTCACAACTTCCTCCTATTCCACAGGCTGACCCTACCGTTTTACCGTCACACTCTGGGTCTGCCCCGCAATTTTGTGAGCATAAATTAGTGCAAGAACCTCCTGAGCAGCCAAATGGGTTACAACTTTGAGTATTTGCCCACTGCCAAAAATTATTACAGTTCCCAGAGCCATCACAACGGTATTGCTTTTGACCTATTGTACAAGAATCTTTACACTCATTTTGAGTTAAGCAAGCAACTGATGATAAACATTGACCAGCTGAGCAAGAAGTATCTGCGGGGCAATTTTCTGTATGGTCATAAACACAATTACAAGAGCTATCATAAACATAAACTTTTCTTTTACAAGTACCATCACAATTAGAGTCGCAAACCTCTCCTGGAACACATGAAACTTGTGAAGATACAGTATAACTCCCACTCGAAACAATTTTTCCATTTGGGTCTTTTAGGTTCAATTCTAAAGTGCAGGAAGAGCCAGTTATGGCAGTGACTTTTACGCTAAAAGCGTTGCTTAAAGTGCTTCCTCTATTTATGGAAAATGAAGTTGGGTTTACGTTAGTGTTGGAGCTCTCACAATCTCCTGAGGTAGAATAAGAGATAGAATAAGTTATAGGAGACGTACAATAGTTATTTGAATTGTCCGTGGCAGAGATACTCCAGGTTTTAGTGCTATCAGTAAAACTTCCGGAAGAAGGGTCGATAGATAAAGAATAAGAGCAAGTACCGCAAGGAGTACTTTGCCATTTATATCCGTTGTCATAACAGCACCAGTAATCTGTACCTCTGCAAGTCTGTTTAGTGTTTTGTTTGCTAGAGTCACAGGTCCATTCGTTTTTTAAAATCCAGTCACCAGTCCATGAACAAGTATTACCGAATAAAGGAATACATTCATAATCTCTACATTCTTCCCTTAACTTTGAAGTATAGATGGTGCATGTGCAATAGTTACTATCATAATTGTCGCAATTTTCTGAGTTGTAGACACAGCTTCCAGAAGAGCAAACTCCGTAATGTCTGTACTTGCATGTTATATCTGTGCAATCATCTCCAGCAGAATGGGTAGCTGAGTTCGAGCAGTGCTGAGTTCCACAAGAAGCTCCATTGTTATAGTCAAAGTTAGCTGTTTCTGTTGGTGTATTGCCTTTAGCAGCAAAAACAAAAGCTTTCGTATCGATCGATACACTAGCAGGGTTTGCTGTTCCGTTATAACCTCCGTTCCAGTTAGTAGTCCAATTTTTAAAAACATAACAAGTATTAGCAGTAGCTCTTATAGTTACGCTAGAGCCAAGATCGTACCAACCTGAGCCACTTACCGTTCCTCCTGAAGATGGATTTGCTTGCGTTGCTAAGTAAATCTGTGGATTATAGTTAGCCGTATAGGTTGTTGATGTTGATGGAACGGTTATGGTATGAGTTTGAGCTCCACCGTCAGACCAGCTTGAAAAAATAAATCGAAGAGCTGGTTGTGTAGTAACGGGAGAGTTTGCTGATAAAGTATGAGTAGAGCCCACTTGCCATGCGTATGTCTGAGGGGTTGTTATTGGCACACTGTCTACTGAAACAAAACTTGAACCGTTTGGGTTTGATGTGACCGTAATGCTAACTGGGCAATCAGGATCTTTAGAATCTACATTTCCATCGCAATCATTATCATACCCATCATTACAAGCAGTTTCTTTACTTTCAGCAGAAGATCCCCATACCCAAGCACCTGCATTACTTCTATAACATTTATAGTTTATTCCTGCACAAGATTGGCTTCCACATTCATTACTTGCAGAACAAGTGTAAGATTCACAAGTTTTTGTCCCTACTTTGGCACAGGCTCCATTACTACAAGAATAATCATCTCCACTTCTCGTTAAACTTGAACCTGATACGCTGCAAGTTGAAGCTAAGCCAGTAGTGCAATCATAATCATTACAATTTTTCTTTTCACTTCCGCAGTAATTTGGTCCGGATGATGACCCCGGATAATATTCCCAAAGTGTGTCACCAACACAAGAATCTGTTATCGTAGCAGATACTGCACAGCTATAACTTGGGTAGTCACAATATCGGTAGCTGCATGTTCCTTTTGTTAGATAATCTTTTCCGCCATCGGTATCGGTTGCTGGACATTTACTAGAATTTACATTGCAGTATGGCGGTGAGCAAGATCCACATTCCCCGCAATCACTATCTGAACAACATGTTGCACCGCATGATTTATCGCACACACAGTATGGGTATACACCAGACCAAGGGCATGAGTAGTATTCTCCATTACATGTGCCTACATAATTCACTTTTAGACGTTCCCACCAGTTACATGGACCGAATACCGTGCACATGAAAAGACCACAATCTGTACAAAATCCCAATGTACAGAATCTGTCTCCACAATTCCCTGTGTCTGTGGTGGTGCAGCATCCAGCATAAGTTTTTGAAGAAAGCAAAAGAATTGCACTTACTGTTATAATTCCCAAATAAAAATAGAAATATTTAAGTTTTAACATATAACATCCCTTTCCAAGCTCATTATTTTTTTGGATGAACTTATATCAGCAAGTAAATCATCTACCGAGTTATAATCTTTAGGTGGAAATAAATAAACCTCTATAAATTGTATCCTTCCTTTAAACGAAGGTACTACAAGTTCAGGTTCATAAAAGAGCAGCTGTGAAGAAGTCTTATTGCTACATATCCATGGTAAGTTAAAATAACTCATGTTCATACAGGCATAAAATGTTTCGTTAGGCCTGTCTATTTTTAAAAACAAATCTATTTTTTCTCCACATGTGAAAAAAGTTTTGTTATCGCAATTTACCCTTTTTCCATCTTCTAGACAAATAATATTTATACCTTCATTTTCAGGAAAAAAATTCAGAAGATTCTGATAATTTTGAAGAGTTTTTTGATAATAAAATCTGTAGAAGAAGGGAAAAATAAATTTAAAAGCAAGTATTGCAATTAAAAATGCTCCGATTAAAGCAACAATTCTGACCAAAACTTTCTTCATAAGTTTCTAATAATTATTTTATTTTTCTCGATTTTAAATATTAGGCATAAGTTTACTTTAATCTTATACTTTCTAAATTTCTAGGGGCAACAGTCTCTACCCTAAAAAGCTTGTGAATGCTTCTTGCTAATTCTAAAGCCTTTTGATTTTCCCCATGAACAACTATTACTTTATCAGGCTTGGAGGCTAACCTGTGAATAAAACTTAAGAGCTGGTTCCTGTCTGAATGCCCAGATAAACCGTCTATAGTTTGAACTTCCATTTGAAGGTTAATCGCTATAGTTTTTCCGTTTTCTACTCTCATAGGAATTTCTTTCCATCCTTTCTGAATCCTTCTTCCTAAAGTTCCTTCTCCTTGGTAGCCCACAAATATCAGTGTATTTCTCGAATCTTCTGCTAAGTTCTGAAGGTAGTTGATTGCTGGTCCTCCTACTAACATTCCAGAAGTTGAAATTATAACACAAGGTCTTTGCTCCAAAACTTTTTCCCTTTCTTGAGGCGAGGCAACTCTTTTGAAAATATCATTAACAAAAGGATCTTCTCCACTAAAAATTTTTCTTTGAACTGCTCTTGACATGTACTCAGGATAAGCAGTATAGATTCCAGTAGCATCCCAAATCATCCCATCAATAAAAACAGGATGTTGAAAATTATTTTCAGCAAGTATTGCTATAACATCTTGTGCCCTTTCGACTGCAAAAGAAGGAATTAATGCAATACCGTTTCTTTCCATAGTTTTGTTTATTACTTCTACAAGTTGTTTTTCTGCCTCATCACGAGGAGGCATTATGTCGTTTGAGCTACCGTAAGTGCTTTCTATTATTAATGTTTCAACCCTTTGAAAGTTGGTGAAGGCTGGCTCAAGCAACGGAGTTTTCCCAAATTTCATGTCGCAAGCATAAACAATATTGTGCAAACCTTCACCGATATGCAAATGAATCAAAGCTGAGCCCAAAACATGGCCTGCATTCTGGAAAGTTAACCTTACGTCAGGAGCGACGTCAGAAACTTCACCATACTCTAAAGGAATGCTATGCTTAACTGCTTCCTTTACTCCTCTAGATGTGAACAAAGGATTTACTGCATTTTTCTGCATAACATCAATATAATCAAGCCAAAGTAAGGTTGCTAAGTCTATGGTAGGAGTTGTCAAGTATAGAGGTCCATCATAACCGTGCTCGTAAAGCATTGGTACACAACCTAAATGATCTAAGTGAGAGTGAGAGACTATTATAGCATCTAATTCATTATAATCAAATTCTTTTGTTTGAAAATAAGGAAAAACACTTGAGTTTGTTCCACCAACATTCACTCCACAATCGATCAGAACCTTTGATTTTGGTGTTTCTATCAAGAAGCAACTTCTTCCAACTTCTCTGCAAGAGCCTAATCCAATAACCCTTATCCAATCTCTATTCGTTTTTCTTTCAGAAAAAATTACCTCGCCAATTTTGTTTAGAAACTCCTTTCTAAATTTCACTTCTGTATGAATAACTTTTCTTATACCTTCTATAATATCAGATTTTATAGGCGGAACTCTCTCTATTCTTGGAACCCAAAAAGTCTCTTTCTTAATTTGTTTAAAAGTTTCTCCACCCTTTCCTATAACCAAACCAGGCTTTTCTGCAGCAATTATTACTATGCTACGCTCAGGTTCAAAGTATATGCTTTTTATGTTTGCTTCACTTGGTACTATTTCCATTATTTTTTGTTTTGTATAATCTTGATCGAAACACAAGCTATTTTCAGGCCTTATTTCAATTCTTTTTTTCAGTTCTTCTACAGCCTTTCTAACTACTTCCTCATGTTCTACAAAAAAATCTCTATCCTTAGTATACACTATTATTTCTGAACCTTCAAGTTCTATTTTACTTATCGCTTCTTTTGGCAGAATATTCTTAACTTTTTCTAGAATTTCCATTCCATTCACTTTAAGAACTTACTGTTTCAATAATTTTTCAATTTCTTCTTTTTCAAGCAATTTGAACCCATCTTTTGTTATAACAGCAACATCAATACTTTTTCCACCAGAGGCTATATCACGCTCTATGGCAGCTTTAATCGCCTGAACAGCAAGCTTTATTCCTTCGTTCAAAGAAAGTCCATCTTTATACTTATCTTCTAAAACACCCAAGGCTATAGGAGAGCCTGAGCCAGTAGAGAAAAACCTTTTCTCCTCTTCTACCGAACCGATAGCATCAAGGGTATAAATGGAAGGACCAGAGTCATCATAACCAGCTATTATTAGTTGAACCATGTAGGGAAGAAAAGTCCATCTTCCAGAGTATAAAATATTTGCTAGAAGTGTGGAAGCAGCTTGAACAGAAATTTTTCTATTGTTCTGAATTTCAAAAAGTCTGCATTCGGCTTTCATGTACCTCACTAGGGCTTGGGCATCCCCGCTTGCTCCTGCTATAGTTATTGCTATGTTATCTTCAACAGGAAGAATTTTAACACTTTCCTTGCTAGCTACCAAATAACCCATAGTAGATTTTTTCTCTGCGGCTAGCACTACCCCTTCTTTACAAATTAATCCTACAGTTGTAGTTCCTGTTTTTCTTATTTCTGGTTTCAAAGTAATTCACCAAGAACAGCTAAAAATAATTATGCAATTTAATTTAAATATCTTTCGTTTTCTTTCAGTTTATTTGCAAATTCTTCAAGTCTTTTTGTGAAGTCTTCTAATAAAAAGATAAAATTTCCAAGTACATTGCCTTTTCCGACCAAACTCACACCCAACTTTTCTTCTCTAGTTAAGTATAACTGGTCATTTTTTTCGACGATTTTCCCAAATTCTTTTTGCTTTAGACCAAATTCTATAATTTTTTCTGGGTTTTTTGCCTCAGCATGCCCTATGAGCTTTTTATCTAAACGACTTCTGTAAACATTCTTTGCTAAAACAAAGTTTAGGATTTTTGAGTAGTCAGCTGTGGAATAATTCACTAACTCTTCTTCTGAAGAAAAGGTCTATCAACATAATAGACAAAATACCAGTCTCTTTTTCATAGGCAATTAGATAAAAATAAATAGAAAAAAGTAAAAGTTGTTTTTATGGAAACAAAATTCGTAACTGCTATAGCTAAAGGAAAAGAAGGAGTTGAAGTAGGAAAGGAAGTAGCAAGTCGAGCATTAGCAAAACTAGAAGGACAAAAACCAAATTTTGCAATAGTTTTCAGTTCTTCTGAGTATGACTACAAAAAAGTTATAGAAGGAATAAGGGGAGTAATCGGGAATGAAGTAAAATTAATCGGTTGCTCTTCTGCTGGAGAATTCACAGAAGAAATTGTACAAAAAGGTAGTGTAGCTTTAGCCCTTATTTCTAGCGATAATTATAAATTCTTCACAGGCCTAGGAAAAGGAATAAGAAAAAATGAGATGGATGCTTTAAAAGAGGCCACCACCGATTTTCCTTTGTACGTGGCAGGATATCCTTACTTATCTGCAATAAATTTACACGATGGCCTAGCGGGTAAGGGGGAAGAAATTGTAGCTGCGACCATAAGAGTTCTGGGCAGTCACATTAAGTTCGGCGGTGGTTCAGCAGCAGACGATTTAAAAATGAAAGAAACTTACGTTTTCGAGGACGGAAAAGTTGAGACAGATGCTGTTGTGTTAGCTTTGATAGCCTCTAAATTACCAGTGATTATAACTGTAGAGCATGGCCATAATCCGATTTCGCCACCATTAGTAGTCACAGAAGCTAAAGGAAACATAGTTTATAAGTTGAACGATAAACCAGCTTTTGAAGTATGGAAGGATTGTGTAAGACAAAAAGCGATGGAAAGGTTTAACATAGATGTAGATAAGGCTTTTGCAGGAAGTAGTGAGTTGATAAAAGTTCTAACAGCTTATCCGTTGGGGCTTTATACTGGTGAAGGATACAAAATAAGATGGTTAGGAATTGAAGCAAGGACGGACGGACCACTAGTTGCTACTTGTGGTATTCCAGAAGGTGCTGTAGTAAGAATTATGGAAAGCTCTAAGGAAGATCAAATAGAATCTGCTAGAAAAGCTGCCAGAAAAGCTAAAGAATTGGCTGAGAATAAAGAAATAGCTGGTGCTATTGTTTTTGATTGTGCAGTAAGAGGTGTGATTTTAGGAGAGGATTTTCATAAGGCTGTGGAGGCTATTTATCAGGAAATCAAAGTTCCTTTAGTAGGTTTTGAAACTTACGGGGAAGTTTGCGCAGAAATAGGTGAACTTAGCGGTTTTCATAACACAACAACAGTTATTATGCTTTTGCCAAAGTAAATAAAACCAGGGAGAAGAATGATATCTGCTGAAGATTTAGCCAAACATTTCACTAAATCTGTAGGAAGAGAAAAAGCAGAACTGTTAATAAGCGATGCTATAGAAAAACTTAAACTAGAAAAAAAAGATTTTTATTCTTACGAAGAAGCACTACAAATCTGCAACAAAATAGAGGAAGAGAACACAGGCTTTATCAGGATAATAGCTAACGAGCTTATAGAAAAATATGGACTAGAAAAGTTAATTTTTGAAATAAGCCCAAAAGAAGAAGCTTGTAAATTTTTAATGGAAAGAATTATAAGTAAAGTTAGCAATTTGGTTAACTTGGCCTTTGCGGTTAACCTAACAAGAGAGATAGAAGAGGTAGAAGTAACAGATTTAGGAAAAATAATAAAGGGTGCTAATCAAGGAAATCTGTTAAAACTTGTGGAAAATCTAAGGAGCAAGATAGGGCCAGTAGTTAATAGATTTACTAGAGAAGCTTTGACTGAAATTTCTGGTATTTCTAAGCAAGATTTAGCCAAACATTTCACTAAATCTGTAGGAAGAGAAAAAGCAGAACTGTTAATAAGCGATGCTATAGAAAAA
>JBMFPE010000004.1:0-25743 GCA_049969275.1 Candidatus Aenigmatarchaeota archaeon | reverse complement strand
GGAAATAAAAAAGAATGTTAAAGTAGAGATAGTTGATTTAAAAAACAACAAAGTAACTTACAGAAAAAACGGAAAAAAGCTTGAAGTGAAATACGATGCTTTGATAAGTACAATTCCCCCTGAAACTTTTCTTAAAATAGTTTTTAATCCTTCAAAAAGAATCGAGGAAGAATTCAGAAAGATAAAATACTTGAGCTGTGTTTGTGCTTGTTTTGGCCTAAAATCCTCGCCAACTAAATATTATTGGCTTAACATGCTTGATAGAAACAAACCGTTCGTTGCTTTGTTCAACTATACTCAATTGTTTGAGGATTTAGCCCCAGAAGGAAAATCTGTTATGTTTTTAGTAACTTACTTAAGGAAAAATGACAAACTATGGAAAATGAATGAAAGAGAAATTTTTTCTGTTTATTTGAAAAATTTGGAAGAAATCTTTCCAGGGATAGAAAAGGAAATCGATTGGTGGAGGGTTAACAAGTTCGAGCATGCTGAAGCAATTTTTAGTTTAGGTTTTAAGAATCCGCCAATTTCAGAAGGAAAAGTTTACTTCGCAGGTATTTATAGGATTTTTCCAAAAATAAGAAACATGGCTTCAGCGTTAGAGTCCGGGATAGAAGCTGCTGAAGCTTTGCTCGGTGAAAAAAATGAAATCTAAAGTTGCTTTTGTAAAAGTTAAACATGAAGAAAATGGGGTACAAAATGCCGTGAAAAAAGCTATGAAATTGGCAAATTGGAAAAGATACGTTAAAGGGGAAAAAAATTTCGTTAAAATAAACGGAATTTCTGACCAACTAGTTCCTGGCCAGTGTACTTCACCATGGGTTATAGATGGAGTACTATCAGAATTGAGGAAGAACTTCCCAAAGACAAAAATTTACATGGGAGATGCGAACCTAGCTGCTGCTGAGCAATTAAACAGGGCTGCAAAACTCTGGGGGTTTTATGAGCTTGCTGACAAGTATGATGTTGAGTTTGTGAACCTTTCTGAGCAGCCTTTAGTAAAAACTGATTTTAAAGGAAGGGTTTTAAGAGATATGGAAGTTCCAAAAATTCTTTTAGAAGTTGATTGCATAGTGAATTTACCAGTAGCAAAAACTCATTGTTTAACTACAATTACTTGTTGCTTAAAGAACCATTGGGGGTTGTTACCACGCTTCCGCCATCAGTATCATTTGGTCGCAAACCAAGCAATTCCAGACGTTAACAACTTCTTTAGAAAAACAACCTTTAACATAGTTGACGCAACAGTATGCATGGAAGGTAATGCACCAAGAACAGGAATTCCTATAATTTTTGATTCAGTTCTTGCAGGAAATGATAGGGTTGCTTTAGATTCAGCGGTAGCCATACTTTTTGGTTTTAACCCAAGAAAAATTGAGCATATAGTCAACGCAGAAAAAATGGACTTGGGGAACATAGAGTTTGAGATAGTTGGAGATAAAAAGGAGTTTAAACCAAAAAAAGTTAAAGCTCCTGAGCCGAACAAACAACCAATATTTCTCTTGGAGATGAACTTAAGAAAAGTTCCAATTATAAACTTCTTGATCTTCAGAACTAGAATATTTGATTTTTTTGCTTGGGGCGCTACTCAGTATAATACAATCTGGTGGTATAACTTCCATGGGAAAAAGTATGCAAAAGAAATAATTTACAAAACTTGGTATGGAAATGAATTTAAAGAGTTGTGGGAAAGAACAGGTGGGACAGGAAAGATAAAATGAAAAAAGAAGGAAAGAACACTAAAAATAATAAGAAAATTATCATTAAAATTCTTTTAGTAAAGATTCTCGCCTTAATTTTTCTTTTTTCCCTTTCTTCTGCCAGTTTTCATAAACTACAAAGATTTTTTCACAAAACATTTCTGGAAAATTATGGCAATATGGTTTGCTTTTGGCTTAACAATAGGCTATTTTAAAGTTTTCTATGAATGGAATGTTTTATCTTAGTCCAAGCCTTAGCTCAAGAATAAACCTGAAAGTCCTTATTCCTTCTTTAAAAGTTCCTTTTGACTTTCCTAACCTTCTTGGTTCAAAAACTATAGGGACTTCTACAACTTTAAAACCAAACTTCTTTGCTTTGTACAAAAGCTCTGTGTTTATCTTAAAACCTCTTGGGTTAGGCTTAACCTTTTCATAAACTTCTCTTCTAACAGCAGCAAAACCAGACATACTATCCTTTACTTTCAAACCAAGAATCAGGGAAGCAAACAAACAATAAACTCTGCTTATTAAAATCCTGTAAAGTTTGTCTTCTGTTTTACCTCCTTTAACATACTTTGAACCAATAACTATATCATAATCTTTAATCTTTTCTATAAGTTTTGGCAAATCTTCTGGCCTATGGCTTCCGTCTCCATCCATAGTAATTATTAAATTGCTTTTAGCAACTTCCAAACCTTCTAAAATAGCGTTTCCTAAGCCATCAGTCTTTTGTTTAATTACTTTCGCTCCTTTTATTCTTGGAGTAACTTTGCTCTTATCAACAATTATTATTTCATGACTCAAACCAGAAAGGGTTTTATGAATTCTTTTAACAAGCTCTTGGATGTAAGGCTCTTCTTTCGTTGGTATTATAATCGATACCTTTTTCAAACTTTTAAGCATAAATAACTTATAAACAGATAAAAATCTAAAGATTATAAAAACTGAATGTACTAAAAATGGTACATAAAGTTAATTTTATATATAAATCGTACCAAAAATAGTACATGATAGAAGAAATCTTTGCGAGTAAGGTCAAAATAAAAATTCTTAGGTTCTTCTTCGAGTTCCCTTTGGTAAAAAGAAATGTTAGAGAAATTGCGAAAGAATGTAAGATAGGTTTTGGTGTAGCAGCAAACGCTTTAAGAGACCTGAAAAACGTAGGAATTATAAACGAAGAAAAAAGAGGAAGGGAAATAATCTATTCACTTAATAGTGAATCAAAATTCTTTGAAACGGTAAAAAAGCTGTTTGACATAGAAAAAGAAATGTACGGAGAACTTCCGTTTTTTTATAAAAATTTTATTTCAGATATAATAACATCAACAAAAAGGATAGCAGATGCTTGTTTTTTATTTGGAAGTTTGGTAAGCGGTAGTTTTACAACAAAGAGTGACGTTGACTTATTGTTTATTTCGTCAAAAGAAGAAAAGATAAGAGACGCTTGTATAAAATTAGAAGAAAGATATGGAATCAAACTACAAGTAATTGTAATAAATAAAAAAGAAATTGAAAAATTTAAGAAAAGCTCTTTGTTTAGAACGATAAAAAAAGAATCTTTAACGTTGTTCGATAACGCAAACTTAAAGGGTGAACTCTTGTGAAAAGAATTTTTTCAGAAACTCAAAAAGAAAGAATTTTCAACTCACAATTAAGCTTACTTAAGCAGGACCTTAGAGATTGTGAAATTCTTCTAAAGAATAAAAGTTACAGGAGTGCTTATATTTTTTTATTTGACTCTTTGGAAAGAGCTTTCGATTTGTTCTTCATAACAAAGGGGGAAAAACCTGTTAACAGAAAAGAAAGGGAGGAAGTTGTTTTCAAGTTTTTTTCTCCTGAAACTTACAGAAAATATAGAAGTTTTTACTATGAGAGGAGAGGCGGCATGTATGAAGATTTCTTTCTTATAACAGTTAGAGATTTTAAAGAACTTTTAAAATTTTTTGAGAAAGTATTTGCAGAAATTCAAAAAAGAATTAAGAAAAAAATAGATGAAGAGGTTGTACAATTGGTTAACAACCTTAAAACATATTAAATTTTCTTAAGTGATAGAATACTTTTTCAAACTTTAAAGCATAAATAACTTATAAACAGATAAAAATCTAAAGTTGATTGTATGATTAAGAACATAAGGTTTATAGTGCTTTTAATTCTGCTAGTAGCTTCTACCTACTTTTTATTCTCTTTTTTCATTTTCAAGCCAACAGGAATTATTGTAGTTTCTTTAGACGAAAATAACAAATGTCAGGGAATAAAAGAAGGGAGCATAATAACCGAAATGCGAGGGATGAGAATTTCTAGTGAAGAAGATTTCCAGGATTATGTAAAAAATGTAAAGCAGGGGGAATATGTAAGTATGGTTATAAACAACATGCCAGGAGGTTGCATAGCTTTAAACGACAGCTATCTGGGAATAACAGTAAGAAATGTTGAGAAAAGAGGTTTAAAGTTTGGGATTGATTTGGCTGGAGGAAAAATTTCAACCTTCACCTCTTCTCAAAATTTAGAAAAAGTGAAGGAAATTCTTGAGAAAAGAATAGAAGTTTTTAAAATTCCTGAAGCAACCGTTTCCATTTCAGACAAAACGTTAAAAGTTATAACTTTAAAAGATGAAAAGCTAGAACCTTTGCTGATAGAAGGCAACTTTGAAACAAAAATTATAGAGGAAGTTAAACTTAGGAATAACACAGGAAAAATTCCTGTTGGCTCAGAAGATTATACCATAACTCTTGAAGATGGGAAAATAAAAGTTAACGAAAGCTATTACAAACAAAATGAAACTTTTATTCTCAACTCAATAGAATTTGAAGTCAAAAACATAACAAACTCTAGTGTTTATATCGAAGCTTTGATCTTCACAAAAAAAGATATAAAACGAGTAACTTACAGTTTTGTTAAGTTTGAACCTTCTGTAAAAACTTATGAGTTTAACATTCCAGTCGAAATCTCTGAAGAAGCTTCTGAAAGGTTTTCAAAAGTTATAGACAGAATGCCAACGACAACCGAAGCCGGAACTATTGTTTTAAACGGTAGACTAATTTATTATCTTGATGGAAAAGAGATGAGCAATTTAGCCATACCCTTTTCTATGGTCGGAAGAAAGATAACTTCAATTTCTATCCTTGGTTTCAGGGATAGTGGTGAAGCAGCAACCTTAGACAAAAACAAGATAGAAGCTTCTATCAGAACAGAAAATCTTGAACCTGTTAAGCTGATAAAAACAGAAGAGCTTAGGCCAAGGTATGAAATGTTTGGTGTTTATTCAAGTGCTGCTTTGGTTTTTCTTGAAATTTTGTTTTCTATAACAACATTTTTCAGGTACAGAAAAGGTAAACTTTCTGCCTTGCTCATAATTCTCTCCTTAGTTCAAGTGTTCCTAATTTTTGGAAGTATAGGAATTTCCCAACATTTCATCGAGAATAGCTGGCTGATAGACACTAGCACGATTATAGGCACTTTAACTATAGCTTCATTAACTCTACTTCAATTCATTTTAGTCCTTGAAAAAAGAGTTAGAAAAAAGGAGTTAAGCTTGAACTATAAGCTCAAAAAAATAATTAATTTTTCCACACTTCTCAACATCCTAGTTGCAATCTCATCATTTGTTCTTCTCTTCACCTTCAAAACTTTTGGTTTGTCTGTGTTTTCTGGGTTTTTGTTCGGCTTTCTTTTGTTAGTCCCACTGTACGATGAAATTGCAAGAAAATCTACTTAAGAATTCTTTCCAAAATTTTCGAGGAAATTTTTTCTGTTAGAACTTTTGGGAAGATTAAACCCAAAAGAGCACCTACAATCAAATCTGAAGGATAATGAACTCCTGAGTAAAGGGACGATAAGGGAATTAAAAAAAGTAGATAAATCATCGAAAGTTTTTTGAGCCAACTTGGAAAATTTTCAGGAATGAAAAAGAAAGATAGGTAAGCGATAAACGCATGGGAAGAAGGAAACGAAGGGTCTGCCTTTTTAAAAATAACGTTAATCTCCGGGTCTACTTCATACGGCCTTTCTCTTCCTACCAAATACTTGAGCGAGACAACAAAAAGGTAACCTACTATTGTAACCACAAAAAGATGAAAAAGTTTTTTATGTTTCTTTGATTTAAACAGGTCATAAGCAACATAAATCAAGTAGATGTAAACGGAATAGATTATAAAAATTGAAAGGTATGCCAAATAAATGGAAAAATTACTGTTAAAAAGTTTTACAATCTCTAAGTCTATTTCACTTAAATTCATGATTTCAGGTACCTCGCCCTAGTTTCACCAAGATAAAACAGCAATTCTCCACCACAAACTGAACATTTTCCTATTAAAGGAACCCTCCTGAAAGTTTTGTTGCATTTGTTGCAAACAAAACCTTCAAAATCAGTTAAAATTTCTTCCTGCTTCTTGTGGTTGAACGCTTCGCTTATCGAAAGAAGCCTGCCAAAACTTAATAACTCTGTTTTCTTTATTCCCAAAGCATCAAAAACCCTTTCTAGAGGAGGCAAAAGCTGGTTTTCTATGTAATATTTTGAGTCTACCTTCAAGTTATGAGTCTTAACATACTCTGGGTCTTCTGCCCTTTCTGACATCATTTGCGTTCCTTGAATTATTACATATCCTATTCTATCACCAACACCAGGAGCTCCCCCTGGCGACCTTTTTCTCAATTTTTTAACCAGCTCTATATGCGGCTGAACTCCTTTATACTCCTTCAAAGATTTTGTAATTCCCTTTGTTATAACAAGATCTTCTATAGCGATTTCATTCCTGTTCAACTTTGCTAGAATATCCCTCACATACCTTAACGCTTTTTTTGGGTTCTGCTCCTTCAAGATTATGTCGATAACTTTATAGAGTGTTTTTGAAACTAAATCACACCAATCCCTTCTAACAGTCTCTATCCCTTTCATCACAATTTTTTCCTTCCACTCACCGTTAGACTTTTCAAAACTCCAACCAGCATACCTTTTCTTTGTAAGAACAAGTAAAGTTTTGAAAATACCTTCAACCTTCATCCTAACTATTCCCTCAAGCTCGGTGTTAACAAATTCTGCGAGTTCTTCCCCCAGCTTTGAGGCTTCGTCCAAATCTTTTGTCCCAAGATTAACCATAATAGAGTCAGTGTCGCCGTAGACAACAACAAACCCTTTTTTACTTTCAACTATTCTTTTTGTCTTCTCGATCAAAAACCTTCCACAGCTTGTTATCGCGTTTGCAATCTCAAGAACGTAAAGCCTTGCTCTTGGATAGCCAGTATAACCATAAAAGGCATTAGCCATTATTTTCAAAGCATACTGCTTAGAATCTAAAACTTTTTTCTGATTTTCATCCTTAGCTTTTTGCATTTCTTTTTTAACTCTATCCCTTTCTTCTATCAAAAACTTAAGAATCTTAGGTATTATTCCTTCTCTAACTTCTGGCCTAACGAAAGCTGCTTTTGAAGGAGTTTCTATTTTTTTGTTTTCATCCTCATCAAGAATTAAAGTAGTAGGACAAATGTTGAAGGAAATGAATATGGAAGGATACATCGAACGGAAGTCCAAGTAAGCTACACAATCTGTATGCAAACCAACTTTTGGCTCGAGAACTAAAGCTCCTTTTAAACCTTTTGCCTCTCTTTCTTCCATTCTTTTAAAAACTTCGTCAGAAGAAGGTTTTGTTGGAATTACAAAATCTCTTTTGTTAAACTCTCTTAGCAATAAATTCTCAACTCTTGCGCTTTCCTTGCTATCTAGAACATCTTGCAAAAGAAGGCCAGAAACTTTTGAAAGTTCTATAAATTTACTGAGCATATCTTTCTCTAACAAAAGTTTAAGAGCAAGCTCTGCATCTTTTCTTGCATAATTTATAAGTTTAGATTTTTCCTCTTCTGAACCATTCCAAAATTTAACAATCTCACTGTGAGTTACATCAACTTTATCCTCGTTCAGCAACTCTTTAGCGACATCCCCCAAGCCATACCTCTTAAGTCTTATCAATCCTTTCTCAACAGATTCCTTTACAAGCTCGTAAACATCTACCACCACTCTACCAAACATAGAGTTTCTATACCTCAAACCAACTTTTTTAGAAATTGTTTGCTTTTGCTGGCATCTCCCAAGTATTCTTGGAATTTTATTCACCCTCAACCTTTCGAGGATGTACGGGAAGTCAAAATTGTTTATGTTATACCCAACTATCACATCAGGGTCAAAATTTTTTATTATTTCAACAAACTCTTCTAGCATCTCGCTTTCGTCCTTAAAAACTAAAACATCTTTATCAAATTTTTTTACCAGCTTTGAAACAAGAACTAGCGTGCTGTTGTTTTCGTAAGCTGGAAAAAAAGAAAGACTCATTATAATTATCGGGTCTTTGAGAGAATTTGGGGTTCCTTCTTTTCCTGGGGCAACTTCTATGTCCAATCCAAGATACTTGAAATTAGCGTTTGAACTTTCTTCCACTTGCTTAAAACTTTTTGCGTTTATTATCTTGTCTGCCTTTACTATAAGAGTGTTTGTAGTAGTTCCTTCAACCTTAACCCAACCCATTCCAGAAATGTTGAAGTCTGCCATAAACCTGTATTTAAAAAGTATGTCTGCTTCAAAAATCTTCTCGACAAATTCTTTTCTACTCAACTCTTCCCTTATCTCAGGCACTCTAGAAGGGTCGCTAATCGTTACCCTTAGCATTTTTGTCTTGTTTTTTCTAAAACCTATGGGTAAAAATTTTTCTTCTTCTTTTATCTCAACAAGCAAAGAATTGTAATTCTTTTTTAAAAATTGTGCTATTTCTTCTTCACAACCTTTCTTTGGAAGAATGTAAAAATATGGTAAAAATTTGTCGTAAAATGCACAAACTGTTTTACCTTCTTTAGTTTTCCCAAAAACTCTTACTATTGGTTTGTTATTCAAAGGAATATAATCACAATCCAAGACTTGGAAGATTGTTTCCATATTCTTTAATTATACAAAATCTATTTTAATAGTTTCCCTTGTTTTCAAGTTTGCTAACCAAAACACAGGCTCTGTTATAAAACTTCCTGTTGTAAGGATTGTCGTTCCTTTGTAATTAAGAAAAGATGGTTTATGGAAGTGACCAGAGACTATAAAATCTGGAATTATGTCTATTATATACGGGTCTTTAACGTAGACTTCCTTGCTTAGACTTGGAAGTTGCCTTTTCTTTAAAAAATTTAAAATAATTTTACTTGGCGCTGTAGCATCCCAAGAAGGAGGAAAAGATAAACTTGGGTGAAGAAGTAAAAGGTTCAAGGACCTTTCAACCTTAAGAAAACAAGGCTCTTGAAGAGAAAGTCCTTCAGTCTTAACTTCTGGGTCAACCTCTCCTTTCAACCAAACATAAAAATAATTCTTGGGTAGATTTTTGAAAAGATTTTCCACGTCATCTATTCTTGAAGAAACATCACCAAGAATGAAAACATAAAGTTTTTTATACTCAGAGTTGTTGACCCAACCTAAAAATTTTTCATAACTTTTTTTATTGAAATTTTTATCATCAATGTGGAAATCTGAAATGAACAAACAAAAAACATCCTCTTCTGTTCTGTTTATCTCTCTTTTTAAGGGAATCTCAGGAAAAACGATTTTCTTGGCAAAAATTCTTTCACCCTCTTTTTCACAAACTATTCCAAGAACTTCGTCCTCAAGAATGAACTTAAAGTCTTCACCATCCTCGAAGAAAATTGTTTGCTCTCCGGTAAAATCTTCAACAACCAAACTCTTTTCTTCTTCATTTTTTTCCCTAACCATAACGATTAGAGAAAACTTCTTTGTTTTTGGTGAAATTTTGTTTATCGAAATTAAATTCACAAGGTCGAAATGTTTTACTAATAGCTTTCTCAACTCTTCATACCTTGAAGAAAAAAAGTTTATGAAATCTGAGATAGTAGAAGGCTTTTGCTTTTTCTCTGGGATTTTAACTACTTCCACATCATAAACCAATTTTTTCTCGATATCTTTTAGGATTTCAACCGTTACTGTTAAAGGACAACTCGGTAATTTTTTCAATTCCTCTAGAAAATACTTGACATTTCCCCTTTCAGTTAAATACTCTAAGCTCTTTGGGTCAAGCTGAAAACCGTTCTTTATGAATTCTTTTATTATTTCTCCTTTTTCCATAAAACCCATAGAATAATTATTTTTTTAGTATATAAACTGTAAGCCCTTTTTTACCTTCTTTTTTTGAATGTGGTGTAGAAAGTGCTTCAATTTTACCTATCTGAACTAATTCTTCTAGGTATTTACTAACAGTATTCCAACTAATTTGTTTGCCGATTCTTTTACTAATCATAGAACAAATCGCGTTGATGGAAATTGGTGTGTTTACTTCCTTGAGAGTTTCTAGAATAAGATTTTGAACTTCAAACCTTTTGCTTGGCCTTCCCCTCTTCATTTTCTCACTAGGATAATAGAATTTTTATGAACTTTCTAAATTAAGTATGATTAGATAATATAATAAAATCCTTTAAATTTATTTAAACTCATAAAATAACTCTGAAAATTTTCAAAAAACTTCTGAATGTTCATAATTATTTTCTGAAACTTCATAAAAATTGTAAGAAAGTTCATAAAAAATAATTTAAGTTGTCTTATAAGAAAGGATTAAAATAAAATTAACAGCTTACTCAAACTTCTTTTTGAATGTTTATAAAAATTTCATCAAACCGTTTACCATAAAGAACTTTAAAATTATAGCACGGACAAAATTTTCTTTACCACTAACAGGTTCATAACTAGTTGGGTTTGAATGCTTCACCTTAATTAAAAAATTCATGCTAACAAGTTTGTTAAGTCTCTTCCTCAAAGCTTCAATCCCTATCTTAAAGTGGTGGGTATTTTTTAACTCATTGTACAGTAAAGGAAAGCAATAAGGTTGTGTGTCATTTGGAAATTCTTTCCCAGTCATGTAAAACTTTCTCAGAATTTGTATATCAATAAAATCCAAACGCTCAATCAACTCTAAAATATCATCCTTGATTTCTATATTTTTCTCCACAGAAATGTTTATAAGAGAGTCATTATTCATTCTTATCCCATTTTCTCTTTCGGTAACGAATAAGGTGCATTAAATTTTTTCTTAAGTCAATAAATACATTTCGGTGTTAAAGAATTTATATTAGATTGATTATTTTCACTTCTGTTTTACCTTCAACTATGTCAATAATACCACAATAACCTTCAGGAAATCTACCAGCATTTATTATTTTTGTTGTTCCAATTTCATCCAAACCTTTTGCCTCATGAACATGAGCACAAACAGCAACGTTTGGCTTGAATTTTTCTATAAATTCTCTAACAGCTTCTGACCCTATATGGGCTCCTGTGTACGCCACATCAACTTTTGTGTTGAAAGGGGGCATGTGCGTGACTTGAATTTTAACCTCACAATTCTTCACTTTTTCAAAACCATTTCTCAAACCATTTTTTATTTCTTCTTCACTCGGTTCTAAAGAAGTGTTGAAAGGAGTTCTAGCTCCACCAAACCCATAAAACCCGACATTATCTATTACTCTACCTTTAGCGTGTAGGTTTATACCCATTTTTTCAAAAACTTCTATCAACTCTTTATCAAAATTTCCTGGTATTGCAAGAATAGGTTTTTTAAAAGTTTTGAATTCTTCGATTATTAGTTCGCCTATATCCTTAGCTGTAAAACCTCTTGGGATGTTATAATCTGTGAAATCACCTATAATAACTATTACATCGAAGTTCAGCATGGAAATTTTATCGGTATAGCTAATGATATTTTCAACATCGTTGTGTATGTCGCTAGCAACTAAAACTCTCATCAAGTTCAATATATTTAAAGCATTTATAAAATAAATTGATGGTGCTAGCCAAGAAAAAGGGTTATAGGGTAGAAAGGAAGATAAGAAAACTTTTTGAAAAACATGGTTGGAGAGTTGTTAGGGCAGGGGCTAGTCTTGGTGAAGCAGACTTAATTTGTATAAAAAATAAAAAATGCATTTTGCTTCAGGTGAAATCAACAAAAAATAATGTTTTCTATTATTATGGCTATTCTTCAAAAAGTTTGGAGGGTTTTCCATTTTATTTAGTTGTTGATTTTGGCTACGGGAAAATAAAAATAATAAAGCCGAAGCAAAAAATTAATTTAAAAGAAGGAGAGGATATAGAAGCTTTTTTGGCAAAAAATTAAAATAAGATAAGCCAATAATATTTAGGGGAGTTTATGCCAGTACTAGTTAAAGACATAATGAGCAAACCTGCTTTAGTCATAGAGGAAAACAAATCTGCAAGAGTTGCAGGAGAAATAATGAAAAAGAAGAGAAAAGGAGCTTTAGTTGTTGTGAGAAAAGGAAACCCAATAGGCATTTTAACAGATAGTGACCTGATAAGAAAGGTTGTTGCAAGAAATTTAAAGCCCTCAGAGGTGAAGGTAAAAGAAATAATGTCAAAACCTCTTGTTACAATCAGCCCGAACGATAATATAATAGAAGCGAGTAGGAAGATGAAAAGAAGCAACATAAAAAGATTGCCAGTTGTAGAAGGTGGTAAAGTAGTCGGTTTAATCTCTCTAACAGATATTGCAAGGACATCACCAGAAATGTTGGATTTATTAGAATATAGAATTAGGATGAGAGAGGAACCTTTTGAAATAAAGGAAACTTTTACTTCTGGAATTTGTGATAATTGTGGTAATTATAGCGAACATTTAACTGAAGTGAACGATAAATGGCTTTGTGAAAGTTGTAAGGACGAAGCTGAAAGTGAATATTAAAGGTAATTATGCTTACTGATCAAATTAAGGAAATCCAAAAAGAAGTTAAGAATTTTGGTGGAGTGCCGATAATAGTCGAGGGTAAAAAGGACGAAAAACCTTTAAAGAAGCTTGGGTTCCAAAAGATTGTAAAAATTTCTGGCAAACCCCTCGAGGACATTCTTGAAGAAGTAAGGAATTATAAGTCTGTCGTGATTCTAACAGATTTCGATGAGGAGGGGAGGAAGATTTTTTCCAAGTTGAACAAACTCCTTTCTTCACACAGGATAAAGGTTCACCTCTTCTTAAGGAATAAGATAAAATCAACCTTGAAAATTAAAAAGATTGAGGAAATAAACTCTTTAACAAAATTTATGGAGGATGATTACTATGGGGAAACTTGCTCAATCTACGATAAAATATTTAATAGAAGTAGAATTCTCTTGCGACGGAATGGTGGAAAGGCCAGACGTCATAGGGGCGATATTCGGCCAGACTGAAGGGTTACTTGGCCAAGACCTTGACTTGAGAGAATTGCAAAGAAGTGGAAGAATAGGAAGAATTGACGTTGAACTGAGCAACACAGATGATGGAAGAACTGTTGGGAAGTTCTTTGTACCTTCAAGTCTAGATAGTTCAGAAACAGCTTTAATAGCAGCCTCTTTTGAAACTATAGAAAGAATCGGGCCTTGCAATTCAAAAGTGAAAGTTAAGACAGTAAAAGACGTGAGAAATGTTAAAAGAGAGTATGTGTTAAAAAGGGCGAACGATATTTTACAAAAACTTTTGAGTGAAGAAATCCCTTCAACATCAAAGATAACTGAAATAATAAAGGAGAATGTTAGAGTTGCTCAAGTGGGAGATTATCAAGGTTTACCTTCTGGTCCAGAAATCCAGAACGCCGACGAAATAATAGTAGTTGAAGGGAGGGCAGATGTAATCAACCTTTTGAAGAATGGGATAAAAAATGTCATAGCTATAGGTGGGGCGACTATACCGAAAGCGATAATTGATCTGACGAAAGAAAAAATAACAACTTTGTTTGTTGACGGGGATAGAGGGGGAGAAATAATAATAAAAGAACTTCTCAGTCTTGGTGAAATAGACTATATAGCAAGAGCACCTGAAGGAAAGGAAGTAGAAGAACTCACAAAAAAAGAAATTTTCAAAGCTTTGAGAGAGAGAATTTCAGTCGAGCAGTACAAACCAGAAGTTAAGACAAAAGAGTTAAGCGAGTTCACTCAATGAATTTGCTTTCGTGGACAACAGAGTAGGCAGGACCTTCCCTGCTTAACTCACTTTTTATTAGCTGTATCTTGTCTATTTTCATCCTTCCAACTTCTATACTTTCTATCTCTTTCAGTTTTTTAATCACAAGCTCCCTTTTCTCAATATTCTTAACTCTGCAAAGGGTTATGTGAGGAGGTTTTGAATCGCCACCTATAATTTTTACAATTTCTTTTCTCAAAGTTTCAATTCTTTTTGATTCATCTATAATATCCAAAGCAATTACCCTCAAAAATTTCTCGTTTGGTATAAGCTTAATCCCTTTTATGAAAACATCAAAAGCTTTCTGTCCTAGAGCGATAGAATCCAAATCTCTAGAGATTGCTTCAACTTCATTTTCTTTAACTTCACCTAAAAAAGAAAGGCAAACATGAAGGTTTCTTCTCTCAACAAACTTGCATTTTAAAGGTAGTTTTTTTATTTCTCCTATCACCTGCTCTATTCTCTCATTCATTTCTTCTGGTGTAAGAATTCCAATAAAGCACCTAACCATAATTTTTATCTGTTGTGAAAGAATAAAAATAATAATTACTATATTTTAATAAGGTGGTGATAATGGCAGAGGCAGAAAGGGTAAGGGCCGCAGATGTCATAGGCAAGAGTGTAGTAAGCGAGGAAACAGGAAGAAAGTTTGGAGTTGTAGCTAACGTTGATTTCGTCACAGAAAGTGGAGAGTTGCTCAACCTAATAGTTGATGAGCCAACAAAATACTTGACAGAAATGAACCTTAAGACAGACGAGAAAGGAAGGGTTTTGATTCCTTTTAGTGCAGTAAAATCAGTGGGAGATTTTGTCATAGTTTCAGAAAGTGAACTAATTTAAAGCCAAGTAATTTCAACTTCATCTATCCTCCATTTTGGCTTAATTCTATCCTTAATTTTTGGCAAAGGTTTACAGTGTTTATAAACTAACAATCCTACCCATGCTATCATTACAGCATTGTCACCAGAGTACTCAGGAGGAACAAAAAAAGCTTTTGCTCCTCTTTCTTCACACATTAAACTTATCATCTCTCTTAGCCTTCTGTTAGCTGCGACACCACCAGTAACTAAACATTCTTGTTTTCCTGTATGGGCCATGGCACGTTCAGTAGTTTCTACTAGTGCAGCAAAGCACGTTTCCTGTAAGGAATAGGCTATATCCTCTTTTGGTACTCCATTCTTAAGTAGGTTAATAGCAGCAGTTTGTATACCACTAAAAGATACGTCCATCCCTTTTATCGCAATTGGAAGTTCTACATAATTTTTTCCTAATTTTGCCAGTTGTTCAATCTTTGGACCTCCTGGCATTTCTAACCCCATTTTCCTAGCAATAGTATCAAAAAGGTTTCCACAGGTTATATCAAGTACTTCACCGAAAACCCTGTAACGGCCTTCTACATAAGCTAAGATCATGTTGTGACCACCTGAAAGAAGAAGTATTACAGGATCTTTTGCTTTAGTTAGTAAACGACCAATTTCAATATGTCCTATTGCGTGATGAATTTTTATAAGAGGTTTATGAATTTTTTTTGAAAGTGTTGATGCCACTTCAGCACCTATTTTTAAACAAGGAAATAAACCCGGACCACAACTATAGGCTATTATGTCTATGTCCTTAAATTTAAGATTGGCTTTTTCTAAGGCAGATCTACATACTTCTTCTTTTATTTTTTTATGATGTAAAGCAGCTTCATGTGGAATTATCCCCCAACCTTTTGTTGGTTTATAAATTTCACGAACATCTGCTAAAATATTACCCTCTTCATCAACGATTCCTATAGCAAAAGTATGAGCAGTTGATTCTATCCCTAAACATATTAGTTTTTCTTCCATACCACCACATGATTTAATTATTCCTAAAATTAGTTTTATTAAAGTTAAAAAATAAGATGGTCTAGATGAGGGTGGAAGAATTAAAGAATTTTGGAATCGAAGATTTTTACATAGATAAGCTAAAAGAACTAAGAATAACAAAGCTTTACCCACCTCAAGAAGAAGCTATAAAAAAGGGTTTGTTTGAGAGTAAAAATTTAATCCTTTCTGTTCCAACAGCTGCCGGTAAAACGCTTGTGGCAATTCTTGCGATGATAAAAAAGCTTTCAGCTTATAGGTGTAAAGCTATCTACATAGTTCCTCTGGTGGCTTTGGCCAATGAAAAGTATGACCTTTTTAGAAATTTTTTTCAGGGGAGGTATAAGGTTGCAATTTCTGTTGGTGATTTTGACGAAGCTGACCCATGGCTCAAGGAGTATGACATAGTGGTCGTTACTTCAGAGAAACTTGACAGTTTATTAAGACATGGTGCAGAATGGGTTTCAGAAATAGGTTTAATAGTTGCTGATGAAATTCATCTTTTGCAAGACCCTTCTCGTGGTCCAACTTTTGAAATTTTACTAACAAGGTTGAGAGGCATGCTTCCTAAAGCTCAGTTTTTAGGCTTGAGCGCTTCTGTTAAGAACGCAGAAGAAATTGCCGAATGGCTTGAAGCAGAACTGGTAAAAAGCAATTTCAGGCCTGTAAAATTATACGAGGGAGTATGTTTCAACCACACGATAAATTTTTTGGAGAAGGAAGGTTATGAGTTGAACAAAAATTTAACTTTGGAGGAAGCTATAGTTGAGAACACTCTAAAGCAAAACTGGCAGATGTTTTTCTTTGTTTCAACTAGGTCTAATGCAGAAAGTTTGGCAGAAAGGATTTGTGGAATAGCTAAAAATTTTCTTAAGAAAAACGAGGAAAGAGAACTTGAGAAACTTTCTCAAGAAGTTCTGAATGTCTTGGAAGTTCCAACAAAACAATGTAAAAAGTTGAGCAGATGTATAAAGAGTGGGGTAGCTTTTCATCATGCTGGTTTGCTTGGTGTCCAGAAAAGGATGATAGAAGAAAATTTTAAAAATGGTTTGATTAAAGTTATTTGCTGTACTCCAACTTTAGCGATGGGTGTATCTTTTCCTGCTGATAGGGTTGTTATAAGAGATGCTAAGCGCTACTATCCTGGATTTGGGGCAGTATACATTCCAGTTTTAGACTATTGCCAAATGAAGGGAAGAGGGGGAAGGCCTGAATGGTCACCTTTTGGAGAAGCGATTCTAGTAGCTAAGACTGAAGAAGAGGCTCAAGAGCTGGCGGACCATTTTATAATGGGTGAGCCAGAGGAGATACAGTCAAAACTTGCTGCAGAGCCAGCCTTAAGGATGCATACTTTAGCTTTAATCGCTAACGAATTTTGCAAATCAGAGAAATCTTTGCTGGAATTTTTTTCAAAAACTTTTTTTGCCTTTCAGTATGGGAATATTTCACTCATAGAGGAAAAAATTCTGGAAATTTTAAGGATGCTTAAAGAGTGGAAGTTTGTAGAGAGAGAAAAAGAAAAACTGCTTGCTACAAAAATTGGTAAAAGGGTTTCCGAACTTTATGTTGACCCTTTAACTGCCCACTATTTTATCGAATGCTTGGGCAAAGCGATGAAAAAAGAGGTTCAACCCTTTAGCTTTCTGCAGGTTATTTCGAATACGATTGAAATGAAACCTTTGCTTAGCATAAGAACAGGGGAGTTTTCTGAACTTAACGAAAAAATAGCTGAAAGAGAGGAATTATTCTTGCAAGAAATTCCAAAAGAATGGGATTTGGAGTTTGACGAATTTTTAAAAAGTGTTAAAACAGCTTTAATGTTTGAAGCTTGGATTAACGAAGCTAGTGAGGACGAAATATTGACAAAGTTTAAGGTTGCTCCTGGTGAGTTTTATGCAAGGAGGGAAATTGCCGACTGGCTAATTTATTCTTTACAGGAGCTTGCTTTGTTGCTTGGTTATAAAAAGTTGTTGAAAGAAATTAAAAAGCTTAGAGTTAGACTTGAGTATGGGGTAAGGGAAGAGCTTATTCCTTTGGTTAGGCTTAAAGGGATAGGAAGAATTAGGGCGAGAAAATTGTTTTCCTCAGGCTTGACTTCCCTACAAAAGTTGAAAGAAATTCCTGTGGAAAGCTTGAGCAGAATAGTTGGGCCAAAAACTGCTTCTTTAATTAAGCAACAGTTAGAAAGTAAGGGGAAGGAAAGGCAAAAAACCCTTTTCTGATGTTAGACGTCTAACAAACAAAAAACTTTAAGAATTCCTAATTTTTAAAAAAGTTTGTGAGATTATGGAAAAAACGATCGAAAATCTTGCAAAAGCTTTTGTCGGAGAAAGTCAAGCAAGAAATCGCTATACTTTTTACGCAAAGGTTGCAAGGAAGGAAGGTTTTGAGCAGATTGCAGAAATTTTCTTGATTACAGCAGAAAACGAGAGAGAACATGCAAGTTGGCTTTTTAAACTAATAAATGAGCTAAAGAAAAAGGCAAAAGAAAAGCCAGAAGAAATTAAAATCGAAGCAAGTGTTCCAACAACTTTTGGAAGCACAGTAGAAAACTTGAAAGCAGCAATAGCTGGCGAAAATTATGAGTATACAAAAATGTATCCAGAATTTGCGGGAGTTATCGAGAAGGAAGGTTTTCCTGAGATTGCCAAAAGGTTGAAAGCTATTGCGATAGCAGAGAAACATCATGAAGAAAGATATAAGAAAATTTTGAAAGAAGTTGAAGCAGGGACAATCTTCAAGAAGGAAAAAGAGGTTTGGTGGGTTTGCAGAGAATGTGGGTATGTTCACTTTGGGAAGGAACCACCAGAGAAATGCCCATCTTGCGACCATGAGAAAAGCTTTTATCAGATTAAGTGCGAAGAATATTAGGCGAAAAAATGACAAAGCAAATATACAGATGTAACATTTGTGGAAATATAGTTGAAGTTTTGGACGAAGGAATTGACCAATTAGTTTGTTGTGGCTAGCCGATAGAATTGCTAGAAGAAAAAACAGAAGATGTTGGGAAAGAAAAGCATGTACCACTAATAGAAAAAACAGAAAAGGGAGTTAAAGTGAAAGTTGGTTCAGTAGCTCATCCTATGGAAGAGGCCCATTATATAGAGTGGATAGAAGTGGTTGCAGACGGAAAATATTGCAGAAAATTTTTAAAGCTAGGAGATAAGTCAGAGGCAGAGTTTGAAATCGAAGCAAAAAAATCGAAGCAAGAGAGTATTGTAATATCCATGGGCTTTGGAAGACCTAAAATTTTCTTGTACTAAATCAGAGAGATTTCGGTAGAGAAAGCTTTAAATATTCTTTAATTTCTTTTTTAAATACTAGGATGACCTTTCTTTTTTTGGGATTTTAAAAATGGTGGTGAATATAGAGAATAACTATCTTATAGTTGAAGAAGACTATCCATTTTTAACAGAGGAAGACATAAGAAATGAAAATTATAAAAAACTGGGAAAAATTAAAGATGGTCCGTTTTCTATAATAAACCCAGAAGAATTTTTCAACTCTAAAGAAAGAAAAATTAAAGCACCAAGGGTTATCAGTAGAATATCAAAAGACCTTTTTTATCAGCTTAAATTGGCAAGAAGGTACGATTCGTTAGATAGAATTATTCATGAGATTAAAGAAAAAAATATTCCTGAGAAATATTCGGAAGAAAAGGAAAAGTTACTTTATAGGTTAATACTAGAGGACACACTTTCGACTTGGAAAAAAGCCTTTGGTATTTTTCCTTATCTTTACGATTTAGGAGAGTCTTATCTTTTGTTTTCTTTTTTAACAGAAAAACTTGAAAAGAGAAATCTGTTTGAAACATTTTCTCTAATAGCGAATAACCCTGGGCTGCTACACGAAAAGCTTGATTTCAATAAAAAACAACATGCCTACATTTTAAACGAAAAATACAGGTTAATAAACCTTGGTAAAGATGGAGAAGGAAGAACAGCTTGGTTTCCAAATTCTTTAGCCTCACCTTATGAGTTCAACAGATTGGTTAAGAGAATTCTTGAGATTGAAAATGCTCCAAAAGAAGTTTTTAAAATTGTGGAAAAACAGGAAAAAATTTTAAGTGAGGAAAGGAAAAAACTTGAAGAACTAGAACTTAAGTTTGTTCTTAAAGGATAAACAACAAAAATCAAACTGAAGTAAGAAATTTTTTGTAAATAATACTTTTTGCAAGTTCCACTATAGTAAAGTACGCTAACAAAATTAAGGCTATCAGTGAAAGGAAAAATATATTCAAATGAACAAATTCGAAGAATGCCCCAAAGGGAGAATAAATTATTATTAAAGTCAGTAAAGCAAAAATTATAGAAGATAGGAGCAAGATTTCACTTGGTTTGCTCCTGTAGAATCTTTTTCTTGTTCTTATGGCAAAAGTTACTAATATCTCTGAAAGAACTGATTCTAAAAACCATCCTGTTCTGAATAGCGCACTACTTGTGCCAAGCAAGAGCAGCAAACCCATAGTTGTGAAGTCAAAAATCGAGCTTATACCACCAAAGAAACCACAAAACTTTCCGATAAAGTTAAGGTTCCAATGCTTCGGCATCCTTAACTCTTCTTCATCAACTCTGTCTGTCGAGATTGAAAGTAAAGGCCCATCACTTATCAAGTTCGTCAAAAGAATCTGGGAAGGAAGCATAGGTAAGAAACTAAGGAAAGGTGAAACTATAGCCAAACTTGTCATGTTCCCTAAGTTGGCAGAAAGTGTGTTAAGTATGTATTTAGTTGTGTTTCCAAAAGTTTTTCTCCCTTCCACGATTCCGTCTAGAATCACTTTCAAACTTTTCCTCGTTAAAATTACGTCAGAAGCTTCTTTTGCTACATCAACCCCGTTCTCAACAGAAATTCCAACATCTGCGTAGCGAAGAGCTGGCGCGTCATTCGCACCGTCTCCCAAAAACCCGACAACATGACCGTTCTTCTTTAAAGCGTTCACTATCCTGACTTTCTTCTCAGGAGTTAACCTAACAAACAAATTATTTTTTTCCACGGCTTTGCAAAGTTCCTCCTCGTTCATCGAGTCAATTTCAATTCCGTTCAAAACTCCCTTGACTTCAACCCCAACTTCTTTCATAACTTCTTCTGCTATTATAGCATTGTCTCCTGTCAAAACTTTTATGTCAACCCCAAGCTTTTTAAGTTCATCTATAGTTTTTTTAACCCCAGGTTTGGGAGGGTCGGTAAAACACAAGAAACCAATTAGCGTTAAATCTTTTTCATCTTCTTTAGTGTAATTATCCTTTTTTCTTACAACCTTTTCGGCAACTGCAATAATCCTGTAGCCTTTTTTGAATTGCTCTTCAAGAATTTTTTCAACCATACCTTTGTCTAAATTTAAAATTCTACCAGCTCTTTTCATTTTTGAACACACTGAAATTATGCTTTCTGGTGCCCCCTTACATATAAGCAGGAGTTTATTTTCCTTTTTAATGACACTGCTCATTCTTTTTCTGGTATAATCAAAAGGTATTGTATCTAGAATTTCGTATTTTTTCCCTGGCAAAGATTTGGCAAACTCGCCTATGGCCACGTCAATAGAATTTCCTATGAGCTTACCTTTCTTTTCAACAACAGAAAGGGCAGTAGAAGCCAGAGCTACAATTTCTGTATCTTTTTTCCCGTCCAGATCGCTATAATCTGTTAGTCTTATTTTGTTTTGAGTTAAAGTACCAGTTTTATCTATGCATAAAATGTCCATGTTGCCTAAATCTTCGATTGCTGCAAGTTTTTTTGTTATAACCCCCATCTTTGCCATCTTTATCGAACCTCTCGATAGACCTATGGTTATAACTATTGGTAAAGCCTCTGGTATTATACCAACAGCCAGAGCTAAAGAAAATAGAAGTGAATCTAAAACTCTCTTTCCTGTAATCGAGTTGATTATGAATATAAAAATAACTCCAGCTATAACAATTCCCATCAGGAACTTACTAAGTTTTCTTATGTTTTTTTGGTAGCTTGTTACTGGCTCTTCAGATTTCAAATAGCCTGCTATTTTTCCGAAAGTACTTTTCATGCCAGTAGAAACAACTATACCTTTTCCTTTTCCGTTTGTTACCAGGGTTCCCATAAAAGCCATGTTTTTCATTTCTTGTGGCTCTGCCTTTTCCTTAAGTATGGAATCAGCATCTTTAGCTACAGGATAAGCTTCACCAGTAACTAGAGATTCGTCTATTTCCAATTCATCTGTCTCTATCAAACGCAAATCAGCAGGAATTCTATCTCCAGTTTCAATTAAAACAACGTCTCCAGGCACTAGGTATCTTGTGTCAACTTCAAGCAAGTTTCCTTCTCTGAGAACTTTCGCCCAGTATCTTATGTATTTACAAAGTTTTCTTAAAGATACTTCTGCCTTGTACTCTTGGAAGAACCCAAGTAAAGAATCAACAAGAAGGATACAAATTATTATAATCGATTCGGTTACGCTTTCTGTAATGTAAGCTATTATTGCTGCTACTAAAAGTATTAAGATTAGAGGGTCTTTGAATTGAGAGAAAAATAAATTTAATGCTGATTTTTCCATTCTTTTTGGGATGTCGTTTAGGCCGTACGTTTTTAGTCTTTTTTTTGCTTCTTCTTCGCTTAGCCCTTCTTCAGACGAAGAGAAATATTTTATTATTTCTTCACTCGTTTTTGACCAGTACTCCATAATAATTACTTTTCTATTACTAATCAAAAAATGTTATGGGGTTGCTGGGATTTGAACCCAGATTGCCAGCGTTCTCTATAAACTACCCGAGGCTGGTGTCCTAGCCAAGTTAGACTACAACCCCTTTCAATTTTATTTTACTTCAAGAATTATTTTAATTTCAGTTTTTGGGTCTTTCAATTTTTCCACAAGCTCTTTTTTTAAATCACAAGCAGCCTTGTTTGCCAGAATCGCTAACGTTCTGCTATCAATAAAATCAGACTTCCTTACAACAATATCTTCAGCGTGAGTTAATTTTAAAGCAGGTGAACCATAAGCTGTTATAGTGTCCTCCATTCCTTCAGCCTGAATTTTTATTTCTACTTTCTTTCCTTCTTTTAGAGCATCTTTCATTTCTTTGCTCAAATCTTTGCATGCTTTGCTTGCTTTCACACCAATTATGCAGTCTGCATCTTTTTTTATTTCTTCAGCTTTTGTTATTTCAAAAGTTGTTTGATGTTTGGCAGTAACATTCGGATGCCCATAAGCTATTATTTCCTCTTTCACAGGCTTAACTTCCATTAAAAGCTTCCATCCCTTTTCGGTTGGAATGTAAGCCCCACTTTCAGTATAAAAAACCATACCCTTTGCTTCTAGCGCTTCAAAAGTTGTTTTTATCATTTCAGGAGTTATTGCTGGCAATTCTGGTTCAATTTCTCTCATCTCTTTTATTCCCTTTTTCATATTTCCACCTTTCTTCCAAAAGTTAACCAGCCAGTATGCATCAACCCAACAGTTTTTGGCCTAGTGTATTTTTCAACCTGCCATTCCCTTACTATATTTTCAACAGTTTTTATACTACAAAAACCTTTCTCCTCCATTTTTTTCACTACTGAAGAAACTTGTTCGATATAAGGAGAATAAACAACTAGCCAACCATCAGGCTTTAAAGCCTTGTAGGCATGCTCTACAACTTTTTCTGCATCTTTTAAATCCAAAGTTACCAGGTCAACGTTTCTTTCATCTATACCTTTTGTTATGTCTTTTTGTTTCAGTTTAATATTTTTTAACCCAGAAAGCTTGATGTTTTCCCTTGCAACTTTTGCAAATTTTTTGTTGTTCTCGTAGGTGATAACTTTTCCAGGATAGATATAACTCGCAAGGAATAATGCCAAATAGCCTGAACCAGTTCCTGCATCAACAACCAAACTTCCTTGACCGATTCCAGTGTAAGCAAAAATTAAAGCTATATCTTTTGGCATAATTATCTGCGGCAATCTTTTGATTTTCTCAAGTATGTCTGTTATCCTTGGCTGAACGATTAGAAATTCCTTTCCCAAATGAGTTTTTATTTTATCCCCAAAGTTCTTCTTGAAAATTTCTTCCAAATTAAAAATTCCATCTTTTGTGTGAAATTTTCTTTTTTCCACGTTAACTAGATATGAGCTTTCTTTTGAAAGAAGCAAGACCAATTGGTTTTTCCTCATAAATTAACTCACATACTTCTTAATATTTTAATCCTTTCTTCTATAGGAGGATGAGTTGCGTACAATTTATCCAAAGGACTTCTGTTAGGGTCTGTAAAAAACAAATGGCTAACTGCTTCACTAACATTCATCTTTCCTTGATTTATTTTCATTATTTTTTCTAACGCAGAAGCCAAACCTTCAGGATATCTTGTCAATTCAACCGAACTTGCATCAGCAAGGAATTCTCTCCTTCTTGATATTGCAAACTGAACAAGTCTAACAACAATTGGAGCTATCAAAGCCAATATCAAACCAACAATTATGAGTAAACCACCACCCTTTTCTTCTTTTTTCTTTGACCCGTACCACATGCTCCTTAAAAGCAGATGGCTTAAAATAGCTACTAAACCGACCATTACCGCAACCAAAGTCATAAACCTTATATCATAATTTTTTATATGTGAAATCTCATGACCAATTACTCCTTCTATTTCATCCCTTTTCAAATTTTTCAGTAAGCCTGTCGTCACTGCTATAGAAGCGTTTTCTGGGTTTCTTCCAGTTGCAAAAGCATTTATCTCATCGCTCTCAATAACATAAATCCTTGGTTTTGGAATTCCAGCAGCAATGCTCAAGCCTTCAACAGTGTTTATCAAGTGAATATACTCTTTATCATCCTCTCTAATCGGCTTTGCGTTTGTTGCAGCAAGAACTACTCTATCCCCATACATGTATGTTCCATAAGTGTAGAGAAAAACAAAAAATAGTGCGAACACAAGGAAGGTTAAAGAAAATTCTGGAGCAAGAATTTCAGCTATTATGTAAATTAAAATTGAAAGAAAGGAAAAAACAACTATGGCTAAAAGAAGAGAGTTTCTTTTATTCTTTGCTATCTGGTCATAAAAGCTTACCCTTTCCATTAGAATTCCACTTTAACTGGTTTCCTTTCAGCTTCTTCTATTTCAAAGTATTCTCTTTGTTTATCCTTTCCAACAATCTTAGCAAACCAAATTCCTGGGATTGTTGAAATCGTGTTGTTAAACCTCAGAACAGAATCGTTGTAGAACTGCCTTGCGTAAGCTATTTTATTTTCAATTCCTTCAAGCTGCTCTTGCAAAAGCTTAAAATTTTCACTTGCTTTTAATCTAGGATAATTCTCGGCTATCGCAAAAATTGTCTTCAATGCTTTTGAAAGTTCACCTTCTGCCTTTACCCTTTCTTTCATGCTAGTTGCTCCGAGCATTCTTTCTCTAGCTTCTGTTACCATTTTTATCGCATCCTTCTCATGCTTCATATAACCTTTTACTGTTTCTAGTAGGTTTGGAACAAGGTCGGCCCTTTTCTTAAGCTGAACGTCTATCTGGCTCCATGCATTGTCTATCCTGTTTGAAAGAACGATTATCTTGTTTATGTAGTAGATACAAATGCCAGCTACTACAAGAACTACCAAGATTGCTATTATTAACCAAATCATCTTTTCACCTTTTAATAAAATAAAATAGAATTAAAGCAAATATAAAGATTAAAGAAAATATCAAAAGAAAGTAAAACATTTCTTTCGAAGTTGTTAAGGCTAAAGGAAACGGGCCAACCCAAACTATAAACCCACCTTCAACTTTTGCCTGTTTTGTTTGCAACAGTATTAGAATACCGCCGAGCAAAACTAGAAAAATTCCTATCAAAACTATTAGTAAACCTAATAGATTTGTTTGGACTTCCATCCATTTTTTTATTGTTATGTAAAGCTTATTAAACTAATATTATTATAGAAAAAGTATGAGAGCCTATATAGTTACAACTTTTATCGGTTGTTTTGGAGTAGACGAGAAAAATAAAATAATTTCTTTTTCTCCATTTCCTAAAGATTTTGAAAAAATTGCAGAAAAGCTAGCAGCTTCCGAAACAGAAATAATAGATGAAGAGAAAAAAGTCCAAAGTGAGCTTTGGAAAAAAGGCTACAAGGAATTTGTTTTTTCTGTTAGGAAGGCAGGGGTAAGAAACGTTGAAGCTGGAAATAAAGCTGAAATTTTTATCAAGGAAAATTTGAGAAAAATAGCTTTAGAAAAAGGTTTTGTAAAAGACCAAGTAGAATTCAACCAATTTTTGTCAAGAGTTAGCATA
>JBMFPE010000003.1:0-26607 GCA_049969275.1 Candidatus Aenigmatarchaeota archaeon | reverse complement strand
GCGTGTTTACTTAAATTTTTTAAAAATTTTTTACTTAAAAATTTACTATGGAAAACTTTGAAATTGTGATAAGGCCAGAAGAAATCTTAAGAACTCTTGCTATGTTAGGACTTTCTCGAAACGACCCTACAATTTTTTCAAGGAGCAAGTATGCGATCCAAGCCTGCAAGAATGTGGCAAAGATTTATGGAAAAGACAAACTGATAAAATTGCAGTACACAGGAGTTTTTTTCCTTCCAATCCTTCTTCTAAACAGGAACGAATTTTTTTACTTTAACTGTATAAAAGATGGTGATTGCTGTCTCAAGCGAAAAGTTTCTGTTCTACCAGAAGAATTTGAGAAAATTTGCTCTTTTATCGGCTTAGATAAAAAGCAAGCTTTCAATTATTTTGAAGTTTTTGACAACCTCCTAACACTCAAGCAAAAACCTGATGGAAAATGTGTTTTTCTAAAGAACTCAAACTTATGCAGAATCTATCCAGTAAGACCTTGGGTTTGCAGGAAATATCCTTTATTAAACGTCGATAAAAAATATGTTGAAATAGAGCTATGTCCAGGATGTTTTGATGGAGAAAAAGTTAAAGCTGAAGATTGGATTAAAGAAAACAGGGTAGAAGAATTTAGTAAAAAAGTTCAAGATTATGAAGACTCTTTTATTTCTTACTCGTCAAACCTTCAAAAGTATGGTTTGTTCGAACCAGATTTAAAGCAAATTGTCTTAAAACTTTACAACATAATCTAATAAATTTTAAATACTTCAAAAACAAAAATAAGAGTGGGCATTTGTTAAAAGCTATTTTAGCGCTTGAAGACAGAACAATACTAGAAGGCAAAGGTTTTGGCTTTCCTTGTGAAGTTTCTGGTGAAGTTGTTTTTAACACCGGGATGGTTGGCTATCCAGAAGCTTTAACCGACCCTTCTTACTTTGGTCAAATCCTTGTTCAAACCTATATTCTCATAGGTTGCTATGGAGTTCCTTCCTTTTCTTTTAGAGAAAAAGGAATTCCTCTACACTTTGAATCAGGTGGAGTAAAAGTTAAAGGTTACGTGATCTCTGAACTTCAAAGAAATCCAAGCCATTGGAGCTGCGAAAAAAGTTTAGACGAATGGCTTTATGAGCAAAAAATCCCAGGGATAGAGGGAATAGATACTCGCGAACTAACAAAAAAGTTAAGGACAAAAGGAGTTATGCTCGGAATTCTAAAAGTTGGCGATTATGATTTAGAAGAAGTGGAAGAAAAGATAAGAAAGATAGAAGACCCAAACAAAATAAATTTAGTAAAAGAAGTCAGCATTTCTGAGCCTGTAGAATACAATCCAGGAAAGAGAAAAATTGTCTTGATTGACTGTGGAACAAAATACGGAATTCTGAGAAGCTTACTTAAAAGAAATTTAAGCGTGATAAGGGTTCCTTACGATTTTTCTCCTGACAAAATTCTTGACTTTGAACCAGAAGGAATAGTGATTTCAAACGGCCCAGGAAACCCAAAAATGTGTGAAGAAACGATAAAAACTGTGGAAGAACTTTTAGAAACTGATTTGCCAATTATGGGAATTTGCTTGGGAAACCAAATTCTTGCCCTAGCTTCAGGCGCAAACACCTATAAGCTTAAGTTCGGCCATAGAGGTCAAAACCATCCTGTAATTGACTTGAAAACAAAAAAATGCTACATCACAAGCCAGAATCATGGCTATGCAATAGAGCAAGAATCTTTGAAAGAAACAGGTTTTGAACCTTGGTTCATAAACGCTAACGATAAAACGATCGAAGGAATAAAACATAAGAATAAGAAAGTTTTTGGAGTTCAGTTTCATCCAGAAGCTTCTCCTGGCCCTATCGACACAGACTTTCTTTTTGACCTATTTCTAAAAGAGGTGGAAAAATGCCGAGGCTAGAGGGAATAAAAAAAGTTTTGATTCTTGGCTCTGGAGCTATAAAAATAGGCGAGGCTGGTGAATTTGACTATTCCGGGGCACAAGCAATCAAAGCTTTGAAAGAAGAAGGAATAAAAGTAATTCTTGTAAACCCAAACATAGCAACAATCCAAACAGATGAAAAATTTGTTGATAAAGTATATTTCCTTCCAATAACTCCCGATTTCGTTGAAAAAGTAATAGAAGAAGAAAAACCTGATGGAATTTTACTAACCTTTGGAGGCCAAACTGCTTTGAATTGTGGAGTTGAACTTTTTGAAAGAGGAGTTTATGAAAGGTATAACGTAAAAGTTTTGGGAACAAGTGTTGAAGCGATAGAAAAAGCTAGCAACAGAGAAAAATTCAAAGAAATTCTAGTTAAAAATAAAATTCCTGTTCCAAGAAGTGGAAAAGCGAACAGCTTAGAAGAGGCAGTAAAAGTTGCAAGGGAGATAGGCTTTCCTGTTATGGTAAGAGTGGCTTATACTCTAGGTGGTCAAGGAACAGGAGTAGCTTATGATGAAAATCAACTGATAGAAATCGTTAGTCGAGGCTTAGCTCATAGCAGAATAAAACAAGTTCTAGTGGAAGAGTACCTTGGAAAATGGAAGGAAGTTGAGTATGAAGTAATGAGAGATTGTGATGATAATTGCACAATAGTTTGCAACATGGAAAATTTTGACCCTATGGGAATTCATACTGGCGATAGTATAGTTGTTGCTCCTTCTCAAACTCTAACTAACAGAGAATATCACTTGCTAAGGAGTGCTAGCTTCAAAGTTGTTAGGGCCTTGAAAATTGTTGGTGAGTGTAACATTCAGTATGCTCTAGACCCAAAAAGTGAAGAATTCAGAGTAATAGAAGTTAATCCACGACTTTCAAGAAGTTCTGCTCTAGCTTCAAAAGCTACAGGTTATCCCATAGCTTACATAGCTGCAAAGCTTTCCATAGGCTATACCTTACCAGAGCTGGCAAATAAAGTTACTGGAGTAACTACTGCGTGCTTTGAGCCTGCTCTAGATTATATAGTAGTTAAGATTCCTCGCTGGGATTTTCAAAAATTCAGAAAAGTTAGCAGAAGAATAGGAACTCAAATGAAGTCTGTAGGTGAAGTGATGGCAATAGGAAGAAAGTTTGAAGAAGCCTTACAAAAAGCGGTGAGAATGTTAGATATAGGTAAAGAGCTTACAGATACTTGTGACTTAAGCGATGACCTAGAAAAAATAAAAGAAGAGTTGGAAAATCCTACTGACCAAAGACTCTTTTACATAGTTAAAGCGATCCAAAAAGGAGTGGGAATAGAAGAGATAAACAACCTAACAGGAATAGACAAATGGTTTTTATACAAAATAAAAGGAATAGTTGAGGCTGAAAAAAATTTCAAAAGTTTAGACAAAGAAAGTTTGAAAGAGATGAAAAAACTTGGTTTTTCTGACAAGAAGATAGGCCAGCTTCTTGGTTTGAACGAGTTAGAAATAAGAAAAGCAAGAAAATTTTTTGGAATTTTTCCAGTCGTCAAGCAAATCGATACTTTAGCTGCTGAATGGCCTGCTCAAACCAATTACCTTTACTTGACTTACAACGGTGAGAAAGACGACATAGAATTTCAAAACAAAACAAAGGTAATTGTCCTTGGTTCAGGTTGTTACAGAATTGGCTCAAGCGTAGAGTTTGATTGGTGTTGTGTAAACATGGCATGGGCTCTAAAAAATAAAATAGAGGAAGTGATAATGATAAATTATAATCCTGAAACTGTTTCAACAGATTTTGATGTCTTAGATAAGCTTTACTTCGAGGAGCTAACACTAGAAAGAGTTTTAGACATAGCCGAGAAAGAATCTCCTTTAGGTTTGGTAGTATGCGTGGGTGGGCAAATAGCAAACAACCTTGCTCCAAAACTTGTGAAAGAAAACATAAAAATCCTAGGGACAAGTGCAGAAAGCATAGACAGAGCAGAAGACAGATCAAAGTTTAGCTCTTTGCTAAACGAACTAAGAATTCCCCAGCCAGACTGGTGCATGGCCGAAAGTATAGAGAGAGTTAAAGAATTCGCGAAAGAAGTTGGGTACCCTCTCATCATAAGACCATCTTATGTTCTTTCAGGCTCTGCCATGAAAGTTGCCAGAAATGAAGAAGAAATGGAAGAATACTTGCAGTTAGCATCAAAAGTTTCAAAAGAACATCCAGTTGTTGTTTCCAAGTTTATAGAAGGAGCAAAAGAAGTTGAGTTAGATGGAGTTTGTGACGGAGAAAATGTTTTTATCGGGGCGATAATAGAACATGTGGAACAAGCAGGAGTTCATTCAGGGGATGCTACCATGAGCATTCCTGCGATAAGCTTAACTGATGAAATAAAAAGAAAAATAAGAGTTTACGGAAAGAACATAGCTAGAAAACTTAAGATTATTGGTCCGTTCAACATCCAATTTCTTGTTAAGGATGGGGAAGCTTACGTCATGGAATGCAACTTAAGAGCAAGCAGAAGTATGCCTTTTGTTTCTAAAACAATAGGAATAAATCTTATGGAGTTGAGCGCAAAAGCGATTCTCGGTGAAGAAATTCCTGACGGAGAAAAAATTCCCAAAAAGTATGGAGTTAAGTCGCCTCAGTTTTCATTCATGCGACTTGAAAAAGCAGACCCGGTTCTAGGGGTAGAAATGGTTTCAACAGGTGAAGTGGCATGTTTTGGCAAAAGTTTTGAAGAAGCATTTATAAAATCTTTAATAGCAAGTGGTGTCAACATTCCTAAACCTGGTGATAAGGTTTTGTTAGTTTCTACAAATAGTTTAAGTGTAGAAATCGGGAGGGTGCTTGAGAATAAGGGCTTTCAAGTTTTTGTTCCTCCGGCAACCTACAAAAGTTTTGAAGAGTCTTTGGTAAACGCAAAAGAAATAAAAGAAAATATAATTGATTATTTAGCTAATAGAGAAATAAAGTTAGTGATAGACGTGCCCCCAGAAGAGAATGATTTAGAATACTCTTTAAGAAGAAAGGCCGTTGAGTTTGGAATTCCTATAATAACAAACTTTAACTTGCTAGAAAGGTTTTTGAAGGCGATATCATGAACTTTAAAGGAAGAGATATAATCTCGATAAGAGATTTTGATAAACAAGAAATAGAAAAAATTCTTGAAGAAGCAGAAAAAATGGAGGATGCTCTAGCCAAAAAAACTACCTTAGACCTTTTGAAGGGAAGGATTCTTGCAAATCTTTTTTTTGAGCCAAGCACTAGGACAAGACTTTCTTTTGCTAGTGCTATGGAAAAACTTGGCGGAAGTGTTATCGGTTTTGAAGAAATAGCTAGCACTTCGATCGCAAAAGGTGAAAGTTTGATTGACACTATAAGGACGATAGAAAAATACTGTGACCTGATAGTTATTCGACATCCAAAAGAAGGATCTGCAAGGCTTGCTGCAGAAATCTCGGAAAAACCTGTGATAAACGCGGGTGATGGAGCAAACCAACACCCAACACAAACCTTTTTAGATTTATACACGATAAAAAAACTGAAAGGAAAAATAAAAGGTTTGAACATTTCCTTAGTTGGAGACCTAAAGTACGGAAGAGTGATGAAAAGTCTTGCTTATGCTTTAGCTATGTTTGAAGCTAACCTAACCTTAGTTTCACCGATTGGTTTGGAACTTCCTGAACAAACTATAAAAGAGATTGTTGAAAAGTTTAACACAGAAATCGTTCAAACAGATAACATTCTTTCAGGAGTAAAGAACGCTGATGTTATTTATGTTTGTAGAATTCAAAAAGAGAGGTTTGAAGATGTTTACGAGGCAGAGAAAGTACAGAAGAGTTTTAAAATAACTTCCCAGATGTTAGAAAAAACTAAAGAAGAAGTTATAATTCTTCACGCTTTACCAAAAACTGTTGAGATAGAACCAAGCATAGACATAACAAAAAAAGCAAAGTATTTTGATCAAATTTATTATGGAATTCCTGTGAGGATGGCGATTATCAACCTGGTGTGCTCATGAGTGAAAAAGAATTGTTGGTAAGAAAGATAGAAAATGGGACAGTAATAGACCATATTCCATCTGGTTTTGGCTTAAAAGTTGCCTCTCTTCTAAACTTGGAAAAGAGTCATTCTACTTCTGTCATTCTAATGAATGTGAACAGCAAAAAATTAGGAAAGAAAGATGTGGTGAAAATAGAAAACAGAGAGCTGACACAAAGAGAAGTTAGTAAAATAGCTTTGATGGCCCCTTCTGCAACCTTAAACATAATCAGAAACTGGAAAGTTGTTGATAAAAGAAAGATTTCCTTGCCAGAAATTCTTGAAGAGGTTATCAAATGTCCAAACAAAAATTGCATAACAAATTATGAAGAAATAAAATCAAAATTTATAGTTGAAGAAAAGGAACCTTTAAAACTTCGTTGCTATTTTTGTGAGAGAGTTTTTGCAAGAGAAGAGTTGCCCATTTAATTTTCGACAACTCCATAAATTCTTCCATTACTTTGGTGTTTAGTTTGCTGAGAGTAATAATTTATAATTATCTCTATCTCGTAGCATTCTTCCTTTTGAAAACTGTCTCCACTTTCTTGTTTTATCACAAAAACTTGAGACCCGTATGAGTTAAGAGTAACGTTGCTACTTAAAGAGCTTCCTTTGAAATCTCCTTTTATCATTTCAATTCTTTCTATCTCGACAGCGTTTTCCATGTTATTAGTTAATCTAAAAACAAGCAAATTTTTGCCTTCGCTCAAGTTCATTTTCACTCCTGAAACCAAAAAACCAGAAAATCCTGAAACTTGTGTTCCAGTAAACTTACAAGGTTTAGTTAAACCTATATTATAAAGAGCAAATACCATTGCCATAATAATAGCAATAGCCCACCCATAAACGCTTATCCTTTCTAAAGAAACTTGAGCCTGCATAATTTAATTTAGACTTACGGTAAATTAAATTTATGAAAATCAAAGGAATAATCTTCGACTTAGACAACACTTTAATTGATTTTATAAAAATGAAAAAGGAAGCTTGCAAGGCAGCAGTTAAAGCAATGATAAAAAAAGGTTTAAAGCTTCCTTTTAGGCAAGCTTACAAAAAACTTATGGAAACCTATTTTAGAGTTGGGATAGAATCAGATAGAGCTTTTGAAAAGTTTTTGGAGGAGCAAGGTTTCAAAAATGAAAAAATACTCGCTGCAGGAATTAACGCTTATCTTGAAAAAAAGAAAAGATTTCTTAAACCCTATCCAAGGGTTAAACAAACCTTAAAAAAGTTGAAGGAGCTTGGACTTAAGCTTGTTATCGTTACAGATGCCCCAAAAGTTAAGGCTTACCAAAGGATTATTTCTTTAGGAATCGATGACTATTTCGATTTTGTGATAGGAAAAGAAGATACAGGTAAAGAAAAAGCAAGTGTAGAGCCTTTAAAACTTGCGACAGAAAAACTTTCTTTAAAACCAGGAGAAATTCTTCTAGTTGGAGATTCTATAGAAAGAGACATAGAACCAGCAAAAAAGCTTGGAATGAAAACTGTGCTTGCAAAATATGGGCAAGAGAGAAAGGAAAAAGGGAAGGCTGATTTTGAGATCGAAAGAATAGAAGATTTGCTCAAGCTTATAGAGTAGGCTTTTTAATTCCCAGAATTTTTCGAAACTTTTTAGATAATCCCTTTTCTTCTTAGCTCTTTTTCAACCTCTTCTTGCGATTTACCGCAAACATTACACCCAGACCTAATTATCCAAACGTCAGAACTTTTGTGTTTTGAAAATTTTGGCAGACTTCTACAACTTCCTCTCTTAACACTTACAGCTCCTGGAATATACCAAGCCTGTATCCTTCCTTTATCACAAAATGGACACGTTAATTCGGTATATTCTCCTCTCATTCTCCCTATTTAATATTTTAGTTTTTAAAAATTTTGAAATCCAATTTTTTCTATCTTTTTCTGATAAAACTCTGATTGTAATTTCCACTTATAATACCTAACTTCTTATTTTATTTAAACTATTAATCCTACTTAATTTTATGGTTCTTGATCTAGAAAGATACGAAAAAATCTATAAAAATTTTAAAGAAACTTTTAATCAGCCTTTTCTGCCAACCTGGCACGTTAGAGTTAACACTTTAAAAATCTCAGTCGAAGAAATGGTGAAAATCTTTGAAGAAAAAGGCTACAAGTACGAGAGAATTCCTTGGGTTAAAGAAGGTTTTTGGGTTAAAACTAAAGAAAATCTAGCAAAAACTTTAGAACATGTTCTCGGCTATTTTTTTATTCAGAATGCTTCAAGTATGATTCCTCCCCTAGTCCTTGAACCGAAAAAAGAAGAGTTAATTCTTGACTTATGCGCTTCACCTGGCGCAAAAACAACTCAGATTGCTGCAATGATGGAAAATAAAGGAATAATAATAGCTAACGATATAACCTACAAAAGGCTTAAAGCTTTAAGAGGAAATTTGCAAAGATGCGGAGTTTTGAACACAGTAATAACAAAACACTTTGGAGAAAGGTTCTGGAAGCTAGGTTTAAGTTTTGATAAAATTCTTTTAGATGTCCCATGCTCAGGAACCGGTCAACTTAAACAAAGAATATTCAATCAAACAAGTTTAACAAGTATAAAAGCTTTGAGCAACTTACAAAAAAGATTAATTTTTTCAGCCTCAAAATGTTTAAAAAAGGATGGAATTTTGGTTTATTCGACCTGCTCAATCGAACCTCTAGAAAACGAGGAAGTTATAGACTTTGCTGTTAGGCATCTTGGCTTGAAAATTGAAGAAATTAACTTAAACTTACCTTCAATCCCTGGTTTAACAGAGTTCGACGGAAAAACATACGACGAATCCTTAGTCAAAGCTTCAAGAATCGTACCCTCGCAAAAGACAGAGGGGTTTTTTGTATGCAAACTAAGAAAGTGACCTTTCTTACGAGAGAAGAGGTGAAAGAAGTAGAAAGAATTATAGAGAAGAACTACGGAGCAAAACTTAGTTTAAAAGAATTTGCAGTAGCAAAAGATAAAGAAGAAAAAATTTGGATAGCAAGCAAGGAAATTTTAAATTTCGACTTTTCAAAACTTCAAGCCAACTCTTTTGGTTTAAACTTTGGAAAGTTGAAAAGAAACGAAAAGATTCACCTAACAGTAGAAGGCTCGGAAATTGTTGGAAGGCTTGCAACCAAGAATTTAGTTATTCTTGACGAAGAAGGTATGATAAAATTCATGCAGGGTTTGGACGTTAAACCAAAAGAAGAAATCAACTGCGAATACCATAATTTCGTGATAGTAAAGTTTAAAGACAAAATTTTAGGTAGCAGTTTGCTTACAGAGCAAGGTCTTAAAAACATGGTACCAAAGAGCAGAAGAATTCCTTTTACTCTATAAGGGCTTTTACCAAATCTTCTCTAGCTATTATTCCAACAAGCTTCTCGTTTTCTACTACTGGGAGTCTGTTGACATCATTCTTCTCCATTAAAGAAGCAGCCTCTATTATACTTGCCTCAGGGCTTATGCAAATGACTTTTGTACTCATCGCGTTCTTTACTTTTGCCCTTGAAATTTTTCCGATTTCTTTTTTGAAAACCAGGTAATCCTTACTGCTTCTTATAAAATCAAAAAGTAGAAGACTTAGCGAAGGAATTTGAGAGATGTCTGCTTTTTGTAGTTTCATGCTTATGAACCTTATTATATCAGAAATACTTATTATCCCTACTATCTTTCCATCTTTTACTACTGGCGCTCCTGAGATATTCTTTTCAGAAAAAACTTTTGCGGCATCAAAAATAGAATCCTCTGGACTTAAACAAATGACATTACAACTCATAAAATCTCTAACTTTTTTCATAATTATTATTTTTTATTTGAGATATATTTTTTACTTTAAGAAATCAAAAAAATTGTTTAACCTTTTTACCATTTCTTCAATTTCACTTTTTTCTAGAGCACCAAAAGCTATCCTAGCCCACCCTCTCCCGTTATTCCCAAAACCACTTCCTGGAGCAAGAGAAACTTTTTCCTTTTCTAAAATTTCTTCACAAACTTTCAAATCATCCCCTCCAACTTTAATCATTTCATAAACCCCACCTTCTGGTAAAACTCTTTCTATCCCATTTTCAAGCTTTCCCAGAATTTGCTCCCTTTCTCTCATTTCTTTCCTCAAATTTTCATAATGGATTTCCATTTTATCCTTTTCTTTTGCAAAAAAGTAAAGAACAACTTGGGATAAAGTAGGGGGATGGACAAAAGTATTAAACTGAATAGCGCTTGCTCTTTCTATAAACTCATTATTTCCGTAGATGTAGCCCGTTCTAAGTCCTGGTAAAGGTCCAAACTTTGAAAAACTAATTATTTCTACAAAATTCTTGTAATCAAGTTTTTTTGACAGGTTTATTAAATTTGTAGGCTTTTTCCTTAGGTATATGTGCCTATAAGGGTTGTCTGAAACTATCCAACAATTTTCTTTTTCTTTTGCCGTTTTCATCAAATTCTCAAGTTCTTTTTCTTCGAATATACAGCCTGTAGGATTATGAGGAGAATTGATTATTACACAACTATTTTTTTCAACGTTTGGGAACTCAAAATCAACTTTATTTTCGTGAATTCTAATTTCATAGAGAGAAATTTCAAGGTTGGAAAGTGAGACAGAATTTATGTAATAAGGGTTAAACCCTACGTCTGGGATAAAAACTTTTTTTACCCCAAAATTTGAAAGGGATTTTAAACTAACAAATAAACCACCCATAGCTCCTAGACATGGTAGTATATTTGCTATTTCAACGTTTTCATTTTCAGCGATCGCCTCTCTTACTTTATTAAACCCTTTGAAGGGGGAATACTTGCTCCATTTCCCGAATACACCTTCATAACCCCCTCTAATATACTCACATAAACTCTCTTCTATAAAAGAAGGATAAGGATAATTTACATCACCGATATGTGCTTTAATTATACTTTCCCCTTTACTTTCAAATTCCCTTACTTTTTCATCAAATTTTCTTATAGGAGAAATCTCGTACCTCACAATTAAAAAAATAAAAGAAAAAAGTTAAATCCTTTGCTAAGTTATCTTACTTCCTTCCTCTACATCCTTTTCCGGTTTTAACAGAACAACATTTCCTTTACTATCCTCAGCAGCAAGAATCATACACTGACTTTCCACTCCTAAAAATTTCTTCCTTTCTAAATTCAGGATAAAAACATACTTGTTCCCGATTAATTCTTCAGGTTTATAATAGCCAACAAGACCTGCTACCGCCTGCCTTTTTTCAGTCCCGAAATCGACCATTAATTTAATCAAGTTTCTTGAGTTTGGTATCTGCTCTGCTTCCAAAACTTTTCCAACCCTCAAGTCAAGTTCTTTGAACTGAGCAAAAGATATCTCTACCATGCTACTTAATTTCTCCTTTTCATTTTAAATCTTTTACTCAAACTTCTTAAACAACGGTTCAACTTTCCCGATTTTATGTCCAGGTTTGATATCAAGCTTATCTAAACTATCAAAATCTTGTTTATGGACAGAACCCTCCAGGTTTAACTGCGACCAAATTTTTTCGGAGGTGAAAGGAGTGAAAGGCTCTAACAATATTGCTAACGCTTTAACCAAATGAATACTAACAAACAAAGTTGTTCTGCAATCTTCAGGATTTTCCTTCAAGTTATCCCATGGTTTTTTGCCTTGGAAATAAGAATTTCCTGCTTTACTCAAAGCAAGAATTTTCCTCAAAGCATCTCTTAACTTAAGCTGTAATACAAGCTCTTTAACAGAATTTTTAGTAGCAGTTATTTTCTTAATCAAGTTCTTTTCCTTTCTCCCTAGTCTTTCAGGCTCTGGTACAGTTGAGTTAAAGTTATTCCTAACAAAAACTAGAACTCTAAAAACAAAATTTCCAAAATTTCCTATAAGTTCAGCGTTCACTTTTTTCTCAAATTCTTTCCAAACAAAGTTTGAATCCTTTGTTTCTGGCATTATAAGGCTCAGGTAAAACCTTAAGTAATCAGGCTCTACATCAACTTTCTCTTCTCCAACTTTTACCACAACTTTCCCGTTTTCGACGTCAAGAAAAACTCCCCAGTTCCTACTTTTTGAAATTTTCTCCCCTTCATAATTCAAAAATTCTAAACCACCAACCTGGTAGGGTAAGTTAAAATCGCCAGTTCCCATGAGAATAGCAGGCCAAATGATCGTATGGAAAACAATGTTATCCTTACCGATAAAGTGAACTATTTTTGAACCTTTTTCCTGCCAATATCTCCTCCATTCTTCTGGCTTTCCAATTCTTTCAGACCATTCAACAGTAGAAGAAATATAACCTATAGGAGCATCGAACCAGCAATAGAAAACTTTATCCTTAAACCCTTCTAAAGGAATTTGGATTCCCCACCTTAAATCTCTAGAAATGCATCTTGGTTTTAAACCTTCTTTTATCCAAGATAAAGCCAAATTTCTTACGTTAGGTTTCCAATGTTTATTCGCTTTTATCCATTCTTCAAGTTTTTTCTCAAGCTTTGGTAAGTCTAAAAACAAATGCTCAACCTCTTTTATTTCTGGCCTACTTTTGCAAATTATACAATAAGGCTCTAAAAGCTCTGAAGGCTCCAGTAAGCGGGTACAAGATTCACACTGATCCCCTCTTGCAGGTTTATAGCCACAAAAAGGACAAGTTCCTTCTATCCATCTATCAGGCAAGAACCTTTTGTCAACTGGACAATAAGGAAGCAAAAGCTTTTTTCTTATTATAAACCCATTTTTAAGTAGCCTGAGAAAAATTTCTGTCGTAACTTTATGGTTTATTTCTTTAGAAGTTCTGGAAAAATTATCATAGCTTATCCCAAACCATTCGTATATAAGTTTATGTATTTTATAAAGCCTATCGCAAAAATCTTTTGGTTGCAAACCAGCCTTAAAAGCTGCAACTTCTGTGGGCGAGCCATGCTCATCTGTGCCGCCGACAAAAACTACATCACTACCAAAAAGTCTTAGAAACCTGGAGAAAACATCTGCTGGTAAGTGCGAACCTACAATGTTACCTATATGAGGAATGTTGTTCACGTACGGAAGAGCTGCTGTAACAAGCCATCTTTCTTTTTCGAAAGTAATCACCCATAGTTTAATTATTTTGAATTTAAAAATTAAATGCTTTTAAAAAAAGATAAAAGTTTACTATTCTTTTAAATTTTATGAGCATAGAAACCCCAGAGAAATTTCAAATAGTTTTGTCAGTCAACCTTACAGAGAAATCTGAAAAATATAGAAAAAGATTTGTTAGAGATTCCATCGATTTAGTTTTACTTTCTTTTTTAGAAAATTATGGAAGCCTTCATGGTTATAAACTATTTACCAAGGAAAAATTTGGCTCAAACCCAGGAGCGAGCACGGTTTATCCTTGGCATCTTGGAAGGGAAGGTTGCATTAAATCAGAAATAGTTCAAGCCCAAAAGCTTAAAAGTTTATACAATAACTCAAAAAGGGCTTGATTAAAGCTTTATTTCTGCCAATGAATTTATTATCAAATCAGGTCTTACCTTTTTTGCCTCTTTATCTATCCCAGTCCTAACTAAAACTGTGTAGTAACCAAGGATTTTTCCTGCCATTATGTCAGAATCACATTCATCCCCTATTAAAACAGTTTGCTTTCTTGGCGAACAAACGAAAAGCTGAATCGTTTCCAACATTTCATTCGAAGGTTTGCCTAGAAGTTTTGCTTTTTTATCTGTCACGTATTCTATAGCATTAACCCAAACTCCTGTTGCAGGTCTTAGTTTTTCCCCCTCATAATAGACCCTTCCTCTTGCAGTAGCCAAAATTTTAGCTCCGTTTTTCACAATCTCGTAAGCTTTCATAAGTTTCTCGCTGTTAAAATTAAAGTCTTGACCGACAACTAAATAATCTGGGTTGTTTTCTTTTATCTCAACGCCTGCTTCTAAAAGCTCTTCTTTCACTCCTTCACCTATAACAAAAGCGCTTGCATTCTTAATTTTTAAGTAATTCGCAGCAACAAAACTTGATGTTATCAAGTCGTTTTCTTTTAAATTTATTCCAAAATTCCTTAATCTTTCAGCCATTTTTTTCCTGCATACCATACTGTTGTTTGAAACAAAAATGACTTGTTTTCCCTCCTCTTTCAGTTTCTCTATAGTTTCTTTTACCCCTGAAAACAAACTTTCCCAATTCCAGACTGTTCCGTCCAAATCTAGAATGAAAGTATTGAATTTTTTAAAATCTACCATATTTCTAATTTAGTTTCATTTCTTTTTTACTTTTCTGACAGAGGTTAATAAGCTTTTTATTGCTTCTAATTCCAAATAAAAATGAATGAAAGATTTCATTGAAATAACAGAAGAGCTTGTGAAGAAAATCGAAAAAATGGAGATCGAGAGGAGAAATTTTGGTGAACTTTTAAGAAAACTACCTTTTTCCTCAGGAATTGAGGATAAACAAATTTTTGAAGTTGAGAAATCAAACTTAGAGAATTTAAAAATTGCTGGGATAGATGGGGGTATGGTTAAGCGCTCCCTACATGGCATAGATTTAATGCTTTTGAGAGCAGTTGGAGTAATATTTTCCTATTCAAAAGGAAAGTTAGAAAAAGTTGAATACTATCCAGAAGCTATGCCCACACCACTCCCAAAAATAATTTTTGAACCTTTGCATGAAATAGAGTTTGAGATAAACTCAAATTATGAAAGGCAGATAGTTGAGGTTACTACAGCCTCAGAAGTTATAGAAAAATTTAAGCCTAGTATAATTTTTCTAGACGGCTCGATAATCCCTCACTACACAGAAAAACCAGCAAAAAATTCTATTTTATTTCCAACTTACAAAAAACTTATCCAATCTTATCTAGAACTCTTCTTAAAATCAAGAGAAAAAAATACAATTCTTGCAGGAGTAATAGAAGATTCGAGAGGGACAAGGTTTTGTGAATTGGTAAAAGAAGCAAGTAAAGATTTGCTGGAGTTTAAACCTTTGCTTGAAACAACAAAGGATACCAATCTATTAACGTATGCTTTAAAAGTAGGTGAAAGAACTCTTGTTTTCAATTATTCTTCTGAACCAGAAAAGCATCCTATTCTAAAAGAGTTCGGTGAATTTTCCAATTGTGTATTTTCTTTCTACCTTAAGACTGCAGAGTTTGACAGGCCAATTAGAATTGATTTTCTTGCTGAAAAAGATTGTGTGAAAACTGCCAATTTTATTTCTTCTGTTCTGCTTGCTTTGAGTGGTCATTCAGGCTATGGAATGCCTTCTGTTTTGATAGAAGCTGACCAAAGAGCAAGACTGACAGAAAAAGATTTAGAGTTATTCTATTACGACCTACTAGCAAAAGCAGGAAATCTCGCAAGCTTGTTTTCTTTAAGAAGAGAACAAAGACCTTTCTAAACAGCAACCAATTTCTCTTAGCAGATTTTCGATTTCAAAATAACTAATCTATTTCAACACTTTTTTTGTTTCCAAATACCAAAGGTATAAATCAAGCTCTGCTAAGCTTAACTCAACTTTCTTTCCAATTTCTCTCAGCAGATTTTCGATTTCAAAATATTTTTTCTTTGTCATAACTTTTGGTTTTTCTATAACCTTAAACCTAGCTAAAACATCAAGAATGTGAAAATCTATGATTGCAAAATTTTTGTATCCTACATTTCTTAAAAAATGGCTTGCTTCCTTATAACCTAAACCTTTCACGTTTTTCACCAACCATTCCCTTAATTCCCCTCCTTCTAAATTTTCCATAATTCTTTTAAGTTGACCTTTAAATTTCCTTGCCTCAACTATATAGTTGGTTCTTGTTCTTGGAAACCTATGACCAAACTCTCTTAACTTTCTTTCCAATTCGTCTTTATCCAAAAATAAAAAGCCGTCGTTAATCTCCTGCTGAATTCTTATGCTCCTTTCTGCGTTAAAGTTTGCTGTTAAGATGCAAAAGCAAAGCTCTTTAAAAATTTCTTCTTCAGTTTTTCCCCTGTTTTCTTCAAATTCCTTCATCCTTTTCTCGATTACTTTACTGATTTCGCTTTTCTTCAATTCTTCCAAAATTTTAACAAGCTCTTCCACATCATATTTTTCTGCTCCTAAAATATAAGTATGGAAGAAAAAATCTACCTAATTCATAAGCATCAAGCCAAGCACTTGCACTATGACCTGAGACTTGAAATGGACGGTAAACTAAAGAGTTGGGCTGTTCCAAAAGAACCACCAAAAGAGAAGGGAGTAAAAAGACTAGCAGTGCAAGTTGAAGACCATACTTTGGAATACGCTAACTTTGAAGGAAAAATCCCAGAAGGACTGTACGGGGCAGGAACCGTTGAGATCTGGGACAAAGGAACTTATACTCTAGAAGAAAAAGATGACAATAAAATAGTTTTTACAATAAAAGGTAAGAAGCTCAAAGGAAAATACTGTTTAATTAAATTCAAGGAAAACTATTGGCTTTTCTTCAAACTCTAGTTCTTTCAACCTTTGCGAAGCTCGGTGTTAATATTAAGTAACCTTCTTCTAGTCCAACTATGTCCCATCCAAACTGCTTGCTCACTCTTTTTAGCTTTTCGACGCTATTCCTGAATTCTCCCAAGTCATGCTTCTGCATTCCTGCAGTCCTAAGAAATATAATGTTTCCTTCCTTAACAAGTCTGGTTATCCTATCAACATCAACAAAATCATGCAAGGTTTCAACCCTCACGCTAACCTGAGGTTTCTGCTCCTCTTCTGCTGGTAATTCTATTAGTCCCTCTTCTTTTTTAAACCCCTTTAGCAAGTCTGTGATTAAGCCCATTTACATCACCTTATTTTTATATTATTATTTTATAGATTTAAATTCTTCTTATAGTTCCTCCACAAAATCTGCAGCGTTTCTTAAGGATGAGGAAAAGCCTGGCTGAGCCCCCAAAATTATAACCCTTTTCCCGTATTCTTTTGCCTTTTGAACTATCGGTAAGAAATCTGCATCTCTAGTTGCTAAAGCTATGGCATCTATATCTTTTGTCAAAATCGCTTCCATGGCAGAAACTGCAAGAGAAACATCTACATCCTGAGCTTCTTCCTCTTCCTTTGCCAAAACCATTATAGTCTCAAAACCTTCGTTTATCACTGCCTCTATCAGCTTCTCAGGAGCAAACTGATTCAGAAAAACTCTTGCTATAACTATTCTTCCGTATTTTTTTACCCTTTTTTTCAATTCTCTCAAGTCTATAGCAAACTCCTTCCTAAGCATGTTAGGACCGTCAACAAAAACAGCTATCTTAGGTTTTTCTCTTTTATCGCTCATTCGTTCAACCTGTGTAAAGGAAATCACTCCCTCTTACTTGGGTAGCCTCTCCACTCAAAATTATTGATTCACTTAGTTCAAGACTTCCAGAAAATCCTTGAATCACTAGGCTCTCCTCCTTTAAGTATTTTATCTGATCAACACTTCCATCAGTTCTTAACTTCTTCACTTCACCACTTACAACCAAAAAGTTTAGGTCAGCGTTCAGGTTTTCAACCCTAAAACTGCAAGGGGGTGAACAATCAAAAGGCAAAGCTTCTATTTCAACTTGGTAAGGTTTTTCTCTACTTCTCTCATAATCTCCAATTCTTATATAATTTGCCTCTCCCGAAACTCTTAAAGTCCCTAAAGTTGTTATCTCAAGCTTTCCGTTGAACCCCCTTACTTCTATTCCAACCCTTTTGCTATTAGAAACTTTTTCAATTCCACCATCAACAGAAATAAAATTGTAAACACTAGAGGCCGTGAAATTAGAATTTTTCATCGAGAAACTTTTTTCATAAAAACTTTTCTTATTTTCTAAACTCACTTCCAAACTCATTCTAAAAGTTTTTGTATTTTTTGGCCCAAAGATAAAAGAAGCTGTTTCACTTATTTTTCCGCTCAAGAATTCGATCGCCTTCCTGCCAGAGTCTGTGAGGAAGACTAAACCTATAATCGCCAACACTACTATTACAGCCAAAATAACCTTTACCTTCATTTTTCCACTAAAAATTTATTAGGGTTTAAAAGATATATTTATATACAAAACATTTAAAAGGTTGTATACACTTATAAAAATGATAAAAATGGACCTTTTTAACCCTAACATCGACGTCTGGAACATCATCTATATACTTTTAATTTTTATAGTCATGCCACTTCTTTACCTTAGACTTAGCTACTGGCAAATAATTTGGAAGTTAGAGGAAGTTTCAAGAACTATCGACTCTTACCTTACAAACGCAGAAAAAATTATAGTTAAAAAAGTTAGCAAAAACCCTTCCAAGGAACTGAAAGAAAGTATAAAACACTTTCTTGAATTTTTCACGATAGAGCCTGTTAAACTAGACCCTTATGGTATAATCAGCAAGTTCGAACACATAGCAAACTTAGCAGAAGAAAGGTACAAATACTTTGTAAATCAGATTGCCCCAAACACCGATACAGAAACAAAGGCAAACATAATGATGGGTCTATCTGGAGCAATAAGCCTAAACTTCCTTTCAAAACTTGTCAAACACTACCTTGGGTTAGTTAAAAAGACTAAAAATTTCCAACTTGGCCTAGTTTTTCAGCTAAACATACCTTTTATAGAAAGAGCTTCAAAAGCCTTGCTTTATGGGACAGAAGCCTTAACTAATGGTTGGCCTATAGGCGACGCCATAGGAAATTTGATAGGAGCAAGTCTTGTAGAAGACGGTAAATTGAAAGAAATAGAAGAGGGTACCTTACTGGGAAGAAGAAAAATGAAAGGAAAAGAAGTTTATATAATCAGAGCTAAAGGCCCTGGCGGAAGGTTAGGAAAACTTGGAAAAGCTGTAGAAAAAATTACAAAAAGAGAAAAAATAGCAAAAATCATAACTATAGATGCTGCTGTTAAGCTTGAAGGGGAAGAAACAGGAAGTATAGCAGAGGGTATAGGAGTTGCTATCGGTGGCATAGGAGTTGATAAGGCTTATATAGAAAACATCGCTGTTAAAAAGAAAATTCCAATAACAACAATAATAGTTAAAATGAGTGAGGAAGAGGCGATTCAACCTATGAAAAAAGAGATTCTAGCTTCGAAAGAAAAGGTTTTGAAACTTGTTGAAGAAGAAGTTGCAAGAACAAAAGAAAGGGGAAAAATAATAATAGTTGGTGTTGGTAATAGCTGCGGGATAGGGAACAACAAAAAAGAAGTGGAGGAAAGCGAGAAAAAAATCAGAAAAGTTATAAAAATTTTTGAAGAAAGAGAAAAGAAAAAACCAGTCTGGAAAATTTAAACCTCAAAACAATAACAAATCTTGTTAAAACCTTTTTTAAATTCTTTTACTTCTTCTTTTACTTCTTTATTTTCTATCAAGACTTTCTTGAAGAATTCTGCCACAACTTTCATTTCTCTCTCTTTCATTCCCCACCTTGTTAACTCTTGAACACCAAGCCTTATCCCAGAAGGATTTTTGGTTGCATCATGGGGAGAGTCTGAAGGTAGAGCAATCTTATTGCAAATTATGTTGCTTTCCTCCAGTTTTTCTGCAACCTTTTTTCCTCCACCAAATTCCTTGACGTCAACTATCACTTGATGAGACTCTGTGAAATCTAGTTCAGGACAAAGAACCCTGAACCCAAGGTTATAAAGTTCTCTTGCTAAAATTTTAGCGTTTTTTATGACTTGCTTTGCATATTCTTTCCCAAACTCGTTCATCTCCAAAGCAGTGATTGCAAGAGCAGGGAACCTATGAATATGGGTGTTAGATAAAATCCCAGGAAAGATCGCAGTCTGAACTTTTTCCCAGTCCTCTTCACTTAAATTCTCATTTCCTATAACAACTCCTCCCTGAGGGCCTTGAAAAGTCTTGTGGGTCGAGGATGTTATCAAATCTGCCCCTTCTTTCAAAGGCTCTTGAAACTCTTTGTTGTAAACTAAACCAAAAACATGCGATGAATCATAAACAATTTTCACATCTTTCACAGCCTCTCTTATTTCCTTGACAGGTTCAGGAAAAAGAAACACAGACGCACCAAGTACTATAAGTTTTGGTCTAACTTTTTTAATCAATTCAACAGTCCTTTCTAAGTCTATGTTCATTCTCTTCTCATCAAAAAACATTTCCACACTTTTTAACCCTCTTACTCCTGCTAATCCCCACTGAGTTGAGCTGACATGGGCTCCATTTTGTATCCCTAAACTTACTATTATGTCTCCAGGCTTACAGAAGGCAGTATAAACAATTAAATTGGCTATCCCTCCTGATATTGGTCTGACATCAACAAACTTTGTCTTGAATTTTTCCCTAAAAATTTCATTACACAATTCTTCAATCTCATAAGAATATTTTGTACCTTGATAATGGCAATCTTTACCAGAATGCTCGTTATACCTTCCTTCAAAATCTGAAATTAAACATTTTTCTGCTAGAGGAGAAAGAACACTTTCAGAAGCGATCAAATTTATACATTCCTTCCTCCTCCACTCATTCTGTTTCTTTACAATTTCCAAAATTTTTTCTTTCATCTCAAAAGCCTCCAAAATCCTATCACAGTAAAAAATATAACAACTGCTATAAGAATATAAGCCAAATGATTTTTGTCCATTCCATTGGTTAATAGTTCAAAAGCAACAAAAGTCATTATAGCATCTCTAATCAACCCTTTGATTCCCATCATCCCAACTCCATAAATCTCTTTTGTATTTCCTGAATTCCAGTTTTTCTACACTCTTCTGGCATTAGCTCACCCTCAGGGCAAAAACCTTTCATACAACTAGGTCCTGCTTTTTCAAAAAGCGTTGGTGCAATCTTTTTAACTATTTTTAACATTTCTGTGGCAGCGTTTCTTATTTCCCATTGTGCTCTTGCACAACATCTTAAATTAAAGAAATGGTAGAGCTCTCTAGCGTTCATTGTAACGACGATGTTTGTCTTGGTTGCGTTAGGAAGGATGAACCTTGCGTCCTCGTAACTTATTCCTTCTTTTATAAATTCTTCATACCATGCTGCAATCTGTTTCATTCTTTCTATAAACTTTTTTCTATTTTCACCTTCAAGCTTTGGTGGAATAACAAACCATTCTTCTTTTGTATCTACTTTCACGTACCTTTGGCTTTGCTGGGTGTAAGAAGCTATTCTGTGTCTTACAAGTTCATGAGTCAGACTTCTGGAAACCTCCTCCAAAGAAAATGTGAAGGATGCGTGCTCTAACGGTGATAGATGATTGTGCCTAAGTAAATCTCTTATTATATTTTTTATTTTTTCTTTTGGCATTTCCTTTTTATACTTTTCGAAAGTGAAAGAAGTAGGCTTCTTTTTAAAAGAAGTAGTAGCAGAAGCTGCAACAACCAGTTCTGGGTCTGGAGTAAAGGCTAACAGCTTAACCCTCATAATTACAAGTAATTAGTCGTTATCCTATTTAAATTTACCAGTTTTTTATTTTTGCTATTATTTCATTCACTTTATTTTCCAAATCTTCCAAGCTACTGTCGTTCACTATAAGAAAATCAGCTTTTTTCAAACAGTCCTTTGTCCTTTGCCCATACTCAGGCTCATTTTCTCCCTGATCTCTCTTATCTATTTCTAAAAATTCTTCCCATGTCTTCGGGTCAGAACTATCGTTTCTTTTTCTTATTCTTTCAAACCTTATTTCTGGTGGAGCGTCTACCCCAATCAAAACAAATTTGTCCTTAAACTTTTGCCTTAAGAAGTCTATTTCTCCAGGGTTTCTTATACCATCCACAATTATAACCTCTTTATCTTTTTGCAGGTATTCGACAGCAAGCATCGCCAAAATTTTACTCCCATACTTTTTTCTTAACTCATTCCCCAAATCTTGCATGTTCTTCCTGCTAAAATTTTTATTTTTCTTTTTTTCAAGTTCAGCCCTTATTACAGAAGAAAGAGAAACAGTATAACAATTAAACCTAGCCTGAAGAATTCTTTTGACAGTATCCTTTCCAGAAGCGATTGTTCCTGTTATTCCTATTACTTTTTCCATTAAAATATTTTATTCCTTCATTTATAAAAATTTAAAGAAAAAAAAGAGTACAAAAATTCCTAAAATTTTCTGAGGTTTTATAAGTCGGCTGCTCTCAAGGTTTTTCTTCCGTTAGCCTTAGCTCTTGCCATAGCAGTTTTAAGTATTTCTCCAATTTGCTTGTCCAAAGCAGTGAAAAAGTCTCCACCTACCCTGAAACCTTTAAGTTGGGCTTTGACTGCAGACTTAACAACTAATGCCACCTTTACACCTCCTTTCTATTTATATAACTGATATTTAAATTAAATAGTTTTTCTTTTAAAAACTTTAAATATTTGCTAGGTAGAATTGAATAAAAGTGGTTTTATGGCTCTCAGACCGGGAAGAACTGTTAGAAGAATAGAAAGACCTTACACTAGAGTAAGCAAGAAAGTTCCAAGAAAAAGTTATGTTGTTGGTGTGCCTTATCCAAAAACTCATCAGTTTGAAATGGGAACAAAAGGTGATTATGAGCTAACTTTATTTTTAGTCTCAAAAAACAGTGTTCAAATAAGGGATAATGCCTTAGAAGCAGCAAGAGTAGTTGCCCATAAGTTTTTAGAAAAGAGTCTAGGTACAAATTACTTCTTTAAAATTTTGCTTTACCCTCATCATGTCTTAAGAGAAAAACCGATTGCAACAGGAGCAGGTGCTGATAGGTACTCTAGAGGAATGAAACTAGCTTTTGGAAAGCCTGTAGGGACAGCTATTCAAGTTAAAGAAGGCCAAAGAATTATGATGCTAAAGATTAATAAACAAAACTTAGAGATAGGAAAGCAAGCTCTTAAAAAGGCTGGGCTTAAAATTTCTACTCCTGTGAGAATTGAGGTTGAAGAATAGAATATCTTTTAAAAAAGCTAATTTAATATTATGGAATATATCAAATGGCTCGATGAGCTCTCAAAAGATTCTGTAAACATAGCAGGTGGGAAAGGTGCAAACTTGGGAGAAATGACAAGGCTTGGACTTCCTGTTCCTCCTGCTTTTGTTATCACAACAAACGCTTTTGAAAAATTTATAGAAATAAACAAGATAAAAGATTTGATAGATAATTTAATCGAAGAATGTGATGTTGAAAATACTACTCAACTTCTTGAAACTTCAAAGAAAATAAAAGACCTTATAATTTCGCAAGAATATCCTGCAACAATAAAAAATGAAATAATAGAAGCTTACGAGACTCTTTCTTTTAGTGAAGTAGGAAAAGAATTAGAAATTATAAAGTCTGGTAGAGATTTTGCTTTAGTTGCTGTGAGAAGTTCCGCTACTGCAGAAGACTTACCAACAGCGAGCTTTGCTGGACAGCAAGCCTCTTTCTTGAACGTTAAAGGAAATAAAGAACTTTTAGATTCTGTTAAAGAATGCTTTGCAAGTTTGTACGAGCCAAGGGCAATTTTCTACAGAGCAAAGCAAGGTTTTAAGCACGCTAGCATTGCAGTTGTTGTCCAGAAAATGGTTAATAGCGAAAAGGCTGGCGTGATGTTTACTGTTAACCCTGCAACAGGAGATGATGAAATAATAATAGAAGCTTGTTGGGGGTTGGGGGAAACCCTAGTTTCTGGTAGAGTAACTCCTGATATTTATGTAGCATCAAAAGATGGCAAGTTAATCGATAAAAAAATTGGGCTTAAAGAGATAATGAGAGTAAGAGACTTGGCTACAGACAGAACAGAAGAATTGCCAGTACCAAGAGATAAAAAAGGAAGGCAGATTTTAACAGAAGAGGAAATCGCTAAATTGGCTCATTATGGAGTGATTCTTGAAAATCATTATGGTAAGCCCCAAGATATCGAATTTGCTATCGAAAGGAACAGAATTTATATAGTCCAAACAAGGGCTATAACAACAGTTGGGAAAGTAGAAGAAATAAAAGTTGTTGGTGAGCCGATTCTAAAAGGTTTGGGAGTTTCTCCTGGTATAGCTTCAGGAGTTGTTAAGATTGTTAAAGAGATGAAAGATATAGATAAAGTTGAGAAAGGAGATATTCTAGTTACAACCATGACTTCTCCTGATCTAGTTCCTACTATGAGCAAATGTGCTGCAATAATAACTGATTCTGGTGGGCAAACGTGTATAGCAGGTGATACTTTTCTTTTAACGCCAAAAGGTTTTGCTACTGCAAAAGAACTTTACGAAAAGGTCATGAATAGAGAAAAAGTTTATATTCTCTCTTTTGATTCTCTAGAGAGTAAGCCTGTTTGGAGAAGGGTTAAAAGAACCTTTAGAAGGGTTGCTAAGACTGTAGAAGTTTCTGTCTCACAAACTGGAAGAATTAAAAATAACTCAATAAGAATAACACCAGACCATAAAATTTTCACTTATGAAAAAAGAAAATTGGTTAAAAAAGAACTCCAAAAAATACTAGATGAGAATTTATCTGTTTGTGTACCTTTTACCTTACCTGATTCAGAATGTAAAATTTCTAACGAGAAGCTCGGTTATTTAGTTGGTAGTATTCTTTCTGATGGCTATTGGCGAGTTTTAAAGGGGAAAAGTGGAAATTTAAGAAAAGGTTGTGTTAAATTCACCCAAAAGGAAGAAAAACCAAAAATTGATTTTATTAACACAGTTACAAGCTATTTTGAAGAAATTTTTGGTTATGGATTTACCGGACATAAAGAAAAAACAGTTAACACGGAAATAAGAGGAAAAGAAGTTCTTGGAAGGGCAAGTGACTATATCTGCAACAGGCTTTATCCTGCTTTGATGCTAGAAAAGATTTACCAACATTTAAGCTCTTGGTGTTTATTCCTTGATGAAAACACTTCCTTAGCTTTTCTTGCAGGTCTTATCGATGGCGATGGAACAATTTCTAATAATAGAATTCAATTGTACATTTCAGATGAAAATATATTAAGAGCAGTAGTAATAACTTGTTTGAATTTAAGTATTATTCCACAAGTAACTAAAAACAGAGAAATTCACAATGTACAGATTGTAGAAAGAGTGAATGAAATTCTAGAAAGATGTAAAAGAGTTAAAGTGAACTTAAAAGAAAGAGCAGTTGGAACTAAGTTTTTTGCAGCTGGCCTAATCCTTGAAGGCTTGGAAAATAAAGTAAATTGGAAAGGAAAAATAAAACCTTACATAAGAAAAAACCTTTTGATTGATAGAAACAAAGTTGAAAAAAGAATCGTACCTATGCTTGATGGTAAAGAAAAAGAAGAAGTTAAAAAATTAATAGATACGAACTTAAGTATGCTAAGAATTAGAAAAACTGGTGAAACGTTCGAGACAGAAGTTTTTAATTTTGAAGTTGACACTGAAGAAGAAATTAATAAAAATTATGTTGTTTTCACCAAAAAATATACTCCTTTATTAGTTTCGAATTGTCACGCCGCAATAGTTTCTAGAGAAATGAGAATTCCTTGTGTAGTAGGAACTTTGGCTGCAACAAAGATTTTGAAAGATGGACAAGAAGTTACCGTAGACGCTTACCGTGGTCTAATCTATCCTGGAATAATTGAAGTAGAAAGACCAGAAATCGTAGCTCCAGAAGAGGAGGAAGAGGAAATAAAACCAACCATAACACAAATAAAAGTCAACTTAGCTTTCCCAGAAGGTATAGAACAAATAGCAAAAAAAGTTGATGGTGTTGGATTGTTAAGAATCGAGCATATGATACTGAAATCTGGAAAACATCCTGTAAAGCTTGTTAGGGAGGGAAGAAAGGAAGAATATATACAAATTCTTCTTGATGGTATAAGACCGATAGCTAAAACCTTTTATCCAAAACCAGTTTGGGTTAGGACTTTGGACGCAAGGACTGACGAATTAAGGCATCTAGAAGGAGGTGAAGAGGAGATAAAAGAAGACAACCCCATGCTCGGATGGCATGGAATAAGAAGAAGTTTGGACGAACCTGAATTATTAAAAGCAGAGTTTGAAGCTATTAAAAAATTACACGAAGAAGGACTAAATAATGTTCATGTAATGCTACCTTTTATAATCTCAGTTGATGAATTTAGAAAAGCAAAGGAAATTGCTTTAGAAGCAAAACTACCAAAAAGTTGTAAGCTTGGGATAATGGTCGAAGTTCCTTCTTGTGCTTTGACTATAGAGGAATTTTGTAAGGAAGGGATAGACTTTGCTTCTATTGGCTCAAACGATTTGACGATGCTTACTTTAGGGGTTGACAGAAACAATGCAAAGCTTTCCAATCTCTACTCAGAAATGCACCCTGCTGTCTTGAGGTTAATAAGGGAAACTATAAAAACTTGCAATAAGTATGATGTGGAAAGCTCAATTTGTGGTGAAGCTCCTAGTAACATTCCTGAAATGGTTGAATTTTTGATTGAGTGTGGAATTGCAAGTATTTCAGTTAATATCGATGCTATTAAAAGAGTAAGGGAAATCGTTGCAAGAAGCGAAAAAAAGCTTTTGGAAGATTTGAGAAGGAGAGAATAAATGGACCCCTTACAGGAATTTCAAAATTTGATAAATACAATCTTCTCTTCTTTTGACAGTTTTTTAAAATCTATTCCTTACGAGTATTTTTTGCTTTTTATTGGAATCTTCCCGATATTTGTTCTTGCCTTGGCTTTATACTTTTTTGAAAGAAAAAAAAGTTTGGAAAAAGAAGTTTTAATTTTGAGAAAAAAGTTTGAAACTTACACTTCACTTTTCGGTAAAAGATGTGAGGAAGTTCTTACACAAAAAAGAAATGAAATTGAAGACTTAATTCATGAAGAAATTGTTCCAGAAAGCATAGAAATTTTTATGAAAACTGATTTTTTTAAAAGTCTTGCCCCAGGTTTTGACGAATCTAAAGTAGATAAAGAGAAAATTAAAGC
>JBMFPE010000002.1:0-28900 GCA_049969275.1 Candidatus Aenigmatarchaeota archaeon | reverse complement strand
TGACAGAAGCATTTTTGTCGATGATAAAGGAAGGGAATTGAACGGAAGTATGGTAAGCGCTATTTTCATAGAAAGTTTTCTTAAGAAGAAAAAAGGGAAAGTGATCGCTACTGCTGATTGCTCAAGTAAGTTGAAGAAAATAGCTGAAAGGTTGGGAGGAGAATTGATATGGTGGAGGGTTGGCCATGGCTTTGTAGAAAGAAAGTGTGTGGAAGAAAAAGCCATTTTTGCAGGAGAGCAAAGCTCTCACTTTTACTTTAACGAATTCTATCCATTTTCTGACGGAATACTTGCCACTTTACTGATGGCAAAAATATTGAATAAAAGCAAGAAGAAGCTTTCTCATTTTGTTGACAGAATTAAGTTAAACCCAACAGAAAAATTGTACATAAACGCAGAAAATGACGAGAAAAAAATAAAAGTAATAGAAAGGCTTAAGTTAGAATTTCAGAATAGCTTGAACCTTATGGATGGTATTAAAATAGAGTTGGACGAAGAAGAATGGGTTCTTATTAGATCAAGCCAAACCATGCCAGAAATTAATTTGTGTATCGAGGCAAAAAATGAAAAAAGACTAAAAGAACTTGTTGAAAAGTATTCGAATATTATAAAGGAAAAGATAAGGGAAGTAAATGACTGAGATAACTGTTATTGGTGATGCAAACGTTGATATTCTAACTTCTCCCATAGAAAATTATCCGAAAAAAGATTCTCAGATTTTTATAGATTCTGCAAAGCTTGAGGTTGGAGGTGGAGCTGCCCATTTTGCTATGGCTATTGCTAAGCTTGGGATAAAAACAAGGTTTATTGGTTTGCTCGGAAATGATTTTTTTGGAAATTTTGTCCTTGAAAAACTGAAGGATTTTAAGATCGAAACTAAAGTTAAAAGAACAGAAAAGGAGACAGGAATTAGCATAGGAATACATTTTAAAGATGGTTTGAGGTCTTTACTTACTTTTAGGGGAACAAACCTTTTATTTTCTTTAAAGGATTTCAAGCTTGAAGAAGTAAAAGGTAAAGTCTTGTATATAGGAGGCTATAACCTGCAAAAAAAGTTTCAAAAGGATGTGAAAAAAGTTTTGAAGTATGCCAGGGAAAAAAGAATGATAACATGCCTAGAGCCTGACCTGAAAAGTGGGGTAAACTGTGATTTAGAAGGGTTGAAAAATAACTTAAAACTGGTTGATTTTTTCTTCCCAGATTTTGAAGAAGGAAAAATTCTAACCAAAGAAAAAGACGAGGAAAAAATTGCTGAAAAAATTTTGGAACTTGGTTGTAAAAATGTTGCCCTGAAATTGGGGGAAAGAGGTTGCATAGTTGCCGATAAAGAAAAAATTTTTAGAATAGGAGCGATAAAAACAAAAGCAATAAACCCAACAGGAGCAGGAGATTTTTTCAACGCAGGATTTATTTTTGGTTATTTAAAACATAAGAGGATAGAAAAGGCAGGAACTTATGGGAGTGCCTTAGCTTCTTTCGCTATTTCAAGGTTTGGAGAAGAAAGGTTTCCTAAAAGAAAAGACTTGGAAAGAATTGTAAGGAAGGAATATGGATAAAATTGAAAGGGTTTTTAAAAGAAGTATAGAAGTTTTTAAAGAATGTTCTTTGAGAAACGGAGCAATAGTAGCCTCTAATATCTATGACCCAGATTATCCAAAAGGGGTGAAAAACTATTTCTATGTCTGGCCAAGGGATGCAAGCTTTGTTTGTTATGCTTGCGATTTGTTAAAAATAAAGAGGATTCCTGAAAAGTTTTTTGAGTGGTGCTCGGAGGCTGAAAGGTTTAAAGATGAAGGAATTTTCTACATGAGGTATTATCCTAGCGGAAAAATGTACGGAAGACAATTTCAGCCAGACCAACTAGGAAGTTTGCTTTGGGCTGTTTATAATCATTCTGAAATTTTTGAAACTGACAAGTTTAACGATTTGGCTAGAAAAATAGCTGATGGGCTTTGCAATTCTTGGAATGGAAATTGTTTTAAAAGACATTATGATTTGTGGGAAGAAAGGGTAGCCTCACCTAAGAAGGGAGAAAATTTCACTTATTCTTTAGCTATGTGCATTAAAGGTTTGGGTTGTGCTTTAAAGCTAGTTGGGCCGAACAAGAAATGGGAAGAGTGTTTAAAGCAAATGAGAATTGTTATAGAAAAGAGTTATGATGAAGAGAGCAAATGCTTTGTTAGAAAGTTTAACTCAGAAAAAGATAAAACTGTAGATTCTTCTCTGCTAGGCTTGGTTTGGCCTTCCGAAGTTTTTAGTGCAAATGATGAAAGAATTGTTTCAACTGTTGAAAAAATAGTAAAAGAAAACTCTACAGAAGGGAAAGGAATCATGAGATATAAAGGGGATAGGTATGCTGGCTACTTGAGAAGAAAAGAAGGTGGAGCTTGGCCTGTTTTAAACTTTTGGCTTTCTGTTTATTTTTGTTTAGCTGGAAACAGAAAAGAAGCTTTTGAATATTTTAACTGGGTTCTAGAAAGAGTGGAAGAAAAATTACCAGAACAAATAAAAAATGGTAAGCCTGCTTCGATAATTCCTTTGGCTTGGAGTCATGCTATGTTTATAATTGCAGGGAAATTTTTGAATTTGTTTTAAAAACCTTACTTAATTATTCTTTTTCCTTGCTCCCAGCTTTCCCATTCAAGTCTGCATTCTCTACATTTCAGAACATTAAAACCCTTTTCATAACTTGCAAAGCCGGAACAAGTATCGCTTTTTGCATGAGTAAACTGGTCTAGCTTGTCAGCATGTTCATGACAAACTGCTCTTCCACAAACTATGCATACTCCTCTGGCTTCTTTTTCACAAAACCAGCATTTCACCCAACCAACTCCTTATAAACTTGTAGAGTATAGTCAGCTATCCTATCCCAGTTAAAGGCTTCTTCTGCAGCCTTTCTTCCGTTAGCTCCCATCCATCTTGCTTTTTCGAAGTTCGAGAATATATACTTTACTCCCCAAGCAATCGAGTTCGGAGCCTGGTAAACTCTTAAGCCTGTAACTTCATGCCAAACTATTTCTCCTGCTCCTGTGCCATGAGTTGCTATTACAGGTTTTCCTGCACTCCAGCCTTCTAAAACCACTATTCCAAAAGGCTCGTTTCTGCTAGGAACAACAAGGCAATCGGATGCTTTTAATATCTTTATCTTTTCGTCTTCAGAAACGTAGCCAGTAAACCTTATGGCATGGGAGATGTTAAGCTGTCTAGCTCTGTTTTCCAGATGAGCCTTCATGTCGCCATCACCAACAAAAAAGAACTTTGCGTTTGGATAAGAATTTAAAATATCGGGAATAGCTTCTATCAAAAGGTCTGGACCTTTTTGATAGGTTATTCTTCCAACAAAAGTAGCAACAGGGTCTAAAGGCCCGATTCCGTACCTTTTCTTTACATCATTCCAAGGGTCTATAAAACCGTTAAACCTATGGGCAGAAATTCCGTTGTGTATTACTCTAATCTTCCATTCAGGAACTCTGTGAACCCATTGAGCCTCATTTTTCATGGTTTGAGAACAAACTATTAGCCTATCAGCAATATAAGTGCCGTACCATTCTATATTCTTAATATCGTTAGCCTTGCCGTCATGGAAATAATTGCCGTCTCTTCCAAACTGGGTAGAATGTAAAGTCCAAACTACTTTCTTATTCCTTGCTTTTTTTATTTCATCTAAAGCATTAACTACATGCCAGTCATGACCATGAATAACGTCAAAACTTCCAACAAAATTTTCTGTTTCAAAGAAATAATGAGCCATAGATTTGCTCATGTTGTTCATTTCTTGGATAAAATCAGAGTGAAAGTTGAAAGGACAGCGATGGTAGTGAACACCATCTATACACTCATAAATTTTTTGATTTGGCCCTATTCTCGTAAAAACATGAACTTCATGCCCCTTTCTCTGAAGAGCTGCTGCAAGCTCAGTAACATGAACAGCTATTCCTCCGACAGGTATTGAGTGAAGCGATTCCCAAGAAAAGAACGCAATTCTCATTATTTTACCTCAACATAATAATATTAAACTTTCCTTGCCTTATAAATTTTTTCAAGATTTTTTATCTTCTCTTCTACAATTTTTAAAGCTCTTTCTCCTTGCTCGTACCAAAAATCAGTTCCCCAATAAACGTAGCAAGAAGTTTCTGCTATTAACAAAAATCTTTTAACTTCTTCTAAACTTTTTTCATCAGTTTTTTCTTTTAAGTTATGGAACTTCTTGCTCAAGTCTGCAATTTTATTTGCCATTTCTAGTTTTTTGCTTCCTTCGAGCCAAAGCCTGTGTCCATTAATCCATGAAGCACCTAAAGTTTTTACTTTTATCTCACTTTTTACTTCCTTGTAAAACTCTTCTAGAAATTCAGAAACTGTTAACGAAGAAATTTGTTCGTTAATTTTTTCTTTAAAAATTGGGACAAAAGTTTTTGGAAAGAATTCGTTCATCATCACGTTCCCGTTTTCTCCATCACTTGCAGGAACTATCAGGGCAGGTTTCTTGTTTTTTTCTCTAAATATTTTTGCAGCTTGCAAAGCCCTTTTATAAACTTCTTCTGCGTTACAACCTGCTTGCTGGTCTATTATGTAGCTTGGGAACCTAAAAATTACTTTGAGAGATAAATCTTTCATTTTAAGCAAATGAGGCTGACAAGCGACCTTGATTCTTTCTTCATAACTTAAATTTTCATAATTTTCGACTGCCTGCAAAGGTAAAATCATCCATTCATAATCGTTCTCCTCTAAAACTTTTATCAGCTCATAAACCCTGTCTTCAAAAGCTGGCAACCCTAACTCAGGAAGCCAGAAGCCTTTTACTTTTTCTAAGTACTTTTTGCCAAAAATTCTTCCAAAAGTTTTTTTCCATTCTTCCACTTGTAAGTTCCAGTCTTGTTCAGGAGTTGCAGGAAAATAGCAGTGAGAATAGGATGAACCTGCTATCTCTATTCCATCAAGTTTTAAGACATCTTTATAAAACTCTATTATATTTCCTACTTTCTCACCCTCGACTTCTATTTTATCTAAGACTCCTCTCTTCCCTAGTTCTTCTAAACTTTCAAGCAGAATTCCAGAAAAATCCAGGATTATTCTTGGGTCATACCCTTCTTCTTTTAACTGCTTAAAGTATTTTGCAGGATTTTTATAAGCTCTTGCTATAAGTTTTGCGTCCCAGCTCTCCCTAGAATCTTTTGAAAGAAGCATCTTCTCCAAGTTGCTCATAAGTCTTTCTTCTCCGTCAGCTTTAAACCAAACTAGAGGCTGGTGCATGTGGAGCCAAGGAACGTAGACTGCCTGCATATGATTTATTTTAATTCTTGATAATTTTAAAATATGGTTAAGTTGAATTTTGGCTATAGCTTAAGGGAAAAGGATAAAACTTTAAGCCTAACTTTTAAGCAAAGTGTTGAAGGGTGGAAAAGGTTTGCTTCCCAACTGATTCGAGATAGAGTCATCCTTGACTTAAAAAATGCAGAAAAAATGGTAGAAGCTAAAGGTGATTTGGTAGTTTATGAACAGTACAACCTTTGGAAAAGTTTAGAAAATTTTAAGGATATTTTTGAGAAAACAAGAATCGCTTCTGACCTAACTTTACTTAAATTCGGTGTTTACTCTGATTCTAGTGAAGGTGAGCTTTTCTCAACTTATGGGCATGCTCATGAAACCTATTGTGGAGAGGCTTACTATGTTTTAAAAAACAATTGTTTTCTTATTCTAACAGAAAAACAGACTTTCAAAACTTTTATAATAAAACTTAAGGAAAAAGATTCAGTTTTTATTCATCCAAAATTCTATCATAGGACTGTTTGTTGGAAGAAAGACGTCCTTTTTGCAACTTTTTATCCTGAAGCTGCAGGCCATGATTATGCTTCTATCAAAAATAAAGGTTTTCCCTTTCACCTTTTCCTTGAAAAAGATGAATTAAAAATCAAAGAAAACCCAAATTTTAAGGGTTGTAAGTATACTCTAGTCGAAAAAATAAAAAGAAAGACTAACCTTTTAAAGCTACTTGAAAAAGACCCAGAAAAGTTAAAAGAAATCCTTCTCGACCCTTTCAAAAATGAAAAAATTTATTTTATAGGAAATCAAACCTAATATTTATGAAACCAGAAGAAGTTTTTGGTGTTAATGCAGGGAAAGTTTGGGGAGTTTTGAAAGCAAAAGGACCTTTAACAGCAAACGCGATAGCAAAAGAAGCCAAGCTCAAAATAAACGAGGTTTACGGGGCATTAGGATGGCTTGGAAGAGAGGGGAAAATAGAAATAATCAGCGATAAAAAAGGGACACTCTACAAGCTTGTTTAGGGATGAAGAATTATCTTATACTTCAAGTTATTCTCACTTTTATAGCTAACTTCTACTTTATTTCTTATTCTTTTTATAGTAAAATCGACAAAATCGTTCCCTATTCTTTTCCTCCTTAAAATTTTTGCTCCAGGCCAAAGAGAGGGCGATAAAAATACTGTCCTTTCTTTAGCATCAAATTTCATCCCAAGCAAAAATTCATCTACACACCTAACAACTAAAGCAGAGCTCCAACCTTGCAAGCATGCTCCAGGTTCAGAAAAACTAACCTTCCAAAGGTTTACATCATTATTATCAGAATTCCAAGCCTCGCCTAAACTTTTAACACAGGCTTGGTTCAAATTATTGGATAAAATTTTTAGGTATTCTAAACCTTTTTTATAGTTTTTATTTTTAAATTCTGAACAAGCAACCAAACCAACGACCCAACCCCAAGAACTTCCGTTATGGTAACCTGCCGGATTATAATCGACATCATTTTTTGAGATGGTTCTTACCCCATAGCTCGAAGTAAATTCTTCACTTTCTATAACTTTCAAAACTTTTTTCGGGTTTTTTGATATACCAAAAAATAATGGAAAAATTGAATTTATACTTCTTACCTTTCTTTCTTTAATAAAATCCAGGTAAAACCCTTCTTTTTCGTCCCAAAAAACTTTTTCAAAATTTTTCTCGATTTTAACAGCTTTTTGCCAGAGTTCTTTATCATCCTTCCAGAAAATTTTGGAAATTTCTGAAGCAGCCTTTAAAGAAGCTATTAGCATAGCTTGAATTTCTACTGCTTTTTTTCTTTCTAAAGTGTCCATCCAAGTTTCCTTTTCCCCATGTTCCAAAAAACCATTCTTATCTTCCTTTGACCTAATCCACTCTAAAGCCTTGAAAAAGTTTTTCTTCAAACTTTTGATAAAAGCTAGATCACCAGAATTCTTTAAATAATGGTTTAAGGCAATTATCCAAAGGAGGGTTGAATCTGCTGAGTTGTAATCAACTTTTCCGTTTGTATAGATTGTGTTTGGGATTTTCCCTTCATCTGACTGAAAGTTTGAAAGAGTTTTTAACGCTTCTTTTGCTTCTTCAAATTTTCCTAAATCTATAACAGCAGGAATTATCCAACCAGAATCCCTTCCCCAAAATTGGGTGAACCAAGGATAACCAGCAAAGTAGCCAAAACCAAGCTTAGAGTTAAAAGCAAGCTTTTCAAGGTTAATTGTACTCCACTTGAACAGTTCGTCCAATTCCTCCAAGCCGGAATAAAATCTTGCCATGCTAAAGATCTCTTGATATTTTTTCTCCTTTTCGAAAAATAAGGAAAATAAAGAAGTTTTGGTCTTTTCATATTCTGCTAAAGCTTCAACTTCTTCGTTTCCTAAAGAAAAAATGAAAAAAATTTCTTTTGAAGATTCTGGGGCAAGGCTAAACTCTAAAAAATAATTTCCTGGTATAAAGCATCTCTGCTTTTCACCAGAAGGATAATGTTCTTTATAGTTTGGGTTGGAGGTAAAGCTTCCGGCCGGAGAACTTCCAAAAATCAAACAGCCTTTCTCAGACTCAACTATTATTTTATTGTCTTGAAACTTTGCTAAATAAACTCTGTTATGCCAATTCTCTTCCATATCTCTTATGTTAACAGCAAGCTCAGCCTCAAGTTTTACTTTTTCCTCTTTTTTAGATTTGTTTTGAACGGTTAGCAAACAGACGAAAGAATTTAAGTTTTCTGGAACTTGTAGAAATTCTTTTACTTCTATTCCGTCCAACTTGAAAAAATGGGTTGCGTCTATTTCACCCATTTCAAAACTTTTACAGTTTTCTGGGGAAAGCCATGTCCCGTTTATTTTAAAACTAAAATAGTCTAAAAATTTTCTTGAGTTTTGCCATAGGCCAGTCCATTTTGTTTTAAACCCTGTGTCACAATATCTGTGGAAGAATAGTTTTTTTCCAGCCAGTATGTAAGAATTTTTAAAGAGGTCTTTTGCGATTAAAAAGCTCATATATAATTTTCTCTTTTTCTTAAAACATTAACTTTATTTATAAAAGCTTTATTAATAATATACATGACTTCGATAAGTTTGTGTTTTCAGGTTCACCAGCCCTTTAGGCTTACAAACTTCCAGTCAAACGGAATAGTAAACAACAGTGAGGCTTTCTCAAACTATTTCAACCATGGTTTAGACAAGTATGTTTTTGATAGAGTTGCTGCCAGGTGCTACTATCCAACAAACAAAATTTTACTGGAGCTTATAGATAACTTAAAAAATGAAAAGAAGAAGTTTAAGGTAGCCTTTTCTATAACAGGAGTTTTTCTTGAATTGTGCGAGATGTTCCAGAAAGATTTGATCGATAGTTTTAAACAGTTGGCAGAAACAAAATGTGTTGAATTTTTAGGAGAAACTTATTACCATTCTCTAGCAAGTCTTTTTGAACAAAAGGATGAATTTATAGAGCAAGTTAAAATGCATTCTCAAACTATTAAGGATTTGTTAAACTTTAAACCAAAAGTTTTTGTGAACACAGAGATGATTTACAACAACTTGATAGCAAAAATAGTTGAAGATTTAGGTTTTAAAGGGATTTTCACAGAAGGAACAGAGAAAATTTTGGGGTGGAGAAGCCCAAATTATGTTTATGCAAGGAAATATTCCTTCCCGAACGACCCAAGACCAGAAAACAGGATAAAAGTTTTGCTAAGGAATTACAGACTTAGTGATGATGTTGGCTATAGGTTTTCCTCAAAAAATTGGGATCAGTGGCCTTTAACTGCTGATAAGTACGCTGCTTGGCTTGCTGCAACTCCTGGTCAGTGCATAAACCTTTTTATGGATTACGAGACTTTTGGTGAGCATCAATGGCCTGAATCTGGAATTTTTTGGTTTTTGAAATCCTTACCTTACGAAGTTTTAAAGTACGAAAGCCTAGAGTTTTGTACCCCTAGTGAAATAGTTGAAAAGTATGAGCCAGTAGGAGAGATAGATGTTTTTGAGTTTAACACAATTTCCTGGGCTGACATGGAAAGAGACACTTCTGCCTGGCTTGGCAATAGGATGCAACAGGTTTGTTTTGAGGAATTAAAAAACCTTGAAAAGGCGATAAAAAGAGTTAACAACCCTGAGCTGACAAGAATCTGGAGACTTTTGCAAATTAGCGACCATCTGTATTATTGCTGCACAAAATGGTGGGGAGATGGGGATGTACATAAGTACTTCTCCTGCTTCCCAACTCCTCAGGATGGGTTTGTAAATTTCATGAGCATAATCTCAGATTTTAAGGCAAGAGTTTTAACTGATCTTCTTAAGAAACATTAAACCAATTTTTCAAACCTGGCTTCTAATTTTTTCCTAACTTCAGGAAGGGTTGTATATTCCATCTCGTCTAGAGGCAAACGATGAGGCTCAAAAGTTCCATGCTTTCTTATATAGTCCATAATTTCATTACATTTTTGCCTTGCTAAATCAAAGGCAGGGTCGTCAAACAAATCAACAGGTCCTTCCAGCTTTCCGTTGTTAAGCTGAAAGCCTAAGGCTATAACTCTTGCAGGCGCATCAAAGCGAGTGGGATGAGCATCTTTAAGACTAACAGGCATGAACGGAACGTTATGTGAACCACGCATCCCCCCAGCCACTAAATAAGGAAATGCGAAAGGCTCCAAAATTTCTCCTATTGCTGGGAAACCTGACTGAGCCCTTACAATTAGCGCAGGGTCATCTTTTCCAACGTAATGACCTGCTATTAGACTTAATCTATCAGTAGAAGAAACTGCTGCTATTTCGTTATCAGAATTTCTAAAAACAGATTTTATGCAATATCTTGCAGGAGCTCCTATAAAAACAAGCAAGTCGTATATTTCAGCAGGAGCAACAAACCTTATTTTCTTATGCTCGAATAAATCATGGACTTCAAACGAAAAACCTGAGTGCATGCTAGGGTCTATAACTAGACCTGGGGTGTTGAAAGGGTCAGCAAAAATTTTATACAACGGCATATTCCAGGCTCCTGGCTCAGTTTTATCTGCCATAAAACAAACTATTGGTTCGCTCTTTCTCTCTTCAAAAGCCATTTCACAAACTCCTGGGCCCATACCTTTTATGTTGCCAGAAAAAGCTGTTTTTAATAAATCTTGACCTGCCCCGTAAAGCTTTAGAGATTTAGCAACTTCTGCACATTTCATGAAGGTATCAAAAGCGAGCTTGTGAACCTCTGGGTTTTCTATAAACTTTTGATGAGTCATTATCAATTCCAAATCATCTCCACAATTAGTTACAAAAAAATCTATTAACAGATTTTCGTCCTTAGCTTTTTGTAAGCACTCCTTTGCTGTTTCAATTAAGTCAGGGTGAACCCTTCCGTGACCGACTAGACTTCCAACATCGGCTTTAATCAAGCTTATAGTAATCATATTTTTTACTTTCATTTCCTTATTTAAAAATTTTTGCTAAACATTTTTTAACAAAATCCCAATTAATAATAAGAGAGAATGAAACTTCCATTAGTACTTGTCAACTTTAAGTGCTACAAAGAAGCTACAGGAAAAAATGCTTTGAGACTAGCAAAAATTTGCGAGAAAGTTGCAAGTAGCTATAAAATTAACATAGCTATTTCCCCACAATTTACCGACCTTTACCTTGCAAGAAAAGTTAACATACCAGTTTTTGCTCAGCATGTGGATTTTATAGAACACGGAGCTTATACAGGCCATGTTTCTCCGCTTGCTTTAAAGGAGGCTGGAGTAAAAGGGAGCTTGATAAATCATTCAGAAAGAAAGCTTAGGTTAGAGGAAATAGAAAAATGTGTGGAACTACTCAGAAAGTACAAGCTAATTTCAGTAGTTTGTGCTGACAGTCTTGAAAAAGGGAAAGCGATAGCAAACTTTAAACCAGATTTTATAGCTTACGAAGACCCTGTACTAATAGGAAGTGGGAATGCTATCTCAAAAGTAAAGCCTGATAGTGTTAAAGAATTTGTAGAAGAAATCTACAAGATCGACAGAGAAATAAAAATTCTTTGTGGAGCAGGAATAACTAGTGGGGAAGATGTGAAAAAAGCTTTGGAGTTAGGGACAGAAGGAGTTTTGGTTGCTTCAGGAATAGTGAAGGCAAAAAACCCAAGAAAGGCTTTAGAGGAATTTGCTAAAGCTGTTCGCTAAACTTCAAATCCTTGCAAGAATCTAAAAGGTTTTTCTTCACTATTCTTAGGATTATTTCTCTTTTCCCAGACCTTTTCAAAAAACCTATAAATTCGTTAAAAAATCTTTCATCTTTCTTCACTTTCAAAACTAATTCTTTTACAAAAGGGTCTAAAAGATTCATTTTGTTCAAAAGGTCTATCACGTTATCTAGCGAATAATCTTCCATAAGCAATAGAAAAATAGATAAGGATTTAAATTTAATTGTTTATTTTTTTGTTATGCCAGAGATAAAAATCCCAAGAAAGGAAGAAGTTCCGGCAAAAGTCAAAATAACTTTTGAAGAAACTCAAGAGAAGAAAGAAGAGGTTAAAACCAATGATATAAGTGAAAAAACATTGGCTTCGCTCGTAGAGGCTGCAAGGAATAACGAAGAAGTAACTAAAAAAATCGCAGAAATTATCTTTTCTTCTTTAGACATAAAGAGTTTCAAGGAAAAACTTATAGAAGAAGCGCTAAGAGATTCTGAGTTGAGAAACAAGATAATGTTGGAACTTCTCAAGAAAATTTAATACAAAATATCGAAGAACTTAAACTCACCCTTATACTCTTCTTCGTTTACTTCAACGTTTATCACTTTAGAACCAGGAGGTCCCTTTTTCAAAAAATCAAGGAAATGTTTTATTCTTACCTCGCTTCCTTCTGCTAGAACTTCCACTCTTCCGTCTTTTAAATTTCTAACCCAGCCACCTATTCCCAAACCTTCTGCAAACTTCTTTGTATAGTACCTAAAGTTAACTCCTTGGACTAGACCAGAGACAAAAGCATGAATTCTAACGTTTTTCATAAAATCACTTTTTCTTCTAAAATAAACGCATTCCCATCGTTTTTTTTGATACTTTGAGCTAATTTTTTTAAACCACCTAAATTGCTAGATTTCCAAACAGATTTTTGTAACATACACGCTCCGATGGTGTTTAATTCTCTTTGAATTTTTCTAGCAAGAGATTTTTTAGAGTTTGGTATATCAAAAATTATGATGAAATTTTTCTTCATAAATTATTATTGGTTTGTGTGCATTTAAATGTCGCATATGCGACAAACCATAAAGTATCTTCTTTTTTACTTTCTTTTCTTCTTAATTTTTTTAGCTGCTTTTAAAAGAGCCTCCACACCTGGCATTTCCTTCCCAGAAAGAGAAGTTATTAGAGCTCCTCCACCCAAGCTTATGTAAGAGAATTTACTTTTATCCAACCCAAGCTTTTCCATAGCAACCAAAGTGTCCCCTCCACCTATTAAAGAAAAAGCTTTTGAGTTTGCTATTGCTTCAAGAATAAGCTTTGTTCCCAGTTCAAACCCTTGCTTTTCGTAAACTCCTGCTGGTCCCTTAACCACAACAGTCCTTGCACTTTTTATTATTTCTCCATACTTCTTGGCAGTCTCACTCCCTATATCCTGCAAAATTTTTTCTACAGGCAAATCTTTCACAGGAATTTCTTTCCTTTTTCCGTTTTCCTCAAAAGCAACGTCTACTGGCAATTCTATCTCGAGCTCATATCTTTCGATCAATTTCTTAGCTTGGCATATCAATTTATCAAAACCTTTTTTAGCAAAAAATTCCTTTGTTTCTTTTCCCAAATCATAACCTTTTGCCGCTAAAAAAATTTCTCCTACTGTGCCACAAGTCAAAACTTTTTCTATAGAGCCGGGCTTGTTTTTAAACATATACTCAATTATATTCAAGCAATCGTCAGGCTTTGCTCCTCCTAGAACAAAAATGTTTATCCCTAAAGGGTCTAGAGCCCTCTCTTCAGATTTCAATTCTTTTTCCATTACTCTTCCTGCATAGCTTGGCAAAACTTCTGTAAAGCCAACGATAGAAGCATGGCTTCTGTGAGAAGCAGAAAAAGCATCGTTAACAAAAATGTCTGCAAACTTGCTAAGTGTTTTAACAATCCTACTTTTTGCATGTTCTTTTGAACTTTTTTCCTCTGTCTCCTCGTCCAAAAATCTCACGTTATCCAAAAGAAGAATTTCCCCTGGCTTTAGTGCTTTTATTTTCTTTATAGCCTTTTCTCCTATTATATCATCGACAAACTGAACCTCTTTTCCTGTGTATTTTGATAAAAGAATTGCATGCTGGTCTAGGTGAATAAAGTCAGGGTCCCCCTTTCTTCCTTGATGTGCAAGAACTATTACTTTTGCGTTTTTTTCTGCTAATTCTTTTATTGTCTTTGCATGTTCTCTTATTCTTTCTGAATCCTGTATTTGTTTTTTCTGCTCATCGTAAGGAACGTTAATGTCTACTCTTAATAAAACCGTTTTATTGGCTACCTTAGCCTCATCTAAAGTTAAAAATTTCATCTTAACACTTTATTCCAAGCGATTTGTTAGTCTTCTCCATGCTTTTGAACTTGTCTTTTTCTATTCCTGTTATCGCCCTTATCGCGTCTATATTTTCTGGGATTACTATAGCTTCTGAATGGACTGCATGAATCCAGTAGAATTTCTTATCCTTTACAGTTATCGACTCGTCCCAAACAGCTACTTCGTACATATCGTACCTTGGCCTGCACAAGTCTCTATACCTTTCAATTATCCTTGACGTTGCTGTATAGCCATGAGAAGCTTTTAGAAGAACTATTCTTCCTGCTTTTTCTAAAGCATTTTTTATTTCATCCAAGGAAGCTTTTTTCTTTAGCGTTCCGCTAACAAAATGTGTGTGGGCTAGGGTTGAAGGAACTTTGCAAGCCATTGTTGTTATGTTTATATGGGGAATAACTGTTTGCAAGTCTGGACCTTGATGCGAAGGGATGTGGACTTCTGGTACAACAGCGTTTATCGGTCCTGGCTTTTCGTCCCAAGGGTCAGTTGCTCTCCTAACTAAAACTGCTAGAACTTCTTCTACCCCAAAGCTTGAATCTAAAGCGTGTAAAGTCCTTGCTAAGGAAGTTGTGTTACAACTAACAACTCTTACTGACTTAGCGTTCAAAGCCTTTTCGTAATTTGCTACAGCAACAAAGCTAACTTCAGCTACACTAGCTTCTTCTCCCCCTTGATAAACTGCTTTAACCCCATATTTTTCGTACATCGGCTTATTCTTTGCACCTATTCCTGCAGGCGTACAATCAACAACAACGTCAACTTTTTTTGAAGCAAGCAAGTCCTCTAGCAAGCCGTTAACAAACATTCCTGAATTTCTCATAGCTTCTAAGCCTTCTTTGTTTGAGGCGTACAAGTCAGTTTTGTACAAAGGACCTTCTGGCTCTAAAACTGTTCTAAGCCAAGAAGTTGCTGCCACGTCTGCTATCGCTACTAGCTTCATGTCGTCTTGAAGTTTTATAGCATGCGCAACTCTTTTACCTATAGTTCCTATACCATTAACAGCAACTTTTATAGTCAAGCTACCACCTCTATACTATAAAATTATTTCTTCTTTAAGATAAACATACCAGTAGATTAAACCAACAAAAATTGCTCCCCCTATAATATTCCCTATTGTTACTGGAATTAAATTTTTGACGAAAAAACCAGGAATCGTGAGGTTTGTTATGTTTACTTGAACAGTAACAAAATCTTTTAAAAGAATTCCAACAGGAATGAAAAACATGTTTGCTATGCTATGCTCAAAGCCAGAGGCAACAAAAGCCATTATTGGAAAATAAATTCCAATCATTTTCTCTAGCATGTTGGTTCCTGTTAGAGCAAGCCATATTGCCAAAGCAACCAACCAGTTGCAAGCTATTCCTCTTAAGAAAGCCTCTAAAAAGCTTAGGTTTGTTTTGTTTGCAGCGATCTCAACAGCATAGGTTGCTACCTGAGTATCATAAACTCCTGAGAAAAAAATTAGGAAAGAGAAGAATAAAGAACCGATAAAATTTCCCGTGTATACTATCCCCCAGCTTTTCAAAAACTGTTTTCTTGTTATTTCACCTTTGAGCAAAGGAATTACCATCAAAGTATTGCCAGTAAAAAGCTCTGCATTTGTAAGGACGACCAGCATTAAACCAAAAGAAAAAACACTTCCTGCCAAAAACCTTGAAAAGCCGATACTAAAATTTCTTAAGTCAAAAGAAACTATTGTTGAGAGCTCTGCACCAAAAGCTATAAAAACTCCTGCAAGAAATGAAAGAATAAACATCTTTTTAGCGCTTTGTGTAGCTTTTGAAGTAAAGACTTCTACTGCTTCTTCAGCCACATCTCTAGCACTTTTCATCATATTCTCTTGAAATTTATTTTATAAAGGCTAGATAATATTTTTTATGGAGGTTGAAGTAAAAGCAAGCATCCTAAAGAAAATTTACAGGAAAAGGGAGCCTTGGAGTCACAAGTATAACTTTGGCCACTTGTTAGTAATAGGTGGGAGCAAACACTATTCTGGTTCTCCAGCTTTTAATGCTTTAGCTGCCTTAAGAGCAGGAGTTGATTTGGTAACAGTTCTAGCTCCTGAAAGAGCTGCAAATATTATTGCTTCTTTTGCCCCAGACTTGATAGCCTATCCTTTAAAGGGAGATTATCTTTGCAAGGAGCATTTGAATGAACTGATAAAATTTACTCATAATAAAAACGCAGTTGTTATCGGTGGTGGACTAACAAGAGAAAAAGAAGTTTTGGAAGCTGTTGTTGAATACTTGGAAAAAATTGAAATTCCTGCAGTAATAGATGCTGACGCAATTCATGCTGTGGCAACAAAAAAAGAAATTTTGAAAAACAAAAATTTTGTCCTGACTCCACATGTTCATGAGCTTTTGGTCCTGTCTGGAGTTCAAGTTGGAAATGATTTAAAACAAAGGATTAAAGTTGTGAAGGAAACTGCAGAAAAGCTAAAAACAACGATTCTTTTGAAAGGACATGTAGATGTTATTTCAAACGGAAAAGAAGTCGCTTTAAATAGCACAGGCTCACCAGCCTTAACTAAAGGTGGTTTAGGGGATACTTTAGCAGGAATTTTGGGAGCATACTTAGCAAGAGGGAATGATGCTTTTACTTCAGCTTGTGCTGCTGCTTACTTGAACGGAAAAGCTGGAGAATTGGCTGCAAGGAAATACTCTGAATCTTTAACTGCAAGCAACCTTATAGAAGAAATACCTAATGTGGTAAAGCAAGTAATTAAGTATTAATTTTTTCAAAAATCTTTCTAATTCTTTCCTCTCCATCTATCTTCTTGATGTAATCGGCAACTTTTCTTGGAACTAAATGCTCCCATTTTTCTCCTTTTGCTATCTTTTCCCTAATCAAGCTTGCTTTATACTTTTCTGGTTTGAAGAAATCTGGGTTTATAACTTTTTTCTTTCTTTTAAAACATTCTTTCACCCAATCGTTTCCAGAAATTACCAAATCAAAATCGATTTTATTTAAAACATAGTCTGTCCATTTCTCACAATTATAAAAATCAGGAATAGGAACTATTTTACATTTTACTCCAACTAACCTAAGCATTTCTTTTCTTTCCCTAAAAGAAAAAGGGTTTTCAGGAGTGTTTTTTATGTTAGAGCTTCCTATTCCTATTATAAGCTCAAACTTCTTTTCAGCCTTTTTTATAGCATGCAAATGGCCTTTGTGCAAAGGTTGAGCTCTTAAGATGAACAAAGATTTCATAAGATTTATTATCTAACTTAAGAAAATTTAATTTATGATAACATCTATTACACCTTATGATGTTATAATAGTAGGAGCTGGACCTGCAGGAATAACTGCAAGCATTTATTTAGCGAGAAAAAAGCTTGACATTCTAGTTATTTCAAAAGATTTGGGTGGGCAAGCAGCTCTTTCATCTTCGATAGAAAATTACCTTGGCTATAGATTAATAACTGGGCCAGAATTTGTAAAAAAGTTTGAAGAACATGTTAAAGCTTTTAACATAGAAGTTAAGTATGAAGAGGTAAGGGGAGTAAAACCAAAGGATGATATATTCCTTGTCGAGACCAATAGAAATAATTATTTGGCTAATGCTGTTATAATCGCAGCAGGAAAAATTCCTTTGCATCTAAACGTTCCAGGGGAAGAGGAGTTTATAGGAAGAGGGGTAAGCTATTGCGCTATTTGCGACGCTCCAGTCTTCAAAGACTTACCAGTGGTTGTTGTAGGAGGAGGAAATTCAGCCTTAGACGCAGTTTTACAGTTATCAAAATTCACAAAACAAATATACTTGGTAAACATAACCGAGAATTTGGGGGGAGATGAAGCAACAAGAGAGAAGGTAAAAAAACTTCCTTATGTTAAGGTTTTCAACAATTGCAGGATAATAAGAATTGAAGGAAAAGATTTTGTTGAAAGCGTGGAAGTAGAAAACATAAAAACTAAGGATAAGTTTAAGCTTAACGTCAGGGGAGTTTTTGTTTTGATCGGTTTAAGGCCAGGAACAGACATAGACTTACCTGTAAAGCTAAACGAGAAAAAAGAAATAGTGGTTGATAAAGATTGCAAAACTTCTTTTCCTGGAATTTTTGCTGCTGGCGACGTTACCGATTGCACTTGGAAGCAAATAATAATTGCAGCAGGGGAAGGGGCAAAAGCTGCTCTGTCTGCTTATGAGTACTTGAAAAGTAAAAAAGAATTCTTGAACGGAAAGTACTTTTAACCAACGTACAAAGCATAATTTCCTGCTTCGCTTACTCTTAAAATTTTTGCAACTTCACTCTCTGGGTTTAAAATTATGACTAGGCCTTTCCAACTTGTTGACAAGTTTGTTGACTTGCAGTAAGGACAAGCCTGCTCTGTTGTAAACCTTCTACAATTTCTGCAAACTTGCAACCTTTTTGCCATTTACTTTCCCTTCTTCTTTTTCTTCTTCTCTTCTTCCAGCCAAATCAAGTTTCCCAGCCCAGGCTGACGCATAGTTAAACCAATTTTATTCTCAACACCAAAACTAACAGAAATTATTCTTGCCCTTACCTTATCCCCTTCTTTCAAAGTTCTTTTTGTCTCTTTTCCAAGAAATACTGCATTCTTTGAGTCATAACTAACAAAATCGTCCATAAGCTGGGAAATATGAACCAAGCCGTCTAAAGGACCGATTCTAACAAAAGAACCAAACTCTGTGTTGTCTATAACTTCACCAAAAACCAACTCGTTATTCTCTGGTTTAAAAGTTAAAAGCTTAAACTTCGCGTCGTAGTGAACTCCTGGGTCTCCTGGAACTATTTTTCCCTCCCCAACCTCTTCAACAGAAATCACAGAAAGAATTATCCCTAACCTTGGGTCAAAACTTCCTTCTAGCTGCTCTGCTACAGCTTCTCTCACAGCATTCTTAACTTTCATGCTCAATTTTGTTGGAGGAACTCTTATCCTTTCTTCAACAGTAAAAATTTTGTACATGTTCTCACTATTATGATACTCTCAAACAATTAAATTCTTTTTCTATACCCATCTCCAAACCTTCTTTCCGTAAAATATTTCTGGCAGTATGAAAAGACCAAGCGAGCCTATTATCCCAACTAAAGCTAAATCTTGAAGGGTTAAAGGAACAGTACCAAACATCACTTGAAATACTGGAATGTAACAAAGCATGATAGTAAGAGCAAAGGAAGAAACTACTGCTACTACCAGATACTTGTTTGTTAAGGGAGAATACCTGAAAACTGACCTTTTCTCTGACCTACAATTCCAAACCGTGAACAATTCTTGGAATGTTGCTTGCATGAAAGCCATCGTCATAGCTTCTTGTAAAGGTTCCTTCCAAACATAATAAGAGATGCAGAAAATGAAGGCTGTTCCAAAGAATTGGGTTATAAAAGATGCTAAAACCTGAGCAAACCTTCCGTGCAAAATTCCTTGTTTTGGATCCCTAGGCTTTCTTTTCATCAAATCTTCTTCTGGCGGGTCCATGCTCAGAGCTATTGCTGGAGCCCCGTCTGTTACCAAATTTATCCAGAGAATCATCGCTGCGTTTAATGGCAAGGGTAAACCTAGCAAAGCAAAAATTCCTATTATTCCCAACTCATCAAAATTACATCTCAGTAAAAAGAAAACAAACTTTCTTATGTTATCATAAATTCCTCTTCCTCCTTCTACTGCTTTAACTATAGTTGCAAAATTATCGTCAGCCAAAACCATATCAGAAGCTTCTTTTGTTACGTCTGTTCCTGTTATTCCCATAGCAATTCCTATGTCTGCTTGCTTTAAGGCAGGAGCATCGTTTACTCCATCACCAGTCATCGCAACTATATGCCCTTTTTTCTTCAACGCCTTAACTATCTTAAGCTTATGCTCAGGAGAAACTCTTGCATAAACCCTTACTTCCTCAACTATTTTTTCAAATTCTTCATCACTTAGCTTATCAAGTTCTTCTCCAGTTAAAACTTTTGCATCTTTGCTATCCTCAAACATCCCAATCTCTTTTGCTATCGCTACTGCAGTAAGCTTATGGTCACCAGTTATCATAACAGTTTTTATTCCTGCTTCTTGACATTTTTTATTAGCTTCCCTTGCCTCCTCTCTCGCTGGGTCTATCATCCCCATTAAACCAACAAAAACTAAACCTTTCTCCGCAGTTTCATCGTCAAACTTTTCTGGCAGCTCTTTGTAAGCAAAACCCAAAACTCTTAAGGCCTGGGAAGCCATTTCTTCGTTAACTTTCAAAATTTTTTCTTTCTCTTTTTTCTCCAATTTTTCAACTTTTCCGTCTTTTAGAATATAATCACATCTCTCAAGTACAATTTCAGGAGCACCTTTAGCATAAGCAAACTTTTTCTTATCAATTTCATGTACTGTAGTCATCCTTTTTCTTTCAGAGCTGAAGGGAATTTCATGAATTCTTTTAAACTTCTCTTCTAATTCTTCCTTTTTCATCCCAGCTTTTGCTGCTACTACTATTAAAGCCCCTTCTGTTGGGTCTCCTTTTATCGTTTGTCCATCATAGCTCGCATTATTGCACAAGCAGCCAATCCTGAGCAAAAGCTCTATTTTTTCAGGGTCAAAAGTTTTTCCTTCTAACAAAAATTCTCCTTTTCCTTCATACCCAATACCAGTAACGTCAACAATCTTATCGTTAGCATAAATTTTTCTAACAGTCATCTCTCCTTTTGTTAACGTCCCTGTTTTATCAGAACAAATTACAGTAACTGCTCCTAAGGTTTCTGCAGAAGAAAGTTTTCTTATTACTGCATTTCTTTTTGCTAGTTCTCTGGCACCTAAAGCTAAAGTAACAGTAACTACTGCAGGCAAACCTTCAGGAACTGCGGAAACTGCTAAAGCAACAGAAGTCATGAAAGCATCTACAGTGTTGTTTATTATTTCACCAAATTGTCTAACTTTTAAAACAAACAAGACTTCGTAAAGTTCTAGAGCAAAAATTATTATACAGATGACAACTATAAGTTTTCCAAGCTTTTTTGCAAAATCGTTCAACTTTCTTTTCAAAGGAGTTTCCTCTTCCTCTATTTCTTGAACTTTTTCTGCAATTTTCCCAAATTCAGTTCTCATTCCTGTTGAAGTAACTAAAGCCTTCCCTCTTCCGTAGGTTACATGAGTTGCCATAAAAACACAATTCTTCCTTTCACCTATTCCCACGTCTTCCCTAATTTTTCCCACTTTTTTTCTTACAGGAACAGATTCTCCTGTTAACACTGCTTCGTTAACTTCAAGCTCCACACTTTCTAAAAGTAAGCCGTCAGCCGCTATCCTGTCTCCTGCTTCCAAAACAAGAATATCTCCAGGCACAACTTCCTTCGCATCTATCAAAACTTCTTTTCCATCTCTAATAACTCTAGCCTTTGGTGCGGTTAGTTTTTTCATAGCCTCTAAAGCCTTTTCAGAACGATACTCTTGAGTAAAGCCAACTATTGCGTTGAGTACAACTATTCCTCCTATTGTTATTGCATCGGCATAAGCTTCAAGAAAACTTGTTTCAGGCTTTTCTTTTATCTCATAATAACCAATTCCTACAGAAATTACAACTGCTATTAAAAGCATTATGACAAATATGTCTTTGAACTGGTTTAGAAAAATTTCAAGTGCTGAAATTCTTTTTGTTTCTTTTAACTCATTGTACCCGTATTCTTGCAACCTTTTCTTAGCTTCTTCCTCGCTCAACCCTTTCTCGCTTGTTTTAAGTTTTTCCATCGCTTCTTTTGGCTCAAGAGCATGCCACTTCTCTTCTTCCATGCTAACACTTAATAAACTATATTCTTATCTAATTAGTATAAAAAATTTAAGTTTTCTAGAAAAGCAAAAAAATTTAAAGGTATGGGAAGAAATTAAATAGCTATGAGCATTTTGCATAAAATTCCTTTAGGAGAAAAACCTCCAGAAATAGTTAACGCTATCGTAGAGTGTATAAGCGGGTCAAGAGATAAGTATGAATATAATTTAGAGTGGGACGAGTTTGTTCTTGACAGAATTATACCCTCTTCTGTTGTTTTCCCTGTAGAATATGGGTTTATCCCTCAAACCTGGTTCGACGATGAGGATCCGTTAGATGCTTTGATTTTAAGCTACGAACCTCTAGAAGTTGGCTGTGTTTTGAAAGCAAGAGTTATAGGTGCTTTGATAATAGAGGATGAAAGGGGAGAAGACCCAAAAATCCTTTGTGTTCCGGTAAACGACGCAAGGTTTGAAGGAATAAAAGATATAAAAGATGTCCATCCTCACAAGCTAAAGGAAATCCGAGAATTTTTTGAAACTTACAAAAGGCTAGAGCCTCACAAATGGGTTAAGTTCAAGGAATGGAAGAATTCAAAAGATGCTCAAAAAATTGTAGTTTACGCTAACGATTTCTATAAGAAAAGGTTTCAGAAAACTAAAGCGTAGGAGACTATAAGGGGAGCAAATACTGAAGAGACCAAAGACATAACAGTTATCATAGTGTTTAAAGAGGGACCAGCAGTATCCTTAAAAGGATCTCCTACTGTGTCACCAACAACAGCAGCCTTATGAGCTTCTGAACCCTTTCCACCAAACTTTCCTTCCTCTATAAACTTTTTAGCGTTATCCCAAGCTCCTCCTGAGTTTGCCATGAAAAGAGCAAATATTATTCCTGTTACTATGCTTCCTGCTAGAAATCCTGCCAAAGACTCTTTGCCCAAGGCAAAACCGACTATCAAAGGAACTATTATCGCTAAGGAGCAAGGCAATAAAAGCTCTTTTAAAGCACCTTTTGCTGCTATATCCACACACTTAGCATAATCTGGCTTAGCTTTTCCTTTTATCAAGCCTGGGATTTCTTTAAACTGCCTTCTTATTTCTTCTATCATCCTGAAAGCATTTTTGCCAACTGCAAGAATCAATAAAGCAGAGAGCAAAGGAGGCATCATCGCTCCTATGAACAAGCCAGCGATAACTTTTGGGTCTACAAGGTTGATTACATACATTCCGTTAGCACTCTTTTCTATTCCGACAACTTCAGCATAAGTTCCAAACAAAGCTAAGACAGTTAGAGCAGCAGCCCCTATAGCAAAACCCTTTGTTATTGCTTTTGCCGTGTTTCCTGCTGCATCAAGCTTATCAGTAATTTTTAAAACTTTTTCTCCAAGCTTTGACTGCTCAGCTATACCTCTTGAGTTGTCAACTATCGGACCGTAAGCATCTGCAGAGATTATCATTCCAACTATTGAAAGCATACCAACTGCTGCTACTGAAATTCCATAAAAGCTGTTAACCCCATAGTAAGCTGAAAGATACCAAGCAGCTATTGTTGCTGCAGCTATTCCAACTATCGAAGGAACTATACTTATTATCCCGTAAGAAAAACCTGAAAGAATTGTGGTTGCTGCTCCTGTCTTTGCTGATTCTGCAGTTTTTTGAACAGGTTTTCTGTCTATTGAAGTGTAATAGTCAGTAGTGATTCCCATTATCGCTCCTGCTAACAAACCTGCTAAAGTTGGGAAGAAAATTCCATAAGCCTTTTCTCCAAGCTTAAGGAAGTAAAGAATTGCAAAAGTTAAAATTGCAAATATTATACAAGTGGAAAGGGTTCCTCTGTTTAAACCTTTACCAGGACTTTCCTTTTCTCCCACTTTTACAAAAAGAATTCCTACTAGAGAAGCAAAAATTCCTGCAGCTCCTATCAGCAAAGGCAAAAGAGCAAAGTTCAAGCTTATCGTTGCTCCTATAACCATAGCTGCAACTATGCTTGCGATATAAGAGTCTATTAAATCAGCACCCATTCCTGCAACGTCCCCAACATTATCTCCTACGTTATCAGCAATAACCGCAGGGTTTCTTGGGTCGTCTTCTGGGATTCCTAGCTCAACCTTTCCTACCAAGTCAGCTCCTATATCTGCAGTTTTTGTGTAGATTCCTCCTCCTGCTTTTGCAAAAAGTGCTAAAGAGCTTGCACCAAAACTAAAGCCAAGAATTGCGTTCAAAGCAATTTCTGGGCTATAAACTTTACTGAAAGAATAATAAACAACACTTATCCCAAGCAAAGCCATACCAACTATACAGAAACCCATTATCGCTCCGCCGTAGAAAGCTATTGGAAAGGCCTTGTTCAAGCCTTTTCTTGCAGCGTTAGCAACTCTTACGTTAGTTTTAACTGCTGCACTCATCCCGAAATAGCTTGCTAGAGTGGTGCAGAAAGAACCAAGAAGATAAGCTAAAGCAACAGGAAAACCAAGCAGAAGACCAAGAATAAAAGCCATGACTATAACAAAAGCAGCTAAACTCATATTTTGCCTTTTAAGGTAAGCGTTAGCACCTTCTCTTATTGCTGATGCTATTTCTTTCATCTTTGGGCTTCCTTCATCCTGCTTTTTCACGTAGAAGTAAAGGAAAACTGCTACAAGAATTGAAAGAGCCCCTGCGGTCGCTGAGATTGTTATCTCCATTTTCTAACCTATTGCTACTTTTTTCTTAGATTTTAAATAAATATTTTTTACATTTAATGCTTTTAAACTTTTTCTTAATTTTTTGTCGTTAGTTGCAACAAAAGTATCCTTATCAGAGAAAATTAAAATTGCTTCGTCAGCATTCTTAGCCTTTAACTCAACGATTTCACACTTTTTTTTAGCAAATTCCAAAGCAAGTCTTGCATACTTAGCCTCCTTTTTTCTTGTTTTTGCTATAGCTCCGATTTCTTTTAAACTCAAGTCAATAACTAAAAACTTAAAAGGTTTTTCAATTTTTTCCTCTATTTCTTTTAAAAAGTCTACTCTAAACCTAAAGCAGTCTATCAAAAAGTTTGTGTCGAAAATTATTTTCTTCACATTCTTTTAGAAGTAAAACATTTAAATAAAGATTTCTAAAAGTGTATAAGAGAGCATGAAAGGAATCTCTACTGTGCTTGCAACGATTCTTTTACTGATGATAACTTTAGCATTAGTAGGGATGGCTGCAGGGTTTATATTTGGATGGTGGGGAAGAGCAAGCCAAGGAATAGAGCAAGTTGGAGAAGGTATATGCCAAGAAGGTCAAGGAACAGGTGGACAGGATAAAGTAATAATTTACATAAGAAATTTTGGCAACGCAAACCAAACTGTAGAAGTAACTCAACTAGCACCTTCAGCGGACAATACCATCGATGGAACCACGGTTCCATTTTCAGTAGAACCAGGACAAACTTTTACTTTTCAAGACACTTGCACTCAATCAGGAACTTCAAGATACTGTGTTTATAGGTTTGAACCAAAAATGGGCGGTTTCCCTATAACAGTTCAAGTTCCTTGTCTTTAAACAACACTCCCATAACCGATTAATCTCCACCTTCCTGAGAACTGTCTTGAAATAACTACTCTTTCATTTTTTTCTGCGTAAACAGGGATCTTAAGCTTTAATTCAACCAAATCCTTTTTTATCGAATTAACAGTTCCTAGAGTTCTTGCAGTCCCCACGTTAATCAAAAGGTCCTCTTTAAGTTTAATCGGAGCAACCTCCTTAAGTTCCTTTGCACCAACTAATCTTTCAAAAAGTTTTACCTGAATTTCTAAGCTATCTTTTGATTCTTCAAGTTTTCCTGGCAAACCAACAACATTTCCAACCAAAGAATCAGATTTTGTTAAAGAAGGGTCAAGAGTTGTCAATATTCCAACTAAACCTCCTGGCCCTGCTTCTTTCAAGTTTCTTTTTGCCTTTTGTAAACCTTCTACCTTTGTAACCAAGCTTTTATACTTCCCTCCTAGTTTAATTCCTGGTTTTATTTCTATCTCATCATCCAATTTTAACTTACCTTGAATTATAGAACCACCTAAAACTCCTCCTACCAGTTTTTCTATTTCAGTCCCAGGCCTGTTAACGTCAAAACTTCTAGCAACAAGCATCTTCAAGTCCCCATCTTCTCTTTTTGGGGTTGGAATTTTTTCTTCTATTGCTTGAATTACCAGGTCTATGTTTGTTCTTTGTTGGGCAGAGGTAGGAATTATTGGAGCATCTTCTAAAATCGTCCCTTTTACAAAATTTTTAATTTCATGATAACTTTCTATGGCTCTTTCTTTTGAAACTAAATCAATTTTATTCTGAATTATAACAACGTTTTTTATTCCCGCTACTTCCAAAGCAGCTAGATGTTCTCTTGTTTGAGGTTGTGGGCATTTTTCGTTTGCTGCTATCACCAATAAAGCCCCGTCCATGAGAGAAGTTGCTGTTAGAACTGTAGCCATCAGGGTTTCATGACCAGGAGCGTCTATAAAACTAACAGTCCTTAAAATCTCACAGTCAGAAAAACAGTAAGGACATTTCTCGCTTGTACAGTATCTTCCACATTTTGTACATTTATAAAAAGTTGCATCGGCATAGCCCAACCTAATTGTAATTCCTCTTTTAAGTTCCTCAGAATGAGTTAAAGTTAGCTTTCCAGTTAAAGCTTCGGTCAAAGCTGTTTTTCCATGACCAACATGACCGACCATTCCTACGTTAACTTCTGGAATTAGTTTTTCATCCTTTACTTTCTCCACCCCCTTCCTTCTTAGCTTCGGTTTGTTCTTTACTTTCCTTCTTTTCCTTTTGCTTGACAGGAACTAATTCTTCTATGGGTTTTTCTCCTTTTTTAACTATTTTGCAGTTAATTTGGGCTATATCCTCGCTTATCGTATTCCCTCTCACAGTTTTTCTCCTTCTTTCTCCTTCTTTCACAGGATGGAAACAGGGAGGAGAAGAAAGTAAAACTCTTTCTCTTCCCATACCTTTAACTTTTGGATGCATAGGAAAACCGTCTTTATCAGTTCCACCAGTAATCTTTAAACCATATCCTGGCAAACCTATAATATCGCCGTTAAATTCATCACCAATTTTCTTCCCTATCAAACCTAAAGCTTTAGCTTGGTCTACTTCCAACTGGTAAGTCTTTCTTGTTTCTGGGTCTGCGATTACAAACTTCCATACTGCCATACTCTCACTTAATTGAAAATAAATGTATATTTATTCTTAAAAAGCTTTCAAATATTTATTATATGAAAGAATTTGTAGTAACTCCATGGGAAGTCAAGGGAAAAATAGATTATGAAAAGTTAGTTAAAAATTTTGGAGTTGAGGTTTTAGACGAAAAAACTTTAAATCAGCTTAAAAAGCATACTCATGAGCTTCATTATTTTCTTGAAAGAAAAATTTTCTTTGCTCACAAATACTTTGACTTAATTTTGAAAGAATATGAAAAAGGGAATAAATTTTACCTTTACACAGGAAGGGCCCCTTCTGGTCCTGTCCATCTTGGTCATTTAGTTCCATGGATTTTTGCTAAATGGCTTCAAGAAAAGTTTAACGCAACCCTTATATTTCAAATCCCTGACGAGGAAAAATTTTTCTTCAAGGATGAGCTAACCTTAGAAGATACAAAAAGATGGGCTTACGATAATATTTTAGACATAATAGCAGTTGGCTTTGACCCTAAGAAGACAAAAATATTTTTAGACACAGAGTATGCAGGCCATTTGTACAAATATGCTTGCATGGTAGCAAAAAAAGTAACCTTTTCTACCGCTAAGGCTTTGTTCGGTTTTAAAGATTCTAACAATCTAGGAGAAATTTTCTACACTTGTATGCAGTCTGTTCCTGCTTTTTTGCCTAGTGTATGGGAGAAAAAACCGACAAATTGTTTAATTCCTTGTGCTGTTGACCAAGACGTTCATTTCAGACTTACCCGTGACATAGCAGTAAAGCTTGGTTTTCCAAAACCTGCCACAATACTTTGTAAATTTTTGCCAAGTTTAACAGAAGGGGGGAAAATGTCAACCTCTGTTGAAAACACTGCAATCTTTACCACAGACACTCCAGAAAAAGTTGAGACAAAAATAATAAAGTATGCCTTTTCTGGAGGAAGGGAGACTGTGGAAGAACACAGGAAAAAAGGCGGAATTCCGGAAATAGACATTTCCTACCAGTACCTGACCTTTTATCTAGAAGATACAAAAAAACTTAAGCAGATTTATGAGGATTATAAATCCGGGAAGATGCTAACCGGTGAACTTAAACAAATTACTATAGAGGTAATAAACAAGTTTTTAAAAGAGCATCAAGAAAAAAGAGAAAAAGCAAAAGAAAAAATAGAAGAATTTATGTTAAGGGACTAGATACCACCTTAAAGTAATTTCATTTAAAAAGTAATTTAAAAATTTTTATTCTTTGAAGAAAAAATCAAGAGCATGAGACTACCTTTCGTTTCAGTCATAATTCCCACGTTAAACGAGGAAAAGTTGGTAGAAAACTGTTTGAAATCGGTAAAAAATCAAGATTATGAAGGAAAGTATGAGATAATAGTAGCAGACGGGAAAAGCAAAGATAGGACTGTTGAAATCGCAAAAAAGTACGCTGATAAAATAGTTGTAGCAGAAAAAAGAGGCATAGCAGTAGGAAGAAATGCTGGGGCAAAAGTTGCAAAAGGAGAAATTCTTTTGTTTGTTGATGCTGACACTATTCTTTGTTTTAACGTTTTGAGTGAAATAAGCAAAGCTTTTAAGGCGAGAAATGTTGTTGGGGTTTCCTGTCCAGTAATTCCTTTAAGCTCAAAGGTAAGTGATTTTTTAATTTACTGGATATACGACCAACTTGCCAAAGCATCCATAAAAACAAGAAACCCTCATATAGCTGGGATGTGTTGCGCCTACAGAAAGGACGCTTTTGAGAAAGTCGGGGGTTTTAACGAAAAATTAAAAGTTTACGAGGACGTTGACCTATCAAAAAGAATTTCAAAGTTTGGAAAAATTGTCTTTATAGAAAGCACTATGGCTTTAACCTCTCCTAGAAGAATAGAAGCATGGGGAAGAACAAAGGCAGCAGGAAGGTATGTTTCAACTTATTTAAGCTACCTTTTGAGGGGAAAAAGTATCGGCTACAACAAGTATAAACCAATAAGATAATTTAATTTTTAACTGTTTAAAACAATATTTTAAAATTATGGCAAAGTATGAGCTAACAGAAGAGGGGAAAGAGTATTTAAAGGAAGGAACACCAGAAAAAAGGCTTGTCGAACTTTTAAGCTTGACAAGAGAAAAATCGGTAGAAATCAAGGAAGCGAGCAAAAAAATAAAAAATTTTCCAGTAGGTTTAAAATGGGCGATGGAAAAAAACTGGGTGAATAAAAAAGGGAATAAAATATTTTTGGTAAAAATTCCTGAAAAATTTGAAGTTCAAG
>JBMFPE010000001.1:29280-50498 GCA_049969275.1 Candidatus Aenigmatarchaeota archaeon | reverse complement strand
GTGATCCAAAGATAGTATGTGAGCAAGGTCAAGGTTGCGATTATTGGATAACACAACAAACCAAAATAATTCTAAATTGTACGGACCAACAACCACATCCTTCTGGGCATGTAACACTTTACTGGAGGTACAAGGTTGATGACGGTCAATTTACCAATTGGCTTGAGGAAACAGACGGTTATGTAGAATTCACTTTCTCGGAAGATTCCGTTCACACATTAGAATACTATTGTAAAGATGTTTTGGGCAATACAGAAAGTACACATACAGAAATAGACAAAGTTGACACAGTTCCACCAACAACTACAAAAACCTATGGACAACCATTAGTTGAAGCACAAGGTGGATATCCAAAATGGATAAACTCTTCAACACCAATTACATTAACAGCGACAGATGGTGGAGCATTTTGTGCAGTTGGTGTGGATAAGATATATTGGAGAAATACTGTTGTAGGCGATTCCTATTGTCAATCTGATTATAATTGTCAAAACATTGTCGGTCAAGGTTACTTTGTTGAGTACACAGGTCCATTTACAAAACCAGAAGAATCCTGCCATCTTATAGAATATTATGCTATTGATAAGTTAGGTAACGTAGAACCTGTTAAAAAGCAATGTGTATTCGTAGAAAATACACCACCAGTTTCGCAAAAAACTCTAGGCACGCCGAAACATGCTTGTCTTCCAAACGAAACTTTAGAAGGAATAACTGATTGTTGGTATGTTACTCAAAACACAGAAGTAAATCTATCTTGTTCAGATGTAACTCCACATCCAGTTAATCAAGTAAAAATTTATTACAAAATAGACTGGAAGAATGAAAGCTCTGACCAATGGACAGAGGGTCAATGGCAGCAAGCAGGTGATAAGGTTTCATTCAAGTATAATAAAGATTCTTATCACAAGTTGACATGGTATTGTGTCGATGCTCTAGGAAACAAAGAGCAAGAACATGTTGAATTGGATATTGTTGATACTCAAGCTCCTGTTTCGCAGAAGAGCTTTATCGGTACTGCTATACCATGCAGCCAATTACATTGCGCAGTTTCGGGCGAATGTGATTATTACATTACACAAAATACAACAATAAAACTAACTTGCTCAGATCAACAACCACATCCAGTAGATCATGAAAAGATTTACTACAGATACTTTGTTGATGGCCAGCTCAAGCAAAACTGGACTTTGTATGAAGAGCCAATTCAATATAATGAAGATTCAGAGCATAGGCTAGAATGGTACTGTGTTGATGAGCTAGGTAATCAAGAACAAACGCATGTAGAAATCGATAGAGTAGATACTACACCACCTGAAACTAATAAGACAATTGGTGATCCAAAATGGTGGGATGAATCTAAAGGTATGTACTGGGTAACTTCCAAGACTCCAATAACTCTTGCCGTTAAAGACAAGCAAGAGACATGTGCTTCAGGTCCATCAGAATTATCTTACGAAGTTAGATGGGACCAGAATTGTGATGGTCAAATTGATGGAAAAAAACAAGCTGGAACAGTTTATGTAGACCCAAACTGCAACCTCAACAAAACAATTTATCTTGGTGAAGAATGTTTACACATGATAAAATGGCATGCAGTTGATGCTCTTGGAAATGTTGAACAAGAACATGTTCAATATCATAAAGTAGACAATACTCCACCGCACATCTTAATTTTGAAGCCAGTTGATGGCTGGTATTCAGATGGTGAAGATATACCAATTGTTGCTTTAGCAGAAGATTTATCAAACCCAGAAGGACCATGTGGTCCATTAAGCCATGAATGTGCAGTAGGAATCGAAGACGGTAAAGAATGCTATGCTTACCTAATAGACGTACTGCCAGAATTCAAGATCGTGCAACTAGAAAGTCATTTGAAGTACAATGCCTCAGCTCATGAATGTCAAGGCTATGCAACAATACCAAGTCCAAGCAACATAACAGATGGTGTTGTTATTTTAGCAGTTTCAGTTTCAGACAATCTAGGCAATGAAGGAAATAGTTTAGAGGAAATAATGAAGATAATAAAAATGAGATGCAACAATAACCAAATTCCAGAATGTATAGCAGATGCTATTCAAGACATTGTTACAATCTGGAACTTGCCGAAGATTGGTATTGATAATCATGCACCTGTTGTTAAGATAATTTCACCAGAAGCAGGAACTCTGTTCGGTGGAGAGCAGGTGTATGTAGAAGCTAATGTCACAGATTCAAGCGACGGAGAAGTAACTTCAACAATAACTTCAGGCACGCCATGCTACATAACAGTAGGAGGAATTTCTCTTGGTACAGTTCCTTATAATAATGAAAACAGAAAGTGTCAAGGCACAATAATGATACCGCAAGATGAAGACTTCCCACAGGGCAAGCAAGAGTTGAAAGTTGAGATTGCAGACAATGCAGGAAACATGGGAAGCGATTCTATTGTTGTATCAGTTGATACTACTAAACCAGTTTTAGACATACTACAGCCTTCACAGAACCAGTTTGTTAAAGACATAGTTACAATAAAGCTCTCTGCAACAGACTCTAATTTGAACACTAGCAAAATAATGGTTTCTACTGATAATGGCCAAACTTGGAATTCTGTTTACAGTTGTGGTTCAGATTACTGCTACGATTGGAATACTACAGTAGAAACTGACGGTATGGCTTATGGAATAATAGCTAAGGCAACTGATAATGCAGGCAACACTGGCTATTCTGAAATGGTTATAGTTATTGTTGATAATGGAGCACCTGAAGGAGTGTACATGACGACTCCGATAAAAGATGAAATAGTCCAAGGAACAATAACTCTCAAAGCTTTGGCAACAGACTATGTGAGCGGGGTACAAAGTGTCAAGATTTATGTAAACAATGGACCTTGGTCTTGCGATGCTACACTAGCAGGAGGAACATGGCAATGCAGCCTAAACACTGCTACACTATCAGACGGTCAACACAGCGCTTATGCTGTAGCTACTGATAATCTTGGCCATCAGACAACTTCAGCTTCAGTACCATTTATTATAGATAACAATCCACCAGAAGTGCCAGAACTCTATGTAAACGATCCTGATCACGATGGTTATGATACCGACGGAACTTTAACATGGTATTGGAATGAGTCAACAGACGAAGGCTCTGGTTTAGATCACTATGTAATTCTCATAACATACTCAGAAAACCCACAGCAAATCTACACAAAAGTTTATGGAACTACTTTCACTTACAGCGACTTGCCTGATGGTACATGGCATGCTAAGGTAAAAGCTGTCGACAAGGCTGGGCATGAAAGCGATTGGTCTGATACGGTGAACATAACTGTAGACAAGACAAAACCAAGTCCAGTTTCAATCAATGCTTCTAATGTTGAGAATTCACCATACGACACTAACGGTAATTATAACATAATCTGGAGTGGTGGAAGTGACACGAACTTTGACAGGTACGAACTTTATGAAAATGATGTAAAAATTTATTCAGGGTCTTCTAATAGCATGTCACTAAGCAAGCCAGACGGAACTTATGAATACTATGTGACTGCTTACGATAAAGCAGGATGGACAACAACATCAAGCAAGCTGAAAGTTACGGTAGATACTGAGGCACCAAGCATACAGATAACAGATACTGTTCCAGGAATAGGCTTCTTCATAGCAGTTTATTCAGTCAACGATGCTGAGCCAAGCTCAGGAATAGATAGGATAGTGCCGACAACAGATGGTTATGCTCTTTGCTCAGGCACAATATCAATAGGCTTCTGCACAGTTTTCTTAGGAAGTGAATTAAACTTAACTGTATACGATAAAGCAGGCAATTCAGGCATAGCTTCAACGACAGGACAAGAAAAAGATGTAACACCGCCAAAAATAACCTACTCAAGCCCAAGTGGAGTGATAGACTACAATGAAATTACTCTAGAGGTGAGGACAGACGAGCCAGCAACTTGCTACTATGGAACAGAAGACAACATTTCAACAATGATAGAAATGAATTCAGACAAAAGCAAAACTGTACATACAGCTAGCTTAGGAGTTTTAACAGATGGGCTTAAGGTTTACCATGTAATTTGTGAAGACCTATCAGGAAACTGGATGGATCATTCAAAGACCATAGTCTTCTACATAGACACAACTGGCAATTACTTGTTAACCATACCAGACTATGGGCACTACTGGAGTACAGGCTGGAACACATTCTTCTTGCCACAATTAATACTAAACGATTTGTGCAACTCTACAGGACCATATCCAGTTGAAAATATACTTTCCTCGTTGTACAATGAAAATGGCAGTGCAAACTTTGATATAATCTGGTATTTCAACGGTACAGATTGGCTAGCATTCATGCCAGAATATCCAGAATATTCTGATTTAATTTACTTCAATGATTGGAGTAGTTTGCCATATTACATTCACATCACTTCAGAAGATAGACTTGAAATAACTTTGGACAATTGTGGAGGATATGATTTGTGGCCACATCATCCACCAATATAGAAACACTTATAAACATAAAATATGTTATCTAATGTAGGAAAGTGTCTAGTATGAAAATAAAAATTTTATTAACGAGTTTTTTAATTTTTTTTACTTTATTTTCTTCCCCAGTTTTCGCTGTTACAATTCCGTGCAGGTTTTTTGGAACAGTAACTGTTGATGGTAACCCTGCTAACGCATCCTTAGTTACTGCTCATCTTGCTGACACAGGAGAATATTTGGGTACTGCTACTGAACCACTTGCTGGTTTTGGAAATTATAAAATTGATATCAATGCAGTTGGAAAGTATATAAGGTTCAAGATAGCTGGTGTCTGGGTAAACGAGCCAAAACAATACTGTTCGTCTGGAAATTATACTTATCTCAACTTAACTTTAAGCTGTTTAGATTGCGATAACGATGGCTATAATTATACTGTTGATTGTGACGATAGTAACTCGAGCATTAACCCAGGAGCAATGGAGTTGTGCAATGCTGTAGATGATAATTGTGACGGTGTTATAGACAATTTTTCTGAATCATGCTACACAGGTCCTCCAGAAACACTTAATAAGGGGATATGCAAAGCTGGTACAAAAACTTGTGTTAATGGAGTTTGGAGCGCATGTACAGATGAAGTAACACCGAAATCAGAAACTTGTAACGGAAGAGATGACGATTGCGATGGAAGCGTTGACGAAGGTGTTTGTGGTGGAGGAGGTTATGTTTGCACTCCAAACTGGGTTTGCACCGAATGGAGTGCTTGCAGTGAAGAAGGAATTCAAACAAGAACTTGTACAGACAAAAATAACTGTGGAATAACAGCAGGAAAACCAGCAGAAACTCAAACTTGTACTTATGTTTCTCCTACACAATCAACTTATTGTGGTGATGGCATTTGTCAAGCAACCGAGACTTGTGACATCTGCCCAGAAGATTGTGGCTCATGCCCAAGTTTAGTAGTTTGTGGAAATAAAGTATGCGAAGAAGGAGAGAATTATAACAATTGTTGTTCAGATTGTGCTTGTCCAGAAGGGATGGAATGCAATTTAACAACTAATTCTTGCTATACTTCAGGAAAAACCACAGGAGTTACTGGAATAACAGGATTTTTTGCTTTGTTGTCTAACCCAGTTTATGCTTTAGCTTTTGGCTTGGTAATAATTGCAATCTTGGCTTTAGTTTTAACCCTTATCATCTCTAGAAGAAAGAAATAGTTAGTCTTTTTGGAGAACTTAGCAAAAGTGATTACAATTAAATATGAAAAGTAGAGTTAATTTATGAGTTATTAAAGACTTTAGGCTTGGCTTTATGACATAAGAAAAGAAGGAATAGTAAAATTTTAACCTTTATTTTTATTCTTATTCCATCCTTCTTTTGTTTTACAGTTTGGGTTGATACACATCCTAAAAGGTCTTTTACCTTTTCTCCAAACTTGAATCATGGGTAAGCCACAAGCTTCACAGTTTTTGTCTAAGGGAGTTATTTGTCCAACTAAAGGCAAAGGATAGCCTGTTTTGCACTTAGGATAGTTTGAACAGCCTGCGAATCTTTTTCCAGTTCTTCTAGAAAAAATAATTCTTAACTCACCACCACAATTAGGACAAACACCAATTCTTCTTTCTTCCTTCCTAGATATAATCAAACCTTCCAGCAACTTTTTGCCGATTTTATCCTCCTTATTTTTAAATTCTTCTAAAATTTTACTTAGAACTTCTTTTGCTTCCTCAACCACTTCCTCCCTTTTCTTTTTTCCGTTGAAAACTTTTTCCATCTCATTTTCAAAATGTCTTGTCAATTCTTCGCTAACTATACTAGGGACAAAATCTCTCAAAGTTTTTGCCACGACTTCACCAAGCTTGGTAACTTTAATGCTTTTTCCAAGAATATACCCTCTATCATAGAGAGTTTGCAAGATCTCCGCACGAGTTGAGTTATGCAGGACCACACCGTTTCTTACAACAAAATTTGAAGCGAGAGGGTTAGTTATGTCGTACACATAACCATCGTACTTTATTTCTTTAACATAACTTACAGTTTTAGTCAATAACGTTGGTGAAAGGATTTTTTCCCCAAGAAATGAATAGAATGTTTTGCAACACTCTCTAACAGGAACGTATAATATTTTCTTTCTTGGTGGTAAGCTTACACCTATGACTTTGACTTTAACGTATCTGTACTTTCTTAAATTTTTAAGGCAAGTCCTTATTGTAGTTAAAGATAAACCTGTAGCTAGGCTTATTTCTGTTGAAGTAGCTCCTCGAGCAGGTAAGGACGAAAGGACCTTTTTTTCCAACAAAAGTAAAGGCTTGTTTAATTTAGAATACTTATATTTTTCAGTTAAGTTCTCTACCATCTTTATTTTTTTTGCTTTGTGAAAGAATGGAATAATCTCTAAAAATTTTCCTACTTCTCTGCCGTACAAGTAAAGTTTGTAGCTTTTTGACCAGTTATGATGTTTTGGGTTTTCTTTTCTTATGTACGGCTTAAACCCTAGCTTTCTTAAGTATTCTTCTAATTTTTTTATCAGATGAAAATTTGTGTTTGATATAAAAAGTTTTACTTCATCCTTACAAACATGCCCTTCGTCATCAAAAATCGCACCTATGAAGTCTGGGTAGAATTTTTCATCAACATCTATTTCCTTTGAAATTAAACCGTTGAATAAAACACTAAGCACTCTTCCTATTACTGCTGGTAGTTTGACGTAGAATTTTTTTCTATCCCTTTTGTCAACCTTTTTTTCTAGTTTTTTATTTATTTTGAAAATTTTTTCTGTGTCTTCTATAAATTTTTCGATTATTTCCGTGTTTTTGTTTGTGTACCTAAAGTCAAGACAATTTTCTTTTTTAAACTTAGCTCTATCTAGCGACCCGTCCCCGATTAAATGGGCGATAATTCTTATTAAGGCAGAGGAAACAGTTAAAGGAAAAGGATTTTGAAGAGTAATTTTTTTGTTTACCGAGTGAATGGTTTTTGGTATTGGCAAGTCTATTTTAGAATATACCCAAAGCGGTAATTGTTTTTTAGCTTCCCAACCAGCAACTGTTGCTTGTTGCACACCAATCATCTTTCCCACTTCCTTTTGGGTCATGCCTTTGCTTTTTCTCCAAATTTTTAAGTCTGCATGTGCATAGAGCTTTGATTTAGAGCCAAGCTTTTTAACAAAATTTTTCCAGCTTATCGTGGAGCCAAGCTTTTCATAAAATAAAAAAGAAGAAACTACTCTCATCCCTTCACAAACATTTTTTGCCGGTAAATAATTAAATCCATTTTTAGAATTTATAAGAATTGGGTGGTCTTCAGTTATTTTTATTTTGCTTCCATCTTCAAATCCGACCTCGTAAACCTTTTCATTTTTTTCAAGTTTTCTTTTGCTTATTAAGTTGAAATAAGAAGTAGTTAAGTTTTTACCTTTCACACAGAAGCACAACCGATTCGAGTTAATAGAAATTCTTTCGTTTTCATGACCGAAAGATTCTGTTTCATTAAAGATATCTTTGATTTTAAATTCGTGAAGTTTGCCGTCATTAACTAGAGGTATAAGAGTATCTTCAGTCACGCACTTAGTTCCAAGGTTTCTTTTCTCAAGTTCTTTAATTATACTTCCTTGGGTATAGCGAGCAGGGGGTTGAGTTTCTTTTGAAAGTAAGTTAAGCTTAATCACTTTAACAGTTTGCCCAACTTTCAACTCAGGAAGAATCTGCTCCTCAAAAGCTAAATAAGGAGAATAGATCTCTGTCCATCCTGGCTTTATAGTTCTTTTTCCTACAGCAATAAACTTATTGCCTTCTATTTCTAAAACTGCGTTTACGCTTTCTCTTAAGGCTTCTTCAGCAAAAGTTGCTAGAGTTCTTCTTACTATCAAATCATAAAGCTTCCTTTGCTGAGGAGTTAGCTTTTTCAGGTCTGGAACTTCATGGGTAGCATAGACGGCAGGGTGTGCAGCATCGGTCTTCGGCCCGTTGTTTGGAACAATTTCAGGTTTTTTCAATATCCATTCAGCAAATTTTTTGTACGGCTCTAATGTTTTTATTGCCTCTAAAATTTTTCGATAGTCAATTATTGGTGGTAGTTGCTGTGAAGAAGTACGGGGATACGAGCAATTATGTAATACTATGGAATTACCTATGAAACATCCGGCTTTTGTTGTGATGTCGTACACATATTCTTCTTCATTTTTAGTCCAACTTATTTTTTTGACAGGTTCCCAGAGTAGGTCACTGTTTGCGATTAAATTCAGAAAAGAATTCTTTGTAATTCTTGCTAATTTTTTAACTATATTCTTCTGGAATTTTGTCTTTCCTGAAATTTGATTGTGTAAATCAACACCAAATTGTTTAAGTAAGGTGCTAGGTTGAACAGAAGCTTTGTTCAAAGCCAATTTTACAATTTCTGGTGAAATAGGTACAAGCTCGTGCGAATGTCTGAACTTCTTATTCAATTTGTAACCAGAAATGGCAAGTAGCCAATCCCTTTTCCTTATTTTGAGGAATGGCAACATAAATTTCGTCATTTTTTTATAATCGTCAGAATACACTAGCAAATCGTTTTTATAAAAATAAGAGGTTATTCCTTGAGAAAGTAAGAAAAGTTTCAATTTCTTTAGGAAAACTTCACTTTTTGACGTGAACGCAATTCTTATAGATAAACTCTTCCCACTACCTGTCTTTTTTAGTTTTACGCTTCCATCTCCGTCAAAAAACCCAGCTACAAAAGACCAAATTAAATTTTCTGGCTGCCTTAAAATAAGGTTAGAAAAATCTATCTTGTTGCATTTATAGCCAGGAGGTATTCCAAGATGGTTCAAGATTTTAACGAAAATTTTTGATTTAAAGCCGATTGTTCTTCCTTCCCAGCCAACAAGGTTGAATCTCTTTTTCAATCTTTTAACTGCAAATGAAAGTTTTCTTATATTTGGAAAAGAAACACCTGAGTGCGAACAATGACCGTCTGCTGCTACAAGTCCAATAAAATATAAAAGGTCTTTATTTAAGTAAAAAGGCAATCTAATTGGCTTCGACTTTGGATGTGCCCAAAAATAAGAGATAATATTTTTTCTCAATTCATCTATTGAAATAATATCATTATCGACCAGCCGCTTAATAATATCGTAAGAGAGGTGTGACCTGTTAAAGCGTGCATACAATGTTGTTGGCTTGGAATTAAACATTTTATGCAATACCGAAAGAGTTTTGAATTTTTTTCTAATCCTTTCTTTTATTAACTTTACAAATCCCATTTTGAGCTTGAACATAACTTTTGTTTTGTCGTTATCGTCAAACATTTCAAATATTTCTAAGATTGTTGACGGAGTTTTTTGTCTCTTGATTTTGATTTTTTTTGGGATGCTAACAAAATCCCCTATTTTGACATTCCCAGCCTCGACCCACAGAGGTATGCCGTCTCTTAAAACTAATAACTGATGCTCTGGAGTAACCATTACCCTGTCGTTTGTTTTTAGGACTATTTCTATTAATCTGTTAGAGTATGGTATCTTCCAGTGTTTGGTAACAGGTGTTGGGGTGCTTTTAAGCCAGCCATCTAATGCAGGCACCTCCGGATCTATAGCTTTTTCCACTAATTCTTTGATGTTGACAATTTCACCGTTGCAAAGAGGCACGAGAGTATCCCCAGAAACACAGTATCCTTGCTGGTACAAGCTCTCAGCAATTTGTAGAGTTTGAGTCGGAGAAAATTTAAAACAAGCATAAGCTTCAGCCTGCAGGTCAGTGGTGTTGAAGGGGAAAGGTGGTTTTTGCTTGTACTCTCTTTTCTTTATATCTTTCACTAAAGCATCCTTACCTTTACATTCAGCTAAAACTTTGTCCACTTCTTCCTTCTTCCAAAACTTATCCTTTTCGTGCGTCGCAATTATTTCTTTCCCGTCAGCTTCCACGTGAAGCTCTAACTGCCAGAAAGGTTTAGGTTTAAACTTTCTTATCTCAAGCTCCCTTTCCAAAAGTAAGTTTAAAGTTGGACTTTGAACTCTCCCTGCAGATAAAATCGCAAAACCTTTTTCAGCTTGTGCTTTTAGAGCAAGAGTTAAAGCTCGGGTTAAATTAATGCCCCAAAGCCAGTCAAGCTCATGTCTTGTTAAACCACTTTCGAGCATTGGAAAAAGAATGTGACTGCTCATTTTTCTGTAAGATTCAACGAGCTCATCCTTTGTTAAGGTTGAGAACTGCATCCTTTTTGCATCTTTTACACCACAAATAAACCTCAGGATATTATAAAGGAGAACCTCACCTTCTGTATCGACATCAGCAGCGTCTATAAATTCATCAGCTCCTTTAACCAAATCTTTTATATTCTCAAAATATTTCTTGGTCCATTCAGTTCCTTTTTTTGTATAAGTTGGAACCCACTCATAAGAAAAAATTGGATAGCTCCATCCTTTATTTGCTTTTGGAGGAGAAAGTACAAACAAATGACCAACTGCAGGAACACAAACGTGCTTTTTTCCGTTGACAGTAAACTCATAGTATTCAGCTTCATTCTTCTTCAAAACTTTTGGTTTCTTGTCGGCTATAGCTTCGGCTATTCTTCTTGCTGCATCTGGCTTCTCGGCGATTATGAGAGTATAGCCCATAGTTTCACTTGAGTTTTGTTATCCACTTATCAACCAAATCTCTGATCCTTTCCCACTCTTCATAGCTTTTTATGTTGAGTCTGTTGACTTGGGTTATCGGGTTTTTTTCATCTATCAATTCATACTTAATCTTCCCTTTCTCGTCCCTGAAAACTTTTCCTTTGATCTTTCCTTTTGCTATTCTTAACTTTCTTATCCCTAGATTGTCTGTAACTATTCCCACACAAACTGCCCAGATTGTGGAAGGATTATCCACCTAGGGGGAATATCTCATAATTTTCCCAGTTGCTCTCAAACTTTTTCTGCATTTTTTCACCCATAATAGTTATAATAATTATAATTATTATAGAAAAAGCTTTTAAATTTTACTCTATCACGATTGGGGAAGTTTTTTTCTTACTTTCAAACTTTTCCTCAAGAGAAGAAATCTTTTTGGCTATATCATCAAGAACAGAAGTCAACTCAGCCTTTTTTGTTTCCTTGCTGGCTTGAATAGATGATTTAAATTCTTCCAAACTTCTTTCAAAACTATCCTCCAAAAGTTTTATCTTTTTTTCTAGCTGGTCTACCCTTTCGTTCATGTTGAAAAAGTTTCTGGCTATCTCATCAGTCGATACCATCCCTTCCTTTATTTCGCTCGGTTTAAAACTTGCTAAACTAAGTTCAAGGTTTGAAATTTTCTTCTCAAGGTTTTCAATTTTTTCTTCAAAACCCTTACTTTCTGCTTGAGTTGAAGCTGGTTGAGGTAAAATTGAAATTGTTTTGCTTAATTTTCTCAAGTCTTCTTCCAAAGAGGTTAGCCTGTTGTCCAGCTCGTTTATTTTGGAAAGGTTTGATTCTAAATTCATCGGCTTAGCTCGAATATTTTCAATTTCATTCTCGATTACACTTATTTTTTCATTCAGAGGTTTTGTCGCTGATGCAATAGTTTCATATATTTCTTCTCTTAGTCTTTTCTGTTCTTCTAACTTTTTCATCGCTTCATTTAACCTTTCAACGTTTTCTTCAAAACTTCTTATATCAATCTTTCTAAATTCTTCCATCTTCCTGTTAAAATCTTCAGCAAAATTTTTTACGAAATTGATTTTTTCTTCCTCCTTCTTCCATTCTTTCTTTATTTTCTCCAAATCCTCAAGGAATTCAACTATTATATTTTCAACGTTTGGTTTTTCTCTAATTCTTTCCAGTTCTTCAAGAATTCTTTCCACTCTTTGCTCAAGAAAAGTGACTCTGCTTTCAATGTCTTGAGTTCTTCCTAAAGGCTGGCTTTCGAAGTCCATGCTACCTAATTATATTTTCCTTTTTTATCCATATATACCATATTCCTGCTACTGCTAGGATTAAACCCTCCCTCCAGAGGAAATTGTGAACAACTTCTAGATATTCTAAACCAAAGCTCATGGAAAAAAGAATGGTGGTGAGAATTCTTATAAAATTCAAAAGGAAGAGAAAAGGTAAAACAATTACTAGAACTTTAAATTTTTTCTTTAGCTTTGAAGGGGTTGCCAAGACTAGAGCAAAAAAAAGATACATGGTTTTCCAGCCGGTACAGTCAAAAGAAATTTCAAAAGTTTCTATTTGCAATCCTTTTTCTGTCTTGAACGGAATGTAGAGGAAATGATTGTTGAAGGAAACACTTGGGTTAAATTTTGAAAGGATAAAATGCAAACTTGAGGTTAAAAAGTTTTGAAGTAAAGGAAAAGAAACGTCAAGGTAGATAACAAGATAGAGGGGGATAACCAAGATGTTTAGTTTTATTAAAAACCAAAGAATTTTCAAAAGTTTTTCATTCAATTTTCTTTTCATCTTTTCTCTCCAAGATTTTTTTAGTAACATTAACTATATTTTCACTTTCGCTTTTCATAACTTCCTCAACCACGTTTTCATAAATTTCTTTCTTGTCTATTTTCTTCAAAAAATCTTCTATCCTTAGGAATAGTTCATGGTAGTGCTTGAAAGCCTTTAAGCAGGCGGCTAAAGCATCCTTTTGATGCGAATCTTTTATAAATTTTTCATATTTTTGGATTATCTTTACTTTCTCTACGTTGGATAAAGAAACTTCAGGATAGTAAATTTTACTTCCTAAAGAGCTTGCTATTTTTTCTATAGCTTTTGGCATCGGGTTGACGTCAGAAGCTATTAGTAAAGGCTTGCCAAATTTTAGAATGTGTTTGATTATTTCACTTTTTCTCGCTTCCTTCTTGCTCGTTAAATCTATTATATTTCCTTTCGTGTCAAGAATTGCTATACCAACAGTTAAGCCAGTATCTATTCCTACTATAATTCCTCTTGTCAGGCAAACACCCATTTAATATTTCTCTTTTAAAATCTTTCTTATCTTCCCAGCTTTCTTCCCTATAACCTTTTTTAGTTCTTCCTCGCTTGCGCTAAAAATTTTTTCCACACTTCCAAAATTTTTTAGTAATTTAACAGCAGTTTTTGTTGAAACTCCTGGCAAAGAGCAAACTATGAACTCTTGGATTTTTCTAGTTTCTTTTGGTTTTTTACCAACTTTTATCGCTACTTCATTCTTTGCTTCGCATTGCTCTTTCTTTGCAATCCAGTAGATTAGTCTGGCTGTATCTAAAGGGTTTTTTGTGCTAACTAACGAGACTCCGAAGTCAGTTAGTAAACATGCTATTGCAGCTTTCAAAGCGTTATCGTTTATTTCTCTGTTTGAGTATCCTTCGATTATAATTATTGGCTTTTCAAAATTTTTTCTTAGCAAGGAAGCTTGTTCGAAAATTCTCCCATCTATTATCGATGAAATAAAATCTGAGTGGTTTTTTTTCTCTATACAAACTTTTTCTGAGGCGATAAAATCTCCAACTTCCAAACTTCTTATGTTCACTAGAGCCCCCAGCTTTTTCAAATTTTCTATAACTTCCTTTTCTCTGTAATCGCAAACTACTAGAATTTTCTCTTTTGGCTTTAGAATTTTTTGTGTTTCCAAGTTTTCACCTAATTTCTTGATTTCTTTTTGGGATATAAAGCTATTTCACTTAAGCTGGAGATATTTTTCCACTTCTCTTCTATCTATTACCAATTTAAGGTTAGAATAGTTTGAAAACTCTCGTACAAGCCTATGATGAAAAAGTTTCCTTTTTTCCATTCTTAGTTCACTAGTTAAGCAAATTGGGTTGCTGTTTTCCTCGCTAGAAAGAATTTTCTCCCAGCAATTATAATTTCTTGTACGCTAAGCTTTTCAGGAATTTTTCTTGTGTATTTGCTTATGCTTCTTAACTTTTCAATCATTTTTTACCCAGTCCAGCAAAGTCTTTTTCTTGCTCTTTTCCTTCATATCGTAAAGAATTCCTTTCATCTTTCTTTCCCTATGGAAAGCAGCCCAGTAGTATGCCTCATCCCTAGTCCCTTTTGTTAAAAGAAAAATAACTCTTCCTGCTTTTTTTCTTCCCACCCTTCCCCTTCTTTGCAATTCTCTTATTTCACTAGGAACTGCGTCGTAAAATATTGCTATGTCAGCAAAATAATCTATTCCCTCTTCGCCTATACTTGAGCAGCACAAAACATTAAAATCACAATCTAAAAATCTTTTTAAAATTTCAATTTGTTGTTGCTGGGTTAAGCCTTTACCTTTTTTGATTGCTTGCCCAATTAAAATTTCAGACTTAATTCCATTTTCTCTCATGAGCTCGTTTATTTTATCGATAGTACTTCTATAATTTGCAAAAACGATTATCCTGTTAGAAGAATCTTCTCTTAGCAAGTCTTTAACTATAAACAAAAGTTTTTCCAGTTTTGGATGCTCAACCCCTTTTGAGTATAATTCATGGGTAATTCTTATAGCCTCCCTTATTCTTGGGTCTCTCATAAGTTGCTTATCGCTTCTTCTGTTGCTTGATTCGATTTTTTTGAAAAAATCAAGCAAGGGAGAAATGCCTTGTGTTTCTAAAAGCTCTAGGGCATACTCTATTTTTATAGCTTCTGCAACTCTTATAACAGCCCACATGAAAGAATAATTTCTTGAACCTTCCATCATTTTTTGGCTAAACTTTTCTTGAAGTAAAAGCAAAGATTTTTTTGTTGGCCTGAGAGTTTGAAGAAGGTTGTGATCTCTTAACCAGAAAAAGTTTTCCTTTAATTTTTCCTCCAGCAAAACTTTAATTTTTTCAAATTCTTCCGGTAGTTCAACATAAACCCAATCTTTTGATATTGGCTGAACATACTTTTTCATGTCTTCGTCTAGCTCAGTTCTAATTTCAACAGCCTCGATAAAAAGATTTTTCTTTATTTCTTCTATCCTTTCAAAACTTCCTCCTGGAGAAGCAGTCAAAGCAAGAATTAGAGGGTTCTTTGCTTGCTCCATGTATTTTTTTGCAACGTAAGTGTAAGCATAATCTTTTATCGCACGATGGCTTTCGTCAAAGGTTATGAAGCTGAAGTTTTCCAGGCTCAATCTTCCGTTTTCCAAATCATTTTGTATGCATTGAGGGGTTGCAGCAATCACTTTAGCGCTTTTGTAAAGTTTTTCTCTTTCCTCTGGCTTGATTTTCCCTGTGATTAAAACAATTTCTTCTGAGCTAATCTTTGTAAATTTTTCAAAACTTTTTTTGTGCTGAGCGTTCAAAGGCCTGGTAGGACTTGTTACCAATATTTTACTATCAGGAAATTTTTCTAGCCTATTAATTCCAACTAAAAGAGATATAAGAGTTTTCCCTGTCCCCGTGGGTAGAACAACTAAAGTGTTTTTCTTGCTAGCAGTTTCAGCTATCTTAAGCTGGTATTCTCTTGGTTGAATCAAATCTGTCCTTAAAAGGTTTAACTCCACATCTCACAATTTCAGTTTTGAATATTTAAAATTAATTTTTCTAAAGGAAAAAAATGATTTTGTTATTGGTTTATTCAAAAGCTAATCTCCAATTATCGTTAAATGCACACTCCTGTTTCTTGGTCCGTCTAGTTCAATAAGCAAAGCCCTTTGCCAGGTCCCTCTAACTATTCTTCCGTTTTCTACAGGGTAGATTCTTGATTGACCGATAAAACCGCTAGCCAAATGAGCGTCAGCATTATCGTCTATTCTATCATGTTCATAGCCAGCATTTCTTGGGAAATTTTTTTCCAAAAATTTTTCCATATCTTCTACCAATCCTTGCTCGTCTTCTTCAAAAATTATTGCAGAAGTTGCATGAGGAAGAAATATTAGACATAAGCCATTTTTTATCTTGCTTTTTTCAACTACTCTTTCTACTTTATCTGTTATATCGATTATTTCCCTTCTCCTTGAGCTTCTGACTTCAAATTTCTCTTGAAAGACTTTCATAATTACTTTTTAAGTGTTAAATAAATAATTCTTTTTATGAAAGGAGCTTATTTGCTCTTCATAAAACTTGAAAAAGATGAGAGAATTAAAATAGGTAAGCTTGGAAGTTTTGACTTCAAGAAAGGGTTTTATGTTTATTCAGGCTCTGCTCTTAAAAATTTGGAAGCAAGAGTAAAAAGACATGCACAAAAGAAAAAGAAATTTTTTTGGCATATAGACTATCTTCTAAACTCAAAGAAAGCAAAGATTGTTAGCATACTAGCGATAGAAAGCAAGAAAAGAATCGAATGCAAGCTCAACAAAATAGTTTCAAGCTTACCTGGAGCAAAATTTTTAGTTAAAAAGTTTGGCTCTTCTGATTGTAAGTGTAAAAGCCATTTAGTTTACTTTAGTGAAATTAATATAGCTAACCTGATAAAAAATCAATTAAAGCTTGAATTAAGCTAACCGAGCTCAAGAGAATGAAGAACTCTGAGGTATCTGACTGGTGATGATACTTTAATTCTGAGAGACTCGGCAAAGCTTAAAAATTAGAAAAAAAGAAATTAAAATAAAAATTAAGCTGGGCCGGCATGGCAGAACCAGGTCAATGCGCCAGAAATTAGGCGAACCTCGAGAGCTGGTGTCCCGCAAGGGACGTGCAGGTTCAAATCCTGCTGCCGGCGCTTGAAATTTGAAATAAAAAATTTAAATTTAGTTTTCTATTTTACTTCATGGAAAAAGTCAAAGTTTTTGTTTCAGGAAGGTTAGACCAAAGCAAGCCTGAAAATCAAAAAACTTATGAAATAATTACAGGAATTTGCGAATCTTTAGGTTTTGAGGTTTGGCTTCCCCATCGTGACACAAGAAAAGAAATGAAAGAAAAATTTTCTAAAGCAGAGGAAATAGTGAAAAACCTTTACGATTTCGACTTAGAGAAGGTTAAAAATTCCGACCTAGTAATTGCTGAACTAACAAACCCTTCTTTTGGTGTTGGCTTAGAGTTGAGAGTTTGTCATGAATATAACATTGATGTTATTGCTTTGGCAAGAGAAGAAGCTAACGTAAGCGTTACTGTTATAGGGGATCCTGCGATTAAAAAATTTTTTAGGTACAGGAATTTGGAAGAACTGGAAACAAAGCTGAAAAAAATAATGGAAAAATATTCTAAAGATAAAAATTACTTAAAAGCAAATCATAATTTTCCTGAAATGTTTAAAGAATGGGCAAATAAGAGTCAAGTGAAAATGTACTCTTGGATATTTGAATAACATTTAGTAATAGAATTGTGATATATTTAGCTGAAAATTCAATAATTAAATTATGAAGAAATTGCTGTTAATAATTCCCCTAATTTTCTTGTTCAGAATTGCCCACGCCATTACCATACCTATTAGTTCGTGTCAAACTTTAAACCAAACAGGAGCAACCTATGTTTTAACTAAAGATATACTTGAGTTAAATAATAGTTTGTGTATGGAAATAACTGAAAGTAACATAACTCTAGACTGTCAAGGACATTATATAGAAGGAGCCCAAAATGGTTATGGTATATACATAAGCCTATTGACTTCGAACCAAAGTGATAATGTTAGGAATGTTACTGTTAAAAACTGCAGAGTAGGCCATTGGTATGATGGAATTTTTATAAACGGCCATCCTTTAAACGACGAGTTTGAGGGAAATCATAAGATAGAAAATAACATACTCTATTCAAATTCTTTTGGAATAAGAGTTTATGACGCTTCAAATTACAATTATTTTACGAAAAATATAATAAGAGGAAATACTTACGGTTTTTGTGTTTATAGACATCATACAAGTCCAAAGGGAAATCTTGTTATAAATGGTAGCATAGATTCTAACGGTCTAGATTTTTATACAAATTCATATTTTGCAGAAAATTACTTTAGGAATACAAATTTTACTGAACCGAGAAAATTTTGGGTAGACAGGTCTTGGTTTGTTTATAGCGAGAGTCCGAATGGGGTGCCAGGTTTATATACCTATGTGGATTTCTCTCTATCTCAAAATATTACAAGAAAAATAATATCTTGGGATAGAGATTTGGTAGAATTTAACGATACTGGGGGGACACCGAATGTAACTTATTATTTAATGTGGTTATACCCTGACAGTTGGTATTCAGTTTACATAAACAACGTTAAAATTTTAACAGAAAAAGTTAATGCTTCTGGACAGACTTCGCGATTTTCTATCCTTATGAGTGAAGGAAAAACCTATAACATAAAAGTTGTAAGAACTACTGAGCCGGATACTTCCCCTCCTTCTATCTCTATTTCATCACCACCCGAAGGTTCATGGCAAATTTCTGACTTCCAACTAACTTATTCTGTAACAGATAACGTGGCTACAGATAAATGTTTGCTTTATACTCGAAGTGGGTCAACATGGACTTACAGAGGAGAAATAAGCTGTGGTTCTTCTAATACAACTATTACTGTAGGTTTAAACAAATTTTGTAGTGTAGAAGGTGTAAATGAGTGTGGAGTAAGGATTTGGTCAAACGATACTTCTGGAAATTACAATTCTGTAGAAAGAAATTTTAGTATAGACATTTTCCCACCGACTTATTCTTTATCTTCTGTAAATTCAACAGTAGCTGGAGAATTTACACTGTTCAGCGTTAAATGGAATGATACAAGAGGACTTAGTGGGTATATTTTCAGTATAGATAATTGTACACTCAACTTTTATAATTATTCTTGGGTATCTTGGCAAACAAGTCCGTTAGAAGCATGGAGTAATATAACAGCCAAAATAAACTCAACAGTAGGATGCACGATAAGATGGAAAGTTTTTGTTAATGATACTTCAAACAGATGGAATGTTTCTCTAGAGTATAGCTTTAACACATCTTCCAAAATTTATTGTGGAAATGGTGCTTGTGAGGAAGGAGAAACTTGCTCTAATTGCCCACAGGATTGTGCTTGTCCAGGTTCGCCAGGATGCTGTGGCAATTCTTGCGGATGTCCAGGAGGTCAAGTTTGTGAAAATAATGTTTGTGTAACACCTTCACAGCCTTCTCCTCCACCTGAATGCTCTCAAGACTTTGTAGTCTTAAGTGAAGAAAAAAATATAACTCTGATCGTTAAATGCATAGATAAAAATCAAATAAGAAGCTTCACGTCCTCCGACTTTCTTATCTACAACCTGACTTTAAAGGCAAATGTTTCAACCTACAATTTTATAATTAAAGTCCAAAGGATTAACGAATCGCTTATCGACCCAAATCTAGCACTTAATAAAAAAGTCTACTATTACCTAGAATTTTCAAGTGAAAATCTGGAAGAAAAAAATCTGGAAAAAATAACAACGAGGTTTAAAGTAAAGAAGTCTTGGGTTTATTTCAATAACATAAATGTAAGCACTATAAGCCTTTATAGACTTAAAACTTCCTGGGAAAAGTTAAGAACTTATAGAATAAATGAAGATTCTTCTTTTATTTACTTTGAATCAGAACTTCCTAGCTTCTCTCTTTTTGCAATAGCAGGAGAAGAAAAAGTATCCTTACCTACTCCTGAATGCCCTGTTTGTCCTGAGCCAAGCGAATGGAGTAATTGCACTCAAGGTAAAAGAAACAGAACCGTTTATTATTGTGGCGAGGAAACAAACTTTCGTTGTTTAAGCTACTTACAAGAAGAAGAATGCGAGGAAGGGGAGAAAAAGAAAGAAGAAGGTCTTCCTATTCTTTATATCATTCTGCCTATAATAGCATGTGTTTTTATTCCTTCAATTTTCATTGTTTTTTACTTTAGAAAAAGAGCCAAACCAAAAGAAGAGTTTATCTTAACAGAAGAAGGAGTTTTTTGCCCAAGATGTGGAACAAAAATGGAAAAAACCTATTCTGGAAGGAGTATAGAAATCTACGAATGTCCTAAGTGTAAATATTCCAGGCCAGAGCTTAAGAGAAGCTATTTTAAACAATAACTATTTTTTGTCAGGATTTAGTTTTTTAATTTTCAAATTTATGAACAACTTTATTTTTTTAAACTTTTTTCACGATAAATCTCCAGTTAGATAATTATTTGAATTATTTTTTCAACCTTTTAAACTGTCTAAAATAGCAGTTTTCATTCGGTAATGGCTTCTTAAATTATAAAATAGAGAATCAAAAGAAAGCTGAATCTTTCAAGTTAAGAAGTAAATTCTTCTATCTTTTCGAGTATTTTAAGCAGTTAACGCAAATATATTTGCTGTCCATCTTTTTTAAATGTAAGGAACAAAATGGTAAACCGCACTTACTGCATTTTCCTATTACTTTTTTGTTGCAGCCAATAAAAACACACTCTTTTTCGTTCATTCTCTCCATTTAATATTCTACTGAAGAGAGAAATAAATCCTTCTGTTATCCTTCCCTTTATTTTCCATCGATTCAATTTTGATTTGTCCAACTTCTTTAGTGTTTTTAACATGAGTTCCTCCGTCTGCCTGCAAGTCTAGACCAACAATTTCAACAATCCTGAATTCTTTCAAGTTTGGTAAACCTTTTGCCAGTTTTGTTATACTTGGAATTTTCTCTGCGTCTTCTCTTTTTAAAAAGTAGGTTTTAACTTCCAAACCTTTTTTTGCTTCTTCGTTAGCCCTTCTTATGCAATCTTCTATCAAAGCTCTGTCAAAATTTTCTAAACTGTAATCAATTCTTGATTTTTCGGTCTCAAGTTGATTCCCTGTTATCAAGGCTTGAGTTTCTTTGTTGATAATCGCACTTATTATATGAGCAGCAGTATGCATCCTCATTAGCTTGTACCTTCTTTCCCAGTCAATCTTTCCTTTAACCAGTTGGTTAACTTTAAAAAAAGGCTCTTTTTCTAGAACATGAATTATTTCTTCTCCTTGTTTTAAAGTTTCCAGAACTCTTATCCCTTCTATCTCTCCTGTG
>JBMFPE010000001.1:24834-29270 GCA_049969275.1 Candidatus Aenigmatarchaeota archaeon | reverse complement strand
AGGGCTGACCTCCACCTTTTGGGTAAAAACATGTTTGGTCAAGAAAAACTTTATTCCCTTCTATTCTCAAAACTTTTGCTTCAAATTCTTTAAGATAAGAATCTTCCCAAAAAAGTTTTCTTGTCATAATCTTTTATTTTTCAATTCTAGCTTATTAAGCTTCCTCCAAAATCAAAAGCTTTTAGAATTTTTTCAAATTTTTCCCCCAATTCTTTGCTTTCGTTTTCGATGATCTCTTTTACCATCAAGAAAAAGTCATACCTACAAACGCTAAGCTCTTTGTTCTCAAGAAATCTTAGTCTCTTTTCAATTTTTTCTTCTATTTCTTGAGAAGAATTTTCTTTTAGCCAGTTCTTTATTCCTTCCAGGAATTTCTTCGTGTTCTTTTTGCTTAAAATTCTGTTTATCGGCCAACCACAAATGGCACACTTTTGAGGAGGATCATTTTCAAGTTCCTTTAGTTCTAGGTCTTCAGCACACTCTTTGCAGACGTTAAAAGATTCTATAGTTGTTATTTCATCTGTTACTAGCTCACAAACTTCGCAAAAATCTATAGTGTCTTCCTGGTCCCCATTTAGTAGAGATTTAGAAGGATCATCCCTTATAGCCCCAAAGCTAAATTAATTTTTCTAGAAAAAGTATACCATGATTTTTGGGGCGCCATTTCTTGTCAATTTTTTATATGTAAAGATAAGCTAATAAGTTTTTCCATTCGTCACTTCTTCGGTTTTATCTTCCTTAATCTTTGGATGAAGTTGTTTGCTGCTTCCTCAAGCTCTAAACCCAAAACCATGGCCAAGAAAATGGAAGCAACAACAACCCAGATTACAATAACAAGAGGAATTATTGTTGTTAGCAAAGGAAAAACTTGCTCTAAAAGGTTTGAGAATATAAGATAGGCTACAGTGAAAGGCAAAATGTAGAAAGTTGTTCTAAAAGCCCTTCTAACTTTTCTTACTCTTATTTCTTCTATTTTTCCTGCTGAAGAAATGTAAGATGTTACCAAACCAGCACAAGCGTCTGCAACGTTTTTTATTTCAACGAATGAAGAAAGAATCAAAACAACTACTGCCGAGATGATTAGCAAGCTGTCAAGTCTCACTACTTCTATGTTTCCTAAGGTACTTTCCTTGCTTAGCTGGAAGAAGAAATGAGAGTAAAGAAGCCAGACTATGTAGGCTAAGCCTAAGAATATGACAAACTTTGGAAAGCTTGCCCTTAGCTTTTTTACTGCGTCCAAGTATACTTCTTCCACATTATTGCTGTTTGGCATCAAAAAAAGTTAGAAAGTTAAACTTTTAAACTTTTTAAACTTATTTTTAAAGCTCCTCACTTTTGAGTAGCGATAAGCTTAAATATATTAAATAAGAAGAAATAAGTGGAGGTTGAAAAGAAAGGTAATGCTTTTTCTTTAATTAAACTACTCAGACTTTTCTAGTTCTGAGTAGAAAAAGTAAAGGAGGTTTTTAAATGCCAAGGTTTGAAAGAAGAGGTTTTAAAAAATTCGGTCAAAGAATCGACCTTCCTAAACCTATAAAGGTTGGGGAAGAGTACGATGTGGAGATAAATGAAGTCGGTTCAAGAGGAGACGGGATAGCAAGGATAAAGAACTTTGTTGTGTTTGTCGGAAACACAAAGAAGGGAGAAAAGGCTCACATTAAAATTAAAGAAGTAAGGAATAGGTTCGCTATAGGAGAGAAGGTAGGAAAGGCAGAGGAAGGAGCAGAAGAGCCTAAAGAAGAGCCTGAGGTTCCTGAAGAGGAACCAACTGAAGAAGAACCAGAAGAGACCGAAGAACCTGAAGAAGTTCCAGGAGAAACAGAAGAAGAGACCGAAGTTTAGATGTGGTCTTCTTTCTTCCATTTTTTATTCTTAGAGAAAACTTAAGTCTTGTTCAGAAGGTGAACTTTTCTTCTAATATTTTGCAGAACCACCGCTTTGCCTTATTAGCAAAGCTATTTCTACTAGTTTGTTTAAGTTTTCATGCTGCCAGAAGCTTTGGTGAATCATCCTAGCTTTTATTCTATGTAGCTCTCTGTTTATCCTTCTTTTCTCAGCTTGTTTGCTTCTTGGGATGTCAAAAGGTATCACAAACATTTTTTTAACCTTTTTTTAAAATGTCCCACGTGGGACAAATAAACTTTTCGGTACTTCACTTCTGGTGATTTTAAGAAGATTGTATCTTTTCCCGAGATTAAAAAGTGAAATTTCTATTTTTTCTCAGTTCCTCTAACCATCCTTCTAAATTTTTGATTCCTTATGATATTCTGAATTAGAGTTGAACTGCAAACACTTTACGGAGTTTAAACTTTTTCCTTTTTAATTTTTTCTTACCATTTCTGTTAAAAAGACGGTAGCTCTAATTAAGGATAGAAGAATTTCTTAAACTTTCATCAATTCTTTAAACCTCAAAGCATCTTCTCTCATGAAAACGTTATTGAAAAGAACAAAAACTTTTTTCACTCCCAAGCCTTCAACAATTCCTTTTAACTTTTTCAATTCTTCTTCACTATACTTATGCTTATAATCAATCCTTCCTTTCTCATACCTTCCGTGCAACCTAAAGTAAGCAATCTTTTTTTTAGAAAAGTATAAAGGTTGAGAAACAAAAGGATCAACGCAAGAGATCAAATCAAACTTTTTGCAAATTTCTTTAAATCCTCCTTCACCCCATCCTCTTAACTCTAAAGCAATTGAAAGATTTTTTCTTTCAATCTTTGAGAAAAACTTTTTCGCATTCTTTTTGTTTTCTTCGTTTTCCTTAAAGCCTGCTGGCAATTGAATCAAGCAAACTGGGGAGTTCAAAATTTTACAAGTCTCTAAACTCTTCTTCCAAAAATCAAAAACTTCTTTTGTAGGTTTAAGAAAACCAACTTTATCCCTTAACTTCTTCAATTCTTCTATTCCGCTTCTCCTCCAAGTTGGGCTTGAAGTAGGATGGCTAATTCCTTGAAAAGCTTTTATCGTAAAGATAAAATCTTTTGGTGCCTCTTCTCTCCATCTCTGCAAAGTTTTAATCTCAGGAATTTTGTAAAAAGTTTGTTGAATTTCAACCAAAGAAAACTCTTGAAAATATTTTTTCATTCCTACAGGAAACCCACAACACCCAACAAAAACTTCCATAATTTAAATTTAAACTACAAATTTAAAACTACCGAGATTTCATCAAAATTTTTCTTGAAGTATAAATCTTTTCCATCCTTTCCTTCTTAAGCTTTTTCCCGATTTCTCTTTCCAGTTTTTTCAACAAAATGCTTAAGGTTGAAGGAACATCCCAAGAGCTCGCTTTTGCTATAAAAATTTTATCGCTAGCAACAACTTTTACATGAAAAGAATACTTTTTTCTTCCCCCAGGACTATAAGTTCTAACGTCAAGCTTAAAGCTAGAAATCTCCCACCTTTCCTCAAATTTCTCTAAAAAATTTTTAACTTCTTCCTGAATCTCAAGTTTTTCAGGCAAATCTGCATGAGAAATCTCAACAATTGCCATAAAATTATTTTATCTTTTTACTTTATATGAGTTTAAGCGTTAAACTAATTATAACTCAAATCAAATTTAAATTATGGAAGAAAGGCTCAAGTATAAGACTGCAAGAATTTCTTTCATCTTCAACTATTTTCTTTCAATTTTAGTTTTATTCTTGCTTTTCTTACTCCTTCCCTACCTAAACTTTTCTTGGTCTACTTGGGTTTATTATCTTTTCCTTCTGGTAATCCTAGCTTTAGTCCTTGAGCCAGAAGCAGAAAGGGTTCTAAGAGAATACTTCATAACGAATGCGGAAGTTATAAAAATCGAAGGAATTCTAACTAAAAAAAGAATTTCAATTCCCTACCAAAGTGTTGCTGACGTTAGAGTAATAAAAGGAATTGTGGGAAGAATCTTCAACTATGGCAACATAATTATCAAGGGGGTGAAAGACGATATAATAATGAAAGGAATAAAAAATCCGGAATCAGTCCATGAGCTGATAAACAAAAGAATAGAGAGCATGAAAAGACCAAAGGGGAAAGAAGTTGAGCCAGAATAAAAAAGCTTTTTTTATTCAAGGTATCGATTCCTTCGTAAGCGGAATCCTCACAATACTTCTACCTTTACTAATGCTTGAAAGAGGGATAGACATAATCTACATAGGCCTGATTTATTCTGCTTTACCGATAATCTTCCAAACAACAAGGCTCGCCTTTGCAATTCTTTCAGATTTTATGGGAAGAAAGATGTTCTTTATCCTTAGTGGAATCCTTAGAGTATTTTTCAACTCAATATATTACTTTGCTTTTTCTCCTTTAGAATTTCTTTTCGGGAAAATAACAGAAGGTGTAAGCAGTGCTTCTCTTTGGGCAGTGAACAGAGCTTTTATCCTTGAGCAAAGCAAAGAAAAATGGAAAAGTTTGATTCAAATGAGAGTTTTTGACTACATTTCACAATCCCTAGGCAC
>JBMFPE010000001.1:0-24824 GCA_049969275.1 Candidatus Aenigmatarchaeota archaeon | reverse complement strand
CTTTCTCATAGTTTTCTTACTTTACTCAAACGTTTTAATCTTTTGTGTCCTTGTAAGCATTTTATCGATTTTCCCAGCCCTTAAAATTTCTGAGAAGAAAAAAGTAAGTTTTGATGTTAAAAAAATTTTTGAAATTTTGGACATAAACAAAAAGCCAAAAATTTTCAAAGTTGCTTTAATCGCATTTTTCATTCTTGGCTTATCCTTAGGTTTAACGGCTGATTACATTTTTCCTTTATTCCTAAAGGAAAATGGTCTTGAAACAGAAACGATTGGTTTAATACTGGGAGCTCAAGCTTTTATAGTTGGAATTTCGCTTTCTTACTTCGTCATAAGGCTAAGCTTCAAAAAAATAATTGTTTACAGCGCAATTCTTTATTTTTCTCTACTTCTTTTACTTTGTTTTATTAAAGGCTTTCTTGTAAGTTTAATCCTAATTGCTTTTGGTTTTGCTTACGGTCTTCTAACAGCAGGAATAGAAGCAATATTCACAAAAACAACAACAAACTATTTTGCTTACGGAACTGATGTAGGCTTGCTTATGACAACTTTTCATGCCGGAAAAACGATTAGCTTAGGAGTTTCAGGTTTTCTGATTTCCTTTTACGGCTTTCCTCCACTTTTCTTAGCATCAGCCTTAATTTTCTTCCTCTACTCTTTTTTAGTTTTGAAATACCTTAGAAAAGGTTAAAATTCTTCTTTAATTTAGAATAATTATGCCAATAAACGCTGGGCCAGAGTATTACGCTGCTGAAAAGAAGTACTTGGAAGCAAGAACAAGGGAGGAGAAGATAAAAGCTTTGGAAGAAATGATTAGGGTTTTACCTAAGCACAAAGGAACGAGCAACCTTTTAGCTCAGCTAAAGCACAGGCTCGCTAAACTAAAAAAAGAAGGAGAGAAAAAAGCAAAAGCAAAACCAAGCCTAGCTATAAAGAAAGAAGGTGCTGCTCAAGTCTGCATAATTGGTCTAACAAACTCAGGAAAAAGTACTTTGCTTAAAGCCTTAACTAACGCTAAAGTTGAAATAGCTGATTATCCCTTCACAACAAAAAAACCAGAAGTTGGTATGATGCAGTATACAGACTTGCAGCTGCAACTAGTAGAAATCCCTTCAACTTTCAACCCTGAATTCCTAACTCTTCTTCACACTTGTGACGAAATTTTAATTCTCCTAGACGCAACAAAAGACTTGAAAGAACAAGAACAAGAAATAAACAATCTTCTAAAAGAAAGAAATCTTCTAAACAAAAAATTCCTTTGGGTTTTAAACAAATCAGAAACTTCTGATAAAGATTCGCAACACTTAAAAATTTCTGCAAAAGAAAAAATTAACCTTGAAATCTTAAAAGAAAAAATCTGGGAAAAGCTTGATTTAATAAGAGTCTACACAAAATCGCCTGGAAAGCCAAAAGATTTGTCTGCCCTAGCTCTACCAAAAGGCTCAACAGTTAAAGATGTTGCAAAAATTTTACACAAGGACTTTCTAAAAAATTTCAAGTACGCAAGAATCTTTAACAACACAAAATTCTCAGGGCAAAAAGTTGGTCTAGACTATGAGCTAAAAGATTTTGATGTAGTAGAAATTCACACAAGGTGAAAAAATTGAAAAAAATATTTTTCATCTCTTTTGGCTGCGCCTCAAACCAAGCAGACTCAGAAATAATGAAAGGTCTGCTTAACAAAAATTTTGAGCTTACAGAAAACTTGGAAGAAAGCGATTTGGTAATAATCAACACTTGTGTAGTCAAAACTCCAACTGAAAAAAGGATGATAAACAAGGTCAAAGAATTTACAAAGCTTAAAAAGCCTTTGATAGTTGCAGGATGTATGACCAAGACAGAGAGAGAAATAATAGAAAGGATAAACCCAAAAGCAAGCTTGATAGGTCCAGACTCTTTAGAAAAAATAGTTGAAGCTACTGAGCTGACTCTAAAAGGAGAAAAAGTTGTTTTTCTTAAAGATTCAAGAAAGCCAAAGCTATGCTTGCCAAGAATTCAGGCAAACCCTATAATAAGAATAATTCAAATAGCAGAAGGATGCGCCTGGCACAACTGCTCCTACTGCATAGTTAAGCTTGCAAGGGGCAAAATCTTCTCCTACCCTTTAGACTTGATTAAAAAGGAAGCAGAGCAAGCGATAAAAGAAGGGGACAAAGAAATCTGGCTTACTTCACAAGACACTTCTTCTTACGGTTTTGACAGAGGTAAGCTAGAGTTGCCTTTGCTTCTAGAAGAAATATGCAAACTAGAAGGAAAATTTTTTGTAAGAGTTGGGATGATGAACCCCCTGTTCACAAAAAAAATTCTAGAAGACTTGGTCCAATCCTACAAGAATGAAAAAATCTTCAAGTTCTTACACTTACCGATTCAGTCCTTCAGCGAAAAAATTCTGGAAGAAATGAAAAGAGGGTATAAGCCAAAAGACGCTTTGGAAATTATAGAAAAGTTTTCTAATTCTTTCCCAAATCTAACTCTTTCTACTGACATAATGGTCGGCTTCCCTTCAGAAAGTGAAGAAGATTTTGAAAAAACTTTAGGTTTTATAGAAAAAGTTAAGCCAGATGTAGTGAACATCTCAAAATTTGGACCAAGGCCAAGAACCGAAGCAGCCAAAATGAAGCAGTTACCTAATCACATAGTTAAAAAAAGGTCAAAAGAAGCTTTCGAGCTTGTGAGAAAAATTTCTTTTGAAAAAAATCAAAGGTGGTTAGGTTGGGAAGGAGAATGTCTAATAGACGAGAAAGGGGTGAAAAACAAGACTTTCTTAGCAAGAAATTTTGCCTACAAGCCTATTGTCGTGAAAAGCGAGAAAAATTTGCTAGGAGAAATAAAAAACATCAGAATTACTGAAGCAAGAAGCAACTATTTGATTGGAAAAATTCTTCCTTGAATTGTATAAAATTTTTCATAAAAATTTAAATACTACTTGCACGTTAATATTTTATTAAAAAGGCAAAAGGAAATGTTTGGTCCCCACTTAACCTTAGATTTATACGGTTGCAATGAAAAAAAATTATCTGACTTAACTTTTATTTACAAAATTCTAGACGAGCTTCCAGACTTGATGGGAATGCGCAAGATTTCTCCTCCCCAAGTTGTTCTTCACAAAGGTAACCCTAAATCTTTTGACAAAGGAGGAATCTCTGCTTTTGTTTTAATCGCTGAAAGTCACATAAGCATCCATACTTTTATTGGTTATGGTTTTGCAAGTATAGATGTTTTCTCTTGCAAACCTTTTGACGAAAAAGAAATAACAAACTATCTGGTAAAGGTTTTTGAGGCAAAGAAAGTTGAAAAAAACTCTTTAAAAAGAGGGAGAGAGTTCCCAAAAGAAATAGAAACAGCAAAAAGAATTGTTTTAAGGCAAAGGAAAAAGATACTCTAAAGAAGATTTTTCTTTTTGCTAAATTATTTATTAATTATGAAGAAACAAAAACTTTTAATTTTTCTCTCTTTTGTCTATTTTTTACCTAGTTTAGCTTGTGCAGCATCCCTTTCAATTTTTCCTCTTTCAGGAGATGCAGGAACAAACGTTACTTTCAATTTTTTATTTTTACCAGATACAAACTATGAAGTTATAACGATAAAGATTTATGTTCCTCCTTGCGACCAAAGTGGCTGTTCAAACATTCCCTACTATTATATAGACCCTAGCTCAATTTCTTCTTCACCTCCTGGTCTTATAACTACAGAAACCTATGAAGGAAGAATTTCCTCCATAAATTGGACTTCTCTTCCTCAATCACAAGTTTCTCTCTTTTTTAACGCCACACTAGATACTCCACCTCAAGACAGGGTTGATTCATGGTTGTGCTTTTACAAAGAGAAAAAAGGAGTTTCTATCCGAGAAGGGAATGTTTCAAATTACTCTTCTGTTCTAGCTCCAAACCTTCAAGTAGTCGAGCTAAACGTTTTTCCAAAAGAGGTGATTCTCGACTCAAGCAACCCTCAAGTAGAGGTTTACGTTAACGCAACTGTAAAAAATGTTAGAGATTTAAACCACTCAGGAACTTCTTACGGGCTTAATCCTTTTATGCTTGTTTCTCCAGAATGGCTTCCTTCTCCTTCTCCCTCACCTTTTTATGTAAACTCTACTCTTTCAAAACTTTTACCAGACCAGGCTCTTTCAGCTCAGTGGGTTTTAAACGCAGAATATGGAGAAACACAAAGTAATTCGTACACGATAAAAATTAATTTTTCAGACAAGAACAGCTATTCCTCCTTAGCCCAAGAAAATGTTAGTGTAATTACAACTCAAGCTTCACAAGTTTGCTCAAAATGTTACGTGAAGATGAAAAGCTGTCCTTCTCAAGTGATTGCCGGCTCAAACTTTCAAATAACTTACGAGATAAACTCATCAGACAAGTATGAAATTCAAGCAATTTTTATAAACGGGACAAGAAAAGAATGCTACTTTAAAGAAGATTATGAACAATGCTCCCTCCAACAAAAAACAAGAACAATCTCTGCTCCTTCAACCCCAGGAAAGTATGAAGTTAAAGTAAGCTGTTATGCTTCTCCAATAGGTGCAAGCTCTTATTGTGTGTATGAAGATAGCTCTGATGTTTGTGAAATAAACGTTAAGGAAGAAATTTCCAAACTTTTTATCTTTCTTCAAACTGATAAAAGTGAATACTTCAAGGGCGAGAAAATACTTATAAGTGGTAATGTTAGAGATCAGCAAGAAAATGTGGTTCCAAACGCCGAAGTTTACATAAGCCTAAGCTCTGGTAGGTGGCAGTTTAATTATAAAACATATACTGATAATTACGGAAGGTTTTATTACGAGTATCCTATAAGCTTTGGTGACCCTGAAGGAGAATGGAGGATTTCCGTTAGAGCTATCGATTCGCTAGGTAACGTAGGCGATGCTGAACTTTTTATAAGGGTTAAAGTTTCAGAAGAGGTTTTTTCTTTAAAATTTATCTCTCCCTTACAAGATTCTACTTTTAAAAGAGGAGATACTATAAGAATAGAGGTCGAGGTGACAAAAGCAAACAAATCAGAAACCAACGCAACAGTTACTTGCAATTTTCCAAACACTCTTGTCATAAAATTGAACGAAACTTTTGCAGGAAACTACTCTGGAAACTATACCATAACTTTTGAAGACCCTATAGGTACTTGGAGCTTGGTTTGTCAAGTAACAAAGGAAGAAAAGGGCAAGATATATACTGGTGGTTCTTTCACTAACGTATATGTAGAGCCAGCAAAGTTAGAGCTTAGGCTTGTTTCTCCAAAAGAGAGCGAGCTAGTCTCAGGTGAAACTGTATTTTTTACGGTTGAAGCTTATTATCCTAACGGTAAACCTTTAAAAGGAGGAAGACTAACGTTAAAGTTTCAAGGTGAAACATTAACTTTAAGCGAGATAAAAGAAGGAAATTATTCATCTCAGTTTAAAGTTAAAGATCAAGGAGAATTTTTAGCAAGAATACTGGCAGAAGATTCTAGCGGTAATAAAGGTGAAATAGAAAAAACTTTTAAAGTAATTTCTCCTCAGCTTTTATTCTCAAGTTATTGGTGGCTATCACTTTTTTCTCTTCCAATTCCTTTCTACTTTGTTTACAAGTACTTCAAAGGAAAAATTTCAGAAGAGGAAAAAATAAAAAAGGAAATAGAAAATTATAAGAAAGAGCTTGAAAGCATAGAGGAAATGCAAAGAGTAACTCAACAAGAATACTTTCACAGAAAGATTGAAGAAGGTACTTTCAAGAGAATGATGGAAGATTTTGAAAAAAGAGCGATTGAGATGCAAGTCAAAATAAAAGACCTTGAAGCCCGACTAGAAAAATTAAAAAATAAATAGCTACTTCAAAAGTTTTTTCACAACTTTCATAACTTCTTTTGCCTCTACTCTCCCCCTAACTCTACTCATCACCAAACCTAAAGCCTTTTCAAAAGGCATGTCTTTACTAACAATACTTTTTGCAATTTCTTTCAGTTCACTTAACTTTATCGGTTTCAGCTCTAGCTCTTTTACAGCAAAGCCAACATTCTTGTCAGGGTTTTTTGCCAAGTAAACCAAAACTTCTGGTATTGCTTCTTTTATCAGTTGTTTCTTTGCCAAAGCATCAAAAACTTCAACAAAATGCTTTTCACTCAAATTTTCCAGGTTTATCCTTTCCCTTTTCTCCAAATCCTTAAGGGTGGAAACAAAAGTGTTAGCTACTACAGAAGGGTCTACCTTTTTCTTCTGAACAATCTTCTCAAAAATTTCCAAGTAGTCTGACCTTATTATTTGTTTTGCCAAATCGTCAGAGAGTTTTAACTTTGACTTAAACTTCGACAGCTTTTTAGTCCACGGCTCAGGCAAGCTCTTTTTAATTTTACTAATCAATTCCTTAGAGATTACTATCGGCTCAACGTCTGTTTCAGGGTATAATCGAGCAGCTCCAGGCAAAGGTCTTAAGAACTTTGTTGTTCCATCTGGCAGGGCAGCTCTTGTCTCTTCTTCAACTTTAGCTAAGCTCAACTGCCTTTTTACTTCTAGCTCGACAACTTTTGCCAATAAACCAAGCTCCTGCACACCTTTTATCTCAACCCTTTTTCCTTTTTTTATGCTTATGTTTAAATCTTGCCTTATGGTTCCAATTCCTCTTTTGATTTTTCCTGTTGACTTACAAGTTAGCCCTATGAAATATGCGATTTCTTGAATTTCCTCAGGAGAAAATCCTTCTAGAATTCCTGTGCTAATTTCCACCAAAGGAACTCCTAACCTGTTTAAACGATAAGTCACGTTTCCATCCTCTTCCTTAACTATTGCTGCTGCATCCTCTTCCAAACAAACATGCTTTATCTCGATTTTCCTTCCTTTATACTTTAAAAATCCGTCTCTCCCAACAATAGCAGTCCTTTGAAAGCCCATAGGTGTTGAGCCGTCGATAACAGTTTTTCTCATAACATGAACTTCCTCTGGAATAGAACAATTCAAAAGCAAAGCTATTTGCAAAGCGATTTCTAAAGCCTCTTGATTTAAAGGCAAAGGCGGTTCTTCGTCTAAATCTATAAGACAAACCTCATTCTTAAAAACCTGATAGTAAAAGTTTCTGTTTCTCAAATACTCGTATTGTGCAGCAACATCAACCTCCCCCAGCTCACTCTGAACAGGATGCTGCTTTCTTTTTATTATTGCTATCGGTTCTCTTTCCTTCATCTCAGTAGAGCAATTACAGAAAAGCTTATGCTTAGTGTCAAGCTGAACGTGAATTTCCAGGCCAGCTTTTAAACCAATTCTTTTATAATTTATTTCTTCACCCATACTCGATTCTCTCCGAGATTTCTCCTGCCAAGTTAGTAAGCATAAGCTCTCTTATCTTTTCCAATTTCCTCTCATGCCCCAAAACAAACATCAACTTAACATAAGCAACTTCAGGAAGCATGTCGCTTGCAAAAATTGCCCCTCTTTTCGATAATTCCCTTAAGTTATGGTAGATTGTTGGATGAGTTCTTCCGTACAAACACTGAGAAACAATGACAACAGGAACTCCTAAGCCAACAGCCTTTTCAACTTTTTGCAACAAAGAGTTCTCTCCTAGGGTAGGAACATGGCCTAAGCCAGTAGCTTCTACTACAAACCCTTTATAGCCTTTTTCCAAGTAAAAATCAAAAATTTCTGGGTTTAAACCAGGATAGCACTTTATCAGTGCAACCTTTTTCTCAACCTTATCATCAACTTTTACTTTTTTTTCACTCCTTTTCCTATAACTCTCGTTTAAAACTTCAATCTTTCTACTTTCCCAGTAAATTTTTGCTATAGGTAATTCGTTTATTGATTTAAAAGCGTCCCTTCTGCTAGTGTGCATCTTTCTCACTCTTGTCCCTCTTATAGCTAAGCAATAATCGTCGCTTATGCTTCCATGCATCACCACACAAACCTCAGCAACGTCAGAGTTTGCAACAAAGTTTGCTGCACATGCTACGTTCATCACAGCATCACTACTTCCTCTATCACTACTTCTTTGCGACCCAACTAAAGCTACTGGACAAGGCAAATCCTTTAGCATGAAGCTAAGAGCAGCAGAAGTATAGTGCAAAGTGTCTGTGCCATGAGTAACTATTATCCCTTTTGAGCCAGAGTTAATCTCTTTTGCTATCGCTTTTGCTATTTCCACCCATCTTTCTGGGCTCATATCCTCGCTCATTATGTTCATCACTTGCTCAACTTTTATGTTTGCTATTTCCTTTAGCTCAGGAATCTGTGCTGCTATGTCATGAGGAGAGAAAGAAGCATACACTCCACCAGTCCTATAATCTATCCTGCTTGCGATAGTCCCTCCTGTTCCAAGAATAGAAATTAAAGGAAGCTTTTTGTCAAAAATTATTGTTTTTTCCTTTTCTATTTTCGGTTCTTCTACTCTCCACTCTTTCCTTACTTTTTTTATCTTTACTCCCTTTTCAAACTTTATTCCAATGTTGTAGCCATTATCAAGCTTAAGAATTAGGCAACATCTATCACCAAGCTCAATCCTTGGCATCAGAATTCCTTCGTATTTTTTTCCTTTCCTAGAAACAATTATTCTGTCCCCAATCTCAATTTTTTTACTTTTAAGTAGTGATTCTATCTCTTTAGAATACAAGCATTCACCTTTCCTAATAAATATTGCTTCTTTTATTAATAATTTTGTTTTATGCGTAAAATTTAAAGTAGTATTTCCATACAGGATTAAGGATGTAGTAAACTCCTAAAATCTGTGTTTAGTTCTATAAAGACAAAATTTCTTTCAGAAATTTTACAGCTCTTTTTCATTTAAGGTAAAAACTCAGAGTTCTACTTTAGAACGAAAAATTTAAATATTAGTTCTTTTATAGAACTTATATGGAATTAATATTTTTAAACGAATGGTGGGAAAGCTCGGGCATATCAAAAGAAAAAGCTCTTCCATATAAAAGAAAAATTTTTGAAAGTGTGAAAAAAACTTTCTTTAATTACAGGCAGATATTGCTGTTGAATGGCCTTAGAAGGACAGGAAAGACGACAATAATTTATCAACTAATAGAAGAACTTCTCAAAAAAGTTAACCCTAAGAACATTCTTTATTTTTCCTTTGACGAAGCTATCGAAGAACCGACTAAGATATTAGAAGAATATTCAAAAATAACAAAAGTTGACTGGAGAAAAGAGAAGTGCTTCGTTTTTTTCGACGAAATTCAAAAACTCAAGAACTGGAGCTCAAAAATAAAACTTCTCTATGATAATTTTCCCAACCTTAAAATTTGCATTTCTGGTTCAGCAAGCGTCGCGTTAGAGCAAGCAGCAATCAAAGATCTTGCTGGCAGATATTTTTCTCATTACATAAGTCCTTTAACACTTCACGAATTTGCAGAACTTTATCTTGGAAAACCTATAGAGAATTTTGAATTGTATGAGTTGGAGTTAAAAAGAATTTTTGATGATTATATAAGAAAGCCTTTTCCAGAAATTGTAAGATGGGGAGATAGAACAAAGGCAAATCAATACATAAGAGAGCTCGTAATAGAAAAAATAATTAAAACAGACATCCCAGGAACGTTCGAGCATGTTAATATTTCACTTCTTTCAACATTAAAGGACATTTTCATGAAAGATGTTGGAATGATTCTAGATGTTACGGCACTTTCTAAAGAATTAGGAGTGCATAAACTAACGCTAACACAGCATATCAACTTTCTTGAATTCGGTAATCTTATCACCGTTGTAAGGAATTTTAGGCCGTCAATAAGGGCAGAGTCAAGAAAGCTTAAAAAGATATATCCTGCTAACATTGCTTTATCGCTTTGCTTTTATCCCAAGCTTGGTGAAGGAAAAATTTTTGAAAACCTCGTGTGTTCTGCTTTATGTCTGAATAAATACTGGAGAGCAGGAGAAAAAGAAATAGACTTTTTGAAAATCGATGAAAAAATTTTACCGATAGAAGTAAAAGAAAAGGATGAAATCAAAAAACAAGACATAAAGACATTGCTCTATTTTATGAAAAAATTCAAGATAAAAGAAGGAATCGTCGTATATTCAGGAAAAGAACAAACATTGAGCATAGATAAACTAAAGATAAAACTTATGCCGATACATAAACTTTTATTTGAGTTTAGTTTAGAATTTTCCTAATAAATATTCCAAACTCTCTTATTAATTTTTGCCCCTTTACAACCTTAGATACTTCTCCAATTCCCAAGGATGAACCTGCTTCCTATAATCATCCCACTGAGCCTTAAGCGTTTCATAAATCTTTTCTTTTACAAACTTCCCCAAAGCACTCTCAACTATCTTGCTTTTTCTTGTGAGTTCCATAACTTCCCCTAAGGATTGAGGCAAAGTTTCTATGTAGAATTTTTTAAGTTTAGAATCGTCAAAATGATAAACATCTTCTTCCACAGGCTCAGGCAGGTCAACCTTCTTATCAACTCCGTACAACCCTGCTTCCAGCATTACTGCAAGACCAAGAAAAGGGTTCATCGAAGGGTCGGGCCATCTTGCTTCTAACCTAGTTTCTTTTTCTTTTCCAGGAAAATACTCCGGCTTTCTTATCAAAGCCGACCTGTTCCTACTTCCCCAGCAAATGTAAACAGGAGCCTCATACCCAACGACCAACCTTTTATAAGAATTGACAGTAGGGTTAGTAACTCCAACTATTTCTTTTACAAACTTTAACTGACCAGCAAGAAAGTGTTTTGCCAATTCTGAAAGATGATAGCTATCCTTTTCATCAAAAAACAAGTTTTCTCCATTTCTCATCAAGCTCTGATGGGTGTGAGCTCCTGACCCGTTTGCCCCATAAATAGGCTTTGGCATAAAGCTTGCGTACAAATCATTCTCATAACTTGCGGTCTTAACACAAAGCTTATAATTTATAAAATTTATCGCTGCTTTCAAGGCAGAATCATGCTTATAATTTATCTCATACTGTCCTCTAGAAACTTCATGATGCTCTTTTACCACGTTAATTCCCAAACCTTCCATATATTCTATCGCTCTGTTCAAAGCTAAGGTTGTTTTGTGAAGGGGAGCAAAGTCAAAATATCCGTAAGTATCAGTTTTCAAAGTCTGTGTGGTGATTTCATCCTTCATCTCAAAAAGGAAAAATTCTATCTCTGAACTTACTTGATAGCTTGTCCCCTTCCCAATTTTTTCTTCCAGTCTTTTTTCACAATTTCTCAACACATGAATAGGGTCGCCTTCAAAAGGAAACCCTCCTGGCCTTAGAACTTCGCACAAAAACCTTCCTTCTTTTATTTTATTCGCTCTCCAAGGAAGAATTTTGAAAGTTGACAATTCTGGTTTAAGAACCAAATCACTTTCAGCAATCCTAACAAAACCTTCTACAGAAGAGCCGTCAAACCCCAAACCACTTTCTATGTATTCCTTTAAGTTTTCCCTGTTTTCTTTATTCTTAGTAGGCACACTAACGCTTTTCAAGTTCCCAACTATATCAACAAACTGAAAATGAACCCTCTCGACCTTCTCTTTCTTTATTTTTTCAACTATTTCTTCACTCACCCTTCAACTTTCTCGTCACAAAAATATAAAATTAACTAGTTAAAAATTGTACAATTTTCAAAATTTTTATATTTTAATTAACAAATATTCAAAAAGGTGAGAAAAAATAGAACTAGACAAAACAGACGTTAAAATAATCAAAATCTTGCTTTCAAACTCAAGGCTTTCGTTCAGGGAAATAGCAAGACATCTAGGTTTATCAGTAGGTGCAGTAATAAATCGAGTAAAAATTCTAGAGAATGAAAAAATAATAAAAGGATATACTGCTATTTTGGACCATGAAAAAGTTGGCTACGAGCTTACAGCTATAATAGAAATAACAGTCTCAAAAGGTAAGCTTTTGGAAGTTGAAAAAGAAATAGCAAAATTTCCTAACGTTTGTGCAGTTTATGACATTACTGGTTTAACAGACGCTCTAATCGTGGCAAAGTTCAAGAAGAGACAAGAACTTAGCGATTTCGTCAAAAACTTGTTGGCGACACCAAACGTCGAAAGAACTAACACTCATCTAGTCTTAACTACAATAAAAGAAGATTTTAGACTAGTTTAATTTATATATAAAAAAACAAAATTAAATTATGGAAAAAATAGCGATGATTTTTATTATTTTGATTGCTCTTGGTGCTGCTATAGGTATAATTTTTTACTTCCTTTTCCCTCCAGTCAACGCTTCTGAACTACTAGACAAAATTTTTGAAAAAGCAGGAAAAGTGAAGGAAGTTGGAATTTCCTACTCTATTTCATTTACTTCCTTTTATGACAGTAGTGAAACAACAACCCAGGGGTCTTTAGATTTTATTTATGCAAACGGAAATTCTAAAAGTTTGATAAAATTACAATCACCCCAATACCTTTACTTTTCTCTCAACTCTTCTGAACTCGGTTTTCCTCCTAAATACAGTGAGGTTGAAGTTTATTCTATTCCAGAAGGTAATGTTGTCTGCGTGAAAACTTCTATAATAACTCAAGAGTATTATTGCTCTGAATTTGAGCCCATCCAAACAATAGGTGAATATCCCTCTGATTTAGCCTCTCAAAGCAAGCTCATCAAGGAATGGTTAGAAAAAAAGATTATCAACGCTTCTTACCTAGGGAAAAAAGAATTTATCAATCGAAAATGTGACTATTTTAAGTTTGATGTTGATATCAACAAACTCATGAACGAACTTAGAACAGGGATTTCTATCAGAGGACAAAATTCAAGTTATACAATATACTCCTGCTACGACGAAGAACTAGGTTTTAATTTATACTTCTCTTACGAAATTGCTATCAACTACTCTTATGGTAGATACTCCTATTCATCAGGCTATAAAGGCACCTATGAACCAAAAAGCCTAAGTTTTGATGTAGACGAAACACAAATAAAACTTCCTGTTTCACTAGACAAAGTAAGCTGGCTTCCAAGGTTTGAAATAATAGAAACTCTTTGTCCAGAAGGTTCTAAAGAAATAAAGCTTGCGATAGAGTCAACAAAAGATTTACCATCTGGAAATGCTACTTTAAACATCAGTAGCACAGAAACTTTAACAAGCTATCCTTATGCCGAAGTTGACGGCTATAACCATTACTGCTTTTCTCTTTCTGACATAAGGTATGGAACAACATTAAGATTTACTTTTTCAAGCATAAGCGACTCTTTCTCAAGACAGTTTATAATAGGAATAGATTGCAGCGAAGCTCATGGCAAAAAGTTATACCCTTCTTATTCTTACGGGTGTGAAGATTGTTCAGGAGGGGGTAAATATTGCTCAATGGGCACTTATAGATATCCTTCTTATACTTTCTACTCTGACTACTTAGGAACTCATGAAATATGTGTTTGGCCAACTAGCGAAAGAAATTATACATGGCAGCTAGATAAAATCGAGGTTCAGAAAATGGTTCAGCATACGATCAAATCCGATTTTGAGGGGATGAAAAAGGGAGAAACAAAGATACTATCATTTACCGTTCCTTTCAGTTTCAAGAAAAATGAATATTATTACTTGAATTTAGATATAGGAGGTTTCAAAAGTTCTGGTTATTGCTACGTTTCTAAATCCCAATCTCCTGTCCTAACTGGCTTTTTTGGTAAGCTTTTAGAAAAAATAATTAACATAACTCAACCTACTTAGCAAAAGCGATTTCTATCACATCTTTATCCTTAAGCTCATAATCAGCAGAAAGCTTTCTTTTTGTCCTTGCGTCTATCCCACAAATAAACTTTTCACCAATTTCTGTATGAATCTTGAAAGCAAATTCTTTCAACCTAATTCCTTTTGGAACAAGAAAAACATCTGGCAAAACTCTCCCTTCCTTATCGCTTAATTTTTTGCTATCAGCAACAGGATAAACTGCTATGTAATTTAACAGTTCAAAAACTGTTCTGTTCAAGCACTCTTGCACACCTGTAGAACCATACTTTTCTATAATTTCTTTTTTGATCAACTCCAAAACTTTTATTTGGCTTAAATCGAGCTTACTCTCATCAACAATTCTAAAGCCATTTCCAGGCAAATAATCTATCAATCCTTTTTCTGCAGCTCTTTTCAAGGCAACCTCAGCCTCCGCAGAAGTAGGAATTACGTTCGGATATTTTTCTTTCAACTTCTCAAAATTTTCTCTTGCTTCCTTCAAATCTATTTTATTTGCTGCTATCAGGATTGGTTTGGAAATTTGTCTCAAAACTCTGGCAAAATTTTTTATGTCAGTTAAAGAAGCCTTTTCCAAAGCCCTTTCCACATGCTCTTTTAAAATTTCCAAGCCGCTAAGCTGTTGAGTTAGAATCTCGATTAAATCTGCTTTAGTTTTTCCTACTAAACTTCTTTCAAATTTCTTCACTGCCTTTTCTATCACACTTGCAAACCACAAGTCAATCTCCTCTTCCAAAAATTCTATGTCACGAGAAGGGTCATAACCCGATGTTGGTCTTCCTTCTTCGTCTCTTAAACCAGAAAAATCAACTACATGAATTAAAGCAGAAGCCTGTCTTAAGTCATCTAGAAACTGGTTTCCCAACCCTCTACCTTCATGAGCTCCTGGTACCAGTCCTGCAACATCTATAAGCTTAACAGGAACAAATCTTTTCCCATCCCTACAAAACCCAGTTCTAGGGTTGCACTTAACCCCAAACTCCTTACAAACACAATCAACTATTACATACCCTATCCCAACGTTAGGCTTTATCGTGCAAAAAGGAATTCCTGTTATTTTTACGTCTATCAAAGTTGCTGCCTTAAAAAAAGTTGACTTCCCACTACTAGGCTTGCCAACTAAACCAACTATTATTTTTCTCACCTTTGGTTTTATCAGTAATCCTTAACCGTAATTTGTATTTTAAGCATGGAATCTATACATACTTTGGAATTCCCATATAAAGTTTCATTTTTATTAAATAAAGAATTTGTTGAAGGGTCAAGCTATTATCTACTTAATACTTTATTTTATTTATGGGAATAGCTGAAATTTACAAAAAAAGTTTGAAGGATTCTCTTAAATTCAAAAGGCTTTTTCCATTTTTTGCACTTTTCTCTATCTCTTCCTCTATTTCTCTTTTCTTCCTTCTTCCTATAGTAAGCGTTTTGCCAAACCTTCTAACCTTAAAAATAACTCAAGAAAACGTTAACACGATTCTCTTAAACTTTTTTTCTCTTTTCATCCTTTTCTTGATAACTTTTATTCTTAGCTGTTGGTTTTCAGGAGCCTTGATTTATGATGTCTGGAGGGAGGAAGGTTTTAGTGCAGGGTTGAACTATTCAAGAAAACTTTTAGCTCAAGTTTTAAGTTTAGCCTTTATCCTAGCCTTTCTAAACATCCTTCTTTCTTCTTTAAGTTATGCTGGCGTTCTTTTAAGACTTCTCACAAGCTTTATCTTCCTCTTTTCTCCATCTCTAATCATAATAAAAAGAGAGGATTTTCTCTCTTCCATGAAAAAAAGTTGCGAGATTGTAAGAAAAAATCTCTTGAGCTCTTTTGTTTTTTGGTTTTTCCTTTTTCTAATTTATTTTCTGTTACTTCTTATTTCCTATTTTCTTACGCTCCTTTCAATTTCTCCAGTTCTCCTCAAAATATTTTCAGTGTACCAACTATTTTCAGCTTACGAGCTTTCAGAGGAAGCATTAGTTCAAATGGTTGGAATAATAACAAACAGTCTTGAGAACCTGGTAGCCTCTCTATTGATTTTTTCTTTCTTCTTTTCTTATTCTTACGTTTTCCTAACAACAGCAGAAACTCATTACTTCCTTTTCCTTACAAGAAAAAAACTTATTTCTTCTAGACAATCTTAATGTTATGGCAAAGAGAATAGCAGTAATCGATAAAGACTTGTGCAAACCAAAAAAATGCAATTATCAATGCATGAAGGTTTGCCCAAAAAATAGAGCCGGAGAAGAATGTATTGTAACAGATGAGAACACATTTCCAAGAATCGACGAAAAAATTTGCATAGGATGTGGTTTATGTATAAAAGCTTGCGAAAGAGCAGGCTTCAAAGCTTTAAGTATAGTTAACTTACCAAAAGAACTTGAAGAACTTCCAATTCATAGGTTTGGGCCAAACGACTTTGCCCTTTTTAGGTTACCGTTTCCCTCTCCAGGAAAAATAGTTGGTTTGGTTGGGCCAAACGGGACAGGAAAAACAACTGCTTTAAGAATTTTAGCAGGGGAGATAAAACCAAACCTAGGAATTTTTGGAAGTGAAGCAGATTTTTCCAACTTAATTAAAATTTTTCGTGGTACAGAGCTTCAATCCTACCTTGAACAAATGAAAGAGAACAAAATTAAAATCTCCTACAAACCTCAAAGGGTTGATCAAATTCCAAAATTTTACAGCGGGAAGGTTTCAAGACTCATGGAAAAGATTGATGAAAGAAAAATTCTTAACGAAATTTTAGAAAAAACAAACCTAGAAAAAATAGTAGAAAAAGAAGTAAAAGAGCTTTCAGGTGGTGAGCTACAAAGAGTTGCGATTATTTCTTGCATCTTGAGAGATGCAGATATCTTTTACTTTGACGAACCAACAAGCTTTCTTGACGTTTTCCAAAGGTTAAACATGGCAAAACTAATAAAAGAATACACAAGTCAAAAATCAGTCATGGTCGTTGACCACGACCTAGCAACTCTAGACTTTCTTGCGGACAGAATTCACATTTTCTACGGAGTACCAGGAGTTTATGGTATAGTTTCAAAACCCTACAGCACAAGGGTTGGGATAAACATTTTTCTTGACGGCTACATAAAAGAAGATAACGTAAGGTTTAGAGAAGAGCCAATAACATTCTTCTCAAGCATTTCTGAAAGAGGAATTTCTCAAGAAGTTCTAGCTTCTTTTGAAAACATTCAAAAAAGACTTGGTAGCTTTACCCTTGAAATTGAAAGAGGTGATTTGAGAAAAAAAGAAGTTTTAGCCATCCTAGGAGCAAACGCCCTAGGAAAAACAACTTTTGCAAAAATTTTAGCAGGGGAGATAAAACCTGACAAAGGAAAGTTAAGCTCTTCTGTCAAAATTTCATACAAGCCCCAATACATAGAAATAAGTTTTGAAGGTTTGGTGAGAGAATACCTAGCTTCAGTAGCAGAAATAGAGAAAGAGGAATATAAAGCAGAAATAATCAAGCCCTTAGGGCTTGAAAAACTTCTAGAAAAGAAATTGAAAGAGCTTTCAGGTGGTGAGCTACAAAGAGTTGCTATAGCTTACTGCCTTTCTAAAAATGCTGATTTATACCTTTTGGACGAACCTTCTGCTTTTTTAGACGTCGAACAAAGGCTTGCACTAGCAAAACTTTTGAACAAGCTAGTTGACGTCAAAGAAAAAACCTGTATTGTTATTGACCATGATTTACTTTTTCTGAGTCAAGTCGGAAGCAGGGCGATGGTTTTCTTAGGGGAGCCAGGAACAAAAGGTTATGCCGAAGAAGTTAAAAAAATAAAAGATTCTTTCAACCTTTTTCTGAAAAATGTTGGTATAACTTTTAGAAAAGACCCTCAAACAGGAAGACCTAGGGCCAACAAGCTAAACTCTCAGCTCGACTTAGAGCAAAAGGAAAGAGAAGAATACTGGAAAGTCTAAAAAACAAGTATTTAAAGTTAATCAAAAGAATTTGATATGATGCAAGTCTCAATATTGCCAAAAATAATGAGAATAAAACCAGAAGAAAATATTTACGAAGGCGTGGCTAGACTTTTCGATGAAATACCCATTCCAAAGGATACAATAGGGGTAATAAGTGGGAAGGAGAAAGGAACTACCTATAACATAGCCCAAGATTTATGTAAAAATATTTCTAGCTATAAACTTGAAGGACCTTTTCCTGTCGAAGCTGCTACGAGTGAAGAAGGAAGTAGAATTGCTCAAATTATCCAGAGAAAAAAATACAATCTAGTTTTAAGTGTTGGCGGAGGAACTGTAGAAGATACAACAAAGTATGCTGTGCAACTTGCAAGCAAGCCAGAAAAAAGAGTTTATTTTGTCCATTTTGCCACTGCAGTCTCTCACGATGGTTTGATTTCTCCAAGATGTTCTATTAAAAACAAAGGATACATTTCTTTAGACGTTGCTCCGCCGATAGGTTTAATAATTCCCTACAAGATAATTCAAGAAGCTCCTTATTCTTCAATAACTGCAGCAATCGGTGATGTTCTTGGAAAGCTTACAGCTGTGAAAGACTGGAAATATCAAGAACCCGAATCATTCAAGGAAGAAATAGCCTCCGATTTATTTTTAGACCCTGCCAAAAGTATGCTCAAACTAATAAATGAAATGGAAGACAAAAAAATTCCTGCAGGAACTGCAACCCCTTATTACAAGGAAAAAGTTGTGCCAGAAGTTGTTGAGGCTTGTATAAAATGTGGTGAAGGGATGATAAAAAATAACTCAACACTAGGAGCTTCTGGTTCAGAGCATGATTTATCTCATGCTACTGATAGACTTGCTCCTAAGCCTGGTCGTCATGGTCATCAGGTTGCACTATGGACAGCTTTTGTGATGCGTTTATACGACGAGTTAGCCGACCCTGTAGAAGAGATAAAGTGGGGAACTTTCTTAAAAAAGTTAGAATACATGCAAATGCCAGTAAATTCTTTACAGCTGGGAATAGAATCAACAGTGATGGTTAAAGTTCCTGAGGAAGCTTTGAGGTTGAGAAAAGAAGAAAGAGGAAGACACGGGGTTCTCGAGCGCTACGTAGAAAAAGGCTTCCAGCTAGACTCTGTTACTACTGCAAAGATATTGTCTGAGATGAAAATAGTTTGAGCGTTAACTTTAAATATTTAAACTTTTCTTTCTAACTTCATGAAAATTAAAGAAATTATAGGAAAAATTTTGTACAAAAGATTATTAACCTACCTTGATTATGATAGAATAATCAAGAAAAACATGGAGGATGTTGTCCATTCTTTCTATTTAGGATTGCATTCTCCAACAAAAGAGGAAGAATTGAAAGAAATATATAATTATCAAACAAGACTTTACGCTGCGGGCACAGTAGAAACTTTAACAATATGCGGGGCAAACCTTGGTTTTAAGGAAGCGCTTAAGAACCCTAAAGTTAAAGATATCGCAACAACTATAAGACTTGCCTTTGGTTATGCAGATATGTTGGACACAGACAATGATGAGTATGACCCAAGAGTGCTTATTTTAAAAAAACTCGACCCTAAAACTGTAGAAGAAAAACTCCACAAGCATAAAATCTACAGCAACATCGTTAGAAATCTAGACAATCTTATAATGGAAAGGTTTAAACTCCTACACCCATCCTCCCTCAACATTTACATTTCTGAAGAAGAGAAAGTGATGGAAGGTCAGAAAAGTGATATAGAAGACCATTTCTGCTACCTTCAAGGTGATTTCGAAAGGTTGAGAGATAAGTATCCAAACTATCAGGCTTGCATGGAACTTCTTGTCAAAAAACTAGGACTTATGGGAAGAGGTGCAGCTCATATTGCTTATCTTGAGAGTAACGGTAAAAGTGAGGCGATAAAAGAAACAGAAGGAGAGTTTTTCACAAACGCAGGAGTGCTTCTGCAATTTTGGAGCAACGATGTAAAAAAAATCATGAACGATATAGAAAATCTTGAAACAAATCCAATAATAACTACTGCCGTTTGCAAGTATAAAGATGCGAATGAAATAAACAAAAATTTGATAAAAAGACTGGTAAAAGATGATCCCCAAATTCTAGATAAGATGGCTAATCCTTATCAGGAAGGAATGGAAAAAGCTCTAGAAGGAATTAAAAAATTCGAGTTTGACTTTAGAACCCATAAAGGTCTGGCCTTAATGGTCAAAAGTGAAGCAAAGAAAGAAAAAATAAATTTCTTCAAGAATTTTGGTTTAATTTAGAATATGATTTCTTCTGGTCCAAAAGGGCTTCCTATTATAGCTCTTTTAGTTCCAGGTGGGTAAGAAGTAAGGCCAACGTATGGATAAGGCTTGAAAAGATAAAAACGTCTATAGTACAAGTTTTCTTCTCTCAATCTTCTTACAGTTTCCGCCTCATCTTTTGTGTATTCTTTCCAGTATTGTGTTCCTGCCTCATTAATTATCATGCTTCTGAAGGCAATGCCAGCCAAGCAAACCTTCTGATAATCCTTCCAAGTAGAGTTTGCTGAACCTTGCTGGACGTAAACAAACTCCGTGTTTTCTGATTTTTCTGGAGGTAGTTGCATTCCTGTCGAAAACCTTAGCTTAGCATGTCTTATAGTTACAGTTATTTCTGGCAAATCTTCCCACAATTTTCTGTTTAATTCTGCCCATTCAGGAGAATAACCTAACAGGTAGACAGAAGTAAAACTTTTATTATTTGCAGTTCTTTCCATGAGTTTATCTATTTCTTTCCCAAGCTCTCCTGAAGGGTCGATTTTATGATAATCCCCCAAAAATACCATTCTCACATCGTTTTCTCTGGCATATTCTTCATAAATTCTTGGGCACCGTTTCAAGGCTTCAAGTATAACAGGCCAGTTTTTTCTTTGAACATGTTTTTCTTCTACTACGTTTGTATACAAGCATTTGCTACCCAATTCTTTAAGAATATGCCCGAACTTAAGGACAAACATTGCTCCATCAAAATAAGCGTCAGCCCCAACAAGATGTGTAGTAGTTCTCATCCCATCAATCATCTCATAAATTACTAGTCTTTCCCTATCTTCTCTAGAAGGCTCTATTTCCAGCTTTTTGCAAATTTCTCTAAAAGTTTTTTGGATATACTCTCTTCTTGGAAGCTTATACAGGGTATACAACAAGCTACCACTAATAATTAGATACCGTTAAAAATTAAAATCTTTTCTTTACTTCAAAAGAACAGAACTCGTCCCCCTTTGTTAAACTAGATGTTTGCACGAACATGTAATTTTCTCCGGCGATTTTCTCAACTATTCCTCTGCAATATTCGTTGCATATAACACAGAAAAATGGGTCTTTAAACTTCAAAACCTCAGAACCATAAGGGCATTCTTTGATCACAGTATTGTTATTCATTACATCCAGTGTCAAACCCAGTATTAAAGCAGCAATTTTTAAAGCTTTTGAGGCATTCTCAGGAGTTTTTTCTTTTATCCCAATAAGTTCGGTTATTCTTTCTGCATCATTCTTTCCTATTTCTCTTAGCTCCCTCTCTATTATCCTTTTAGTTGCACTATAGCCAGTATCCTTGATTAAATACTTAGCCATAGTGCATATAATCTTACTGGTTATGTTGCCAAGCATTTTCATTCTCTCTTTTTCTTCGAGTCTTTTGTAGATTTCATCCTCAATTTCTTTTAGTTCTTCAATTTTCTTTTCCATAATTCTCACTCCTTAAAAAAAGCAGGACACCTTGGACATCTCATCTCATCATCGTACCTTAGGCCACAAGGTGCAACTTCATCATTTTTTGGATAAAAAAGTTTGATATTCGCAAACTCTGGTAAAGTTATAGTGTTCCCTAGGTTCACTTCTACATGCTTAATCCCAGGCTCAGACCTTATTTGTTTATTTATAAAATCATCTATAAGACCGATGTCAGTAGCTAAAATGTTTATTATTAAGTTGTGGTTTCCAGAGGTTTTAAGTAAGTGGAAAACTAAAGGACAATTCCTCAACTTTCTTACTAAAATGTTTACACCATCAGCATCGGTTTCTACTCCCACACAAGCTGTTAAAGGATAAAGTTTTTGCAAGTTCAACAAAGCGCCTATTTTAAGTATCTTTTTTTCTATCAGTCTTTCAACCCTTTCTTTTACTGCTGCTGGCGTAACCTTAAGCTCTTTTGCTAAGGTAGTGTATTTTATTCTTCCATCTTTAAGGAGTCGTGAAACTAGGTATTGATTTTTTTCATCTAAAATATTTTTAACTTTCATTTAAAATCACTTAATTTTTTATATTTTTAAAGTATTTAAATTTTATTTTTTAGAGGAAAACCTTAAATATTCTAAAAATTCAATAATATATCCCTAGAGAGGAAGAATATGGAAGAAACAACAATCTGCAGGGTTTGCTTCGAACCCATAATAAACTTTCTCTGTACAGACTGCCTTAAACAAACAATTTCTTCTTGGCTTTACTCAGAAGACAAACAATTATTAGCAGAGTACCAATCATTTCATTCAATTCTCTCAAATTTTTTTTCTGGTGAAGAGCAAGAGTTTTGTGTGAAGTGCAAAAGAAAATCAAACACTATCCTATGTCCTTATTGCTACACTAATGAAGTATTTTGGTGGCTTTTTAGTAAAAATATAAACCTTGCAAAAAAATTTGCCCATCTTTTCAACTTTGATTTTCTTGGTACAGGTTTCTTCCCTCATACAAAAACTAGAAATCTAAAGCCAATAATAATAAACGAAGATCAAGATAGCTTTGATGAAATTGGAATCTGTGAGAACTGCGGACAATTTTCAGAAAATCTAAAAAAAGAAAACGGGCTATGGCTCTGCGAATCCTGCAGAGAAGAAAGCTAAAGTTTAAGCTAAAAATGATTTTTTTACCCTTCTCTATTCACTTCTTATAACTGTAATAGTAACTTCTAATCTCCTGAACCATCTGCTCTATATTTTTAATTCTTTCATTCATAGTCTCATACTGTGTTTTCAAACTATCGATTTGGGTTAAAAGCAAGTCAATTTTTGCCTTTACATTTTCTATACTTGAAGATTCTAAACTCACTTCTGGCTTTGGCGGCAAAGGTGGTAAGCTTTCAGGAATTTCATGAAACGGAGCAACAGTCTCTTTTTTTCTTTTGAGGAAAGAAAAAATCCCCATACTATTCTTTTGTTTTTTTCTGTTAAAATAATTAAGTTTTTCCTAGAGCTTCAGGAGAAATTTCTAGAACTTCTCTAAAAGCAGAATTTAGCTTCTGTATCCAATCATAGCACATATCCAAATAACCTCTTCTAACTCTGTTGTAAAAAATTTTATGGTAAAGCCAAATCAAGCCTCTGTAAATGGGAAGTTGCTGAAACGCAGTTTCAAGTCTGTATTCTGTTCTCAGCCTTCCACCAATCTGAATTGTTATTCTCCCTTCTTTATTCGGGTCAGAAGGTATTTTACCCTGCATTATAACTTCTATCAAGGCTCTTGAGCGTGAGTCGATTCCTTTATCAACATAAAGTCTTACAAAAAAATCTCTTGGGTCAGAACTTATATCCCATCTAAAATCCCTTTCCCAAAAATCCATAGCTTCAACTTCAAGAACCTTCCTCATAGTATCCATTGCTATTTTATAAGCTCTAAAAGGGTCTGTTCCAGAGTACTCTATAGTTAGTCTTGCTCGTGGGGCTAGACAGTCATCTTCAACTCTCCAAGTTATAGATACCATTCAACCACTAAGTTGTTCTAGCTAGAATGTTGAGAAAAGATTTTATTTCCTCGATAAACCTTAGCAAGTCTGTCCTACACTCTTCAAGGTACTTTTTTCTTCTTCCTTCATATATTACACGATGATAAAAAACTCTAAACATTTCATACAACAAACTTCTCTGCCACAAAGTATCTTGAGGATACTCTGTTCTTAGCCTGCCTTCTATTCTTATAGTTGCTGAACCTTCACTCCCAAATTCTTTACTTGGTTTTGCCGTTCCTTTAAGCTCAACAACTACTTGAATGAAAGAAAAAACATCCAAATCTTTTACCATGTCAAAAGTAACTTTAAATTTTTCCTCTCCTTTACTTCTATCCCAAAAAACATCTCTTTCCTGCAACTCGTGCGGGTCAATCTTCCATAAACTTATGAAAAGCTCTTTTATTTTGTGATAAATTTTTTGTGGGTTTGGTCCACTGTATTCAAGTTTTGTGTACGCCAATCCTGGATAAGGGCTTCCTGGAGCAGGAGACATGCAGTCATCGTGTATGACAAGTTTTGCTCTTGCAAATATAGGCATTTTATCACTTTATATTATTTGGGAATTTAACTAAAAGATTTTAACCTTTTCGTTTAAATATTTCTTATGAACAAAATAATAGGAGGAATTTTGCTTTTTTTCGGCACGATATTTTGTTTAGGTGCTTTTGGAAATCAAAATAAAGAAATGTTTTTACTTGAAATTTTGTTTGGGCCAACTTTGATTTATATAGGCACAGAACTAATAAAATGATAGAATGATTAATCAAATAATCGGTGCTGGTTGTTTTGTAGTAGGTTTGTTAATTCTAATCGGTTTTCCCTATATTTTAAGGTATCAACCAGAAGGAATGGGCAGAGCAGGAATTTTTATAGGGATTCTTTTGATGATAATCGGAATAATTTTAATGAAAGCTTAAGCGAAAAAAAACACAAAATTAAATTATGGTAGTAGTATATCCAGAAGGACCTTTTCCACCAAGAAGATGGAAACCTGAGCTTGAAAGGCCTGAGATGAGGGTAAGGCCTGGCCAGGGAATTAACGGTTCACCCTTAGAAGCAGAAGAACTTTTAGATTTCGCAGCACCTCTTGGAAAGTGCACAGGAGTTTATTATTCTCTGATGTTTCAACTACCAAAATGGGGTTTTGTTAGGTTCAAAATAGACGAATGGATTTTTGTTTCGCCAGCTTTTAGAGAATACTATGAATTGACCTTAAGACAAAAGGAAACTCTAGAAGCTACGATAAAAGCTGGTTTAGCAAGTGTTGCAACAGCGATTTCTGATTTAGAATTAGTAATGCATGACTTAAGGAAATATAAAGAATTTCTCGATTACTATTCAAAAATTGAGAAAGGAAAAAATCTTGTAAAAGAAGGAAAAAAAGAAGAAGGGGAAAAACTTTTAAAAGAAGGAGACCAATCCCTAAAAGCGGTTTTTATCGATTTGGTTGATGCCCATACTGGCCCAGGAATTGCTTTAAGAGAAATTGCAGTAAGATGGCCAACCATAATAGCAGATTTTATGAAATTAGGCGATGAGGATACAGAACCAGAAAAA